>JBCDEB010000146.1:0-18133 GCA_039180005.1 Cyanobacteria bacterium P01_G01_bin.54 | reverse complement strand
TTCGCAAAAGGCTATATCTTGTCACCGAATATATTGCCCGTGCAGAGAATTGTGAGGACTATTCAACCTGAGTTCTGGATAAGCAGACATTTCGAAAGACTCTGAAACTCAGCAGAATCAACAATACTGGCTCCGGTATTGCCGGAGTCTGAGGGGGCAATTTCCCCCTCAGCGGGAGGTGTCGGGGGGCTGGACCCCTGACAACCGGGTTTGACATCGAGATTTCAGTACTTTGAGGAATATGATAGCTTCGCTTAACCGAAACTCAGGTTGATTAGATTGAGAAGGAGAGTTGACGATGACGATAGAAACTTCGATTTTGAGAAATGACAAAAAGCTGCCCGATTCGGTAAAACAAGCAGTATTTCTTGATACAGAGTTTTTGGCGAGTCAATATGCAGCGATACAACCTGATGAATCATCTGGAAAACCGAATCAGTGTCCTCTAGAAAGTTCAATGAAGGGGACATTTTTGTTACCTTTACCCAAAGACTTTGATTTACCGGAAGCGTTGATGACACCCGACCAGAAAGCCAAGCTCGAAGAAAAATATGGCTATGAGAGCATGGCAGGGCAAATCATCATGTCTGAGGGTTTTGATGACCCCTTAGAGGACTTAAAAGACTATATGTAGTATGACATTTCTTCTCGATACCCATGTCATTCTCTGGTACACGGCGAGAAGTCCAAAGCTGAGTCATAGAAACCCCTAAGGACTGAGTAACTCCACCTGCTCCACCAAATTGACAAACTCCGCTCGATACCCCTGTAAGTCCGCCCCCTGAGCATTCGTCGCACGGGTTAACACCGCCCGATAACTGGCATTCGCCTTATAGGGCGAATCCCGCAGCAACAGACCAAACTCTGCCACCGCACTGGCAAACGCCAGATTCATTGAGGGTGTCGCTTGCCAAATCTCATCCCGCCGCACCGCCTGTTGCAGGCGTTGGCTGGTGTCACTATCTGGTTGCTTATAGCGCAGTTTCAGCGTTAACAAGTCCGCATTGTTGATCGGAACTGCGGTGGGCTGTTCCTGAGAGGGTTGATAGATCAAAGCATCCACCTTCGCGACCGTCTCGTCGGAATGGGCCGGGATCAACTCGTACAATGCTGTCACCGAATGGCCTGCGCCGAGCTCCCCTGCATCCTTGCGATCGTCATTGAAATCTTCATCCTTCAGAACGCGATTTTCATAGCCCAAGAGCCGATAGCCCTTGACCAAAGCAGGGTTAAATTCAATTTGGAATTTCACATCCTTCGCAATGGTGACCAGCGTCCCACCCATCTCAGTGACCAATGCCTTTTTGGCTTCTAGGATATTGTCAAGATAGGCATAGTTGCCATTCCCTTTGTTGGCCAACTTTTCCATCTTGGCATCCTGATAATTGCCCGTACCGACGCCCAAAACCGTCAAGAAAACGCTTGCTTCCCGCTTTTGCTCAATCAGGCTGACCAGCGCCTCATCACTGCTCGGGCCGACATTAAAGTCACCATCTGTGGCCAGAATCACCCGATTGTTGCCCTCTAGTAAGAAGTTGTCCTGGGCCACCCGGTAGGCGAGTTCAAGCCCTGCACCGCCTGCGGTGGAGCCGCCTGCTTCTAGGGCATCGATCGCCGCCAAAATCTGTTCCGTTTCATTGCCCGGTGTGGGTTCGAGCACCAAACCCGCCGCCCCTGCATAGACCACAATGGCGACGCGATCGCCCGCATCCATCTGCTCTACCAACAGTTTCATCGCCGCCTTAAGCAGCGGCAGTTTATCCGGCTCATTCATCGACCCCGACACATCCAGCAAAAACACCAAATTATTCGGCGGCAGTTCTTCTGTGGCCAGTTGTTTGCCTTGCAGGCCCACGAGTAACAGTTCATGCTCCGGGTTCCAGGGAGCAGTGCTCAGTTCTGTGGTGATCGAGAAGGGCGCGTCGCCTGCGGGTTGAGGATAGTCGTAGGTGAAATAGTTAATAAATTCTTCAAGGCGCACCGCATCTTGCGGCGGCAACTGATGGTTGTTGATCAAGCGGCGGGTGTTGGTGTAGGCGGCGGTATCAACGTCGATGGAGACGGTCGAGAGGGGGTGGTCGAGGACTGAGCGGAAGGGATGAGCGGGGATGCTCTCGTATTCCTCGGTGTTACGGGCGGGCTGCTGAATCGAGGGAGTTGGTTCAGGGTCGGCGATCGCCACTTCAGACTCAAGGGCAGCGTCTCCCCCAGACCGATCCGACTCAGACTGGGGTGCATCCTCCCAGCTCGATCCAGCCCCATCACAGCCGGTTGCCAAGACGGTGAGCATCGCAGCCATCAGCAGGGCTTTACCAGAACTCGCCAGTTGGGTGAAGCGCATCGTGTTTCTCCTCTCTCGCAGTAGGGCAGTAACGGAATATCCGCAGCATTATCACCTGTGCAGTTGACAATAGAGCCTGGGTTACCATTTTTGAAACAGCTTGATGCGTTTCGATGACTCACACCAGCGGCAACAAAATCTCAAACAACGTTCCCTGCTCCAACTCCGACTCAAAGCGGAGATGGCCGCCATGCTTGGCCGTAACAATCTGGTAGCCCAAGGCGAGACTGGTTTCCTTGGTGACCCGGCGAGCCACCGAGAACGAATCCCGCAAGCGCTGCTGCTGATAGGGGGGCATACCGGGGCCATTGTCCTTAATGCGGATCGCCGCCCAACGCTTGGCCGCCGATTGGTTAATGGTTGATTTGGCGTCATCATGCACCCGATTTGAAGAGAGAATCAGGGTGGAAATGGTGATCCGGGGTGGGTCATGGGGGGCCAGGGGTTGGTCGAGTTCCTGACAAATCTTGCGAGTGACAGCCTGGTTGAGCAGGGCATCAACCGCATTGATCAAAATATTCACCAGCACCTGGGTGAGTTGTCCGATATAGCAGGAGACAGGTGGCAGTTGACCGTAGTCTTTGACGAGTTCAATCTCGCTGCTGAGGCGGGTTTTAAGCAGGAGAACGATGCTATCGAGGCAGCCATTGAGGTTAGCAGGCTTGGGGTAGACATCATCCACATGGCAGAAGTTTTGTAGGCTGGTGGCCAGGTCGCGCAGGCGTTGCGCCCCGGTGGTAATGCTCTCCACGGCGCGGGGGAAATCTTCCTGGAGGTAGTCAATCTCGAGCTCGTGGTGCAGTTGTTTGAGGCTGGGAGGCGGGTTGGGGATATGGTGCTCATAGCCCGAGATCAGCTCCAAAATATCTTGACTGTAGCTGGAGACGTGGGTGAGGTTCCCCCAGATAAACCCCACCGGATCGAGAATTTCATGGGCAATGCCATCGACCAAACGCCCCAGCATCGCCATGCGCTCACTCTGGATCATCAAGGCTTGGGAACGCTCGTAACGCACCTGGGTCTCAATCCCTCTGAGCTGCCAGGCGGCGAGGCTGAGTTGGGCAAAGTCGAGCACTTCGTGATGGTCATCAGCGAACTCGACGACTAGAGGCTCTGAGGCAAGTTGGGGGGGACGCTTGAGGGCCCGCTGCATGGCGGTGAGGATGGGGGTATCGGCTCGGAGCACGAGCAACTCACTGCGGTTGTAGCGAAAGAAGACCCGCAGGGGGTTGTCGAGGAAGAGATCGAGACCTTGAGGCAGGAGAAGGTATTCGAGGAACTGGCGGCGGGAGACGAGACTGATGAATTTGTCATCTTCGGTGAGCATGACGCCAGGCAATGCTGGATCACGGTCAAAGACATCCGCCAGTTCAACCCCCAGGCGGGTATTTTCAAAAGAAATGCTGTGGAGGGGGAGGGCTTCAACCGTTGAGTCGGTCTTGAGGTCTTCCGGGAGAAGAGGAGACTGGCGCATGGTAGGGATGCAAGGAGAAACAAGAAAGAGGGTGAGTCAGCAGGAGAGCAAAGCGATGAGAGAGCAGAACTTAGAAATTAGTGGCGATCGCCTGCACCGGGCAAGTGGGAATACATTGCTCACAGACCACACAGCGCGATCGGGCAAATTGCAGTTGGTCAGTCTGGGGGTGGAGCGTCAGGGCCTGGGTGGGGCAAACGCCGGTACAGAGACCACAATCGACACAGACCGCTTCATCAATCACGATCTCTCGGCTGGCAAGCGACACCTGAATCGCTTGGGACTCCATCCATTCCAATGCTGCGCCAATTTCATCAATATCACCGAGCAACTCCAGAACCAACTTGCCCACTTGGTTGGGGGCAACCTGGGCGCGGATAATGTTTGCTGCAACATTAAAGTCCTTGGCGAGTCGATAGGTGACGGGCATTTGCACGGCCCGACGGGGGAAGGTCAGCGTCACCCGTTTTTTCATAATGCATCTGAATAAATGGGGCAAGACAGCGAGGAAAGGGCTCAAAAGTGGCTAGAAAAAGCCTTAAAAAAGGGCTGTCTTACCTTGTCCTGTACAAGTTACAGTGTAGAAGACCCGGATAAATTCTCTAATCTCTTAGTTTATGACGAACAGCCCGGCCTCCTCCCAGTGGATTCGCAATAGTTTAATTGCGGTTGCGGCGATCGCCCTCGGCGTCACGCTCTTTGTTGCCGTGGTCCAGCCCAACCGTAGCGATGGTCTGAGCGCCCAAGCGGCTGCCGCCACACCACTAGCGACGGCCTTGACGAATGGCAAGCCCACCCTGATTGAGTTCTATGCCAACTGGTGTACGAGTTGTCAAGCCATGGCGGCCGATATGAACACCCTCAAGGCCAGTCATCCTGATGACCTCAACTTTGTAATGCTTAATGTCGATAATCCCAACTGGCTGCCGGAACTGCTCCGCTATGAAGTGGACGGCATTCCTCACCTGGTCTATTTGGATGCCGAGGGTCAAACCGTGGGTCAAGCGGTGGGTGAGCAACCGCTGACCATTCTCCGAGCTGATGCTGCCGCGCTGGTGACGAATGCGCCGCTGCCCTACGCCGAAGCGATGGGAGCCGCCTCTAGTTTCTTGCCACCGACGCCGAGCCCCGCTAGCACGGATCCCCGCAGCCATGGTGCGTTTGCGGGTTAAGGGGATTCATCCTAGTGCAGCGTCAACCCTAAATTGTAGGTTGGTGTTGAGCCCAGCGTAGCTTGCTTCTCGTTCGCCTTTGGCGTTCCCGAAGGGTAGAGTAATCCAACACAACCAATGCCGATACTAGGGTTCAGGGTTCAATTCAATCTGCACGACAACCTTTTATTTTATGCTTGACAAAGCACTAGTGCCGTGAAACGCCTTAATTGGTGCATTAGATTATCAGAAGAGCGCAACTCTATAACGCTGGCTGTACTGGGTTTCGCTCCACTCAATCCAACCTACTCCCTAATGCCCTTTTTTAGTTATGCCACGGCACTAGAGTGGATTAAAACCGTTTGAAATTTGGAACTCAGTTCTGCTAGCACCCTAGCAACGCAGACTGAAGTCGCACAATGGTACAACAAATCCTTCCGCCCACCTCCCCGCCTCAACCTGACCTCATTTACCCCGATAGCGATGGTCAACCCATGGCAGACAACACGCTTCAATTTCACTGGATTGTCACGATCAAAGAGAATCTCGAACGGTGCTTTACAGACAATCCTGAAATCTTTGTCGCTGGTGATCTGCTCTGGTATCCCCAGGAGGGTGACAACAAAACTCGCCGTGCCCCGGACGTGATGGTGGTGCTGGGGCGTCCTAAGGGGTATCGCGGTTCCTATCAGCAGTGGAAAGAAGGGAATATTGCCCCCCAAGTGGTCTTTGAAATTCTTTCGCCAGGTAACACGATTGGTGAGATGGCGAAAAAGCTAGCGTTCTATCAACGTTTTGGTGTTGAAGAATATTATCTCTACAACCCGTATGTGATGGATTTAGGGGGCTGGCAACGTGCTGAAGGCCCGAACCCCCTGCTAAGCCCGATCGCCGATTTGAACGGCTGGGTCAGTCCCCGTCTCGGGATTCGCTTTGAAACCAGGCTGGGCCAGCCCCTGAAAATTTTTGGACCAGACGAGCAGCCGTTTCTTACCTTTGTGGAACTCGATACGTTGCGGCAGCAGGCAGAACAGGCACAGCAGCTTGCTGAGGCGGCCCGCTCTCAAGCTGAAGCTGAACGCGATCAACTCCAGGAACGCAGCGATCGCCTCATGGCCAAACTGCGAGAGCTGGGGATTGATCCAGATACAGTGCTGTAGATGACAAGTGCTGTAGATGACAACTATTGCGATCGATTTTGGCACCAGCAATACGGTGGTTGCCTGGCTAGCGCCGGATACTCAAGCGCCGCAAATCTTGCATCTTGGCCCCCTAGCCCGCCGCTTTGCCAATCCTTGGGGGGAGACAGTGTCTGTTGTACCCAGCCTCGTCTATGTGCCTGAGACACCGGACAATCCCTTGGTCTTGGGTGAACCGGTGCGATCGCAGCGCTGGGCCTATCGCGCCCCGGAGCGCACCTTTGTGGGTTTCAAACGGGGGCTGGCTGCCGACTTTTCGCCACCGCCGCGACAGATTGCAGGACGCACCTACGACAACGCAGCGATCGCCCAACAGTTCCTAACGGGCCTCTGGGCCGAAATTCTGGCTCAAGGGATTGAACCCAGCCAACTGATCTTGACCGTGCCCGTTGGGGCCTTTGAGCGCTATCTGGGGTTACTCCGGCAATGGAGTCAGCGCTTGGCGGTAGCGGACGTGCGCTTTGTGGATGAATCAACTGCGGCGGCCCTGCGTTATGCTCCAGTGAACATCCAAATCAATGTCCAGAGTATTGTTTTAGTCATCGATTGGGGCGGCGGTACCCTCGACCTCAGCTTGGTGCGACTCCCTGTCGCGATCGGCAGCAATAGCCCGGCTCAGGTGCTTGCCAAGGCGGATGCCTATCTAGGCGGTGAAGACATCGATCGCGCTATCATTGAAGAATATTTCAATACCCAAGCCCAAAACTTAGCGGCAGTAACGACAGTCGAGCCCTTGAGCCGAGCCCAATTGCTGGAGCTGGCCGAACGACTCAAGATTCAACTCAGCCAAACCGAGGCAGCGCGAGAGACCTGGCTGGATGAAACCACCTTCCAAGCCCATGAACTGCATTTGAGTCGCGATCGCCTCAGGGAGATTCTCGAAACAGCCGGCTTTTTGGCCCAACTCCGGGACAGCCTCGATGAAGTGCTGCAATTGGCCCAAGGTCAAGGGGTGAGCAAAGCAGAGATTGAGCAGGTGATTTTGGTGGGGGGGACCTGTCTGATGCCGATGATCCAAGACGTGGTCATCGCCTATTTTGGGCGATCACGGGTCAAGGTCGCCCATCCCTTCACAGCGGTAGCCGAGGGGGCGCTGGCTGTGGCCCAGCTCATCGCCGTACAAGACTACCTCCAGCATAGCTACGCAATCCAGCTCTGGGACCCTGGACTCCAGGATTATACCTACTTCACCCTCTTTGCCAAGGGAACCTACTATCCCTGTCTGCGGCCCGAACCGCTGACGCTGCAAGTCGCCCAGGACGGGGAGTCAGAAGTGCGACTCAATGTGGGTGAGATTGCCGAGCACCTGCCCCGAGAAGTGACCTATGATGCCTTGGGTCGCTTAACCAGTCGGCAGCGCTCCGCTACAGCGGCCTACCATGCCCTGCAACGCCACAACCGTGATATCTGCATTGCCCGACTCAACCCGCCAGGGGTAGCCGGTCAAGATCGCATTCGTGTGGATTTTGAAGTGAATGCCCAGCGGATGCTGCTGGCGACCGTCACCGATTTACTGACTCGGCAAGTGCTCGTGGATCGGGAAGCGATCGCGCAACTGACCTAATCTTCTGAAGCAAGGGTTTTGGTCGCCTGAAAAGATGACACGCTCTAGCGTTGGGCTCAGGAGACGATTGAGGCGGCTGGGCCAGGGTCAATATAGAGCATCGATTCGCATTCAGAGGACAGAATCGCCAATTTATGTCTATAGCGCTCTCCAGTGATTTTGTGATGGCGGGAGGGTAAGGGTAATCCCCCGTGGTTGCCTCCAACTGGATTTCACAGTCCTTTCGGAGCGAAAAAACGATGCTCAGTTCTACCCAGAGGACTGCTCCGCCAAAATCTGCTGCAGAAGCTGAGAAAAGGCATCGTCATTGAGTCGTCCCAAAGCCGATTCTAAAATATCCTGTTGCTCGTCTAAGGTCTGATCGGCCCGCCGAGGTGGCATCAAGAGGCTTAAATGCCCCACCAACTGTTGCAAGTCTGCGCGAATCCGCCGCCGTTTCGCTTCCAACAGAAAAGTGGCGCGACGCACTGCCCGTTCTTGGCGAAATTCCCGAGCCAAAGGATCTTGAGTCATGATCGCTTATAAGGGAGATTGATGGGAACCATTTAAACCGCTAATTAAAAAAGCGGCCGAGCGGTGTTGCATCTCTTTGAATGGAGTAATGTTCCACAATATTTGGTGACAGAGTGCAACAGAGGATTAAGCTACCAAGGGCCAATCTCATTTACAAACGTTTATTCCATGTGAGTTTCGGTTAAGGGAAATTATCGCATTCCTCAAAGCCTGGAAATCTCAATGTCAAACCCGGTTGTCAGGGGTCCAGCCCCCCGACACCTCCCGCTGAGGGGGAGATTGCCCCCTCAGGCTCCGGCAATATCGGAGCCAGTATTATTAATTCTGCGGAGTTTCTACAGTCTTGCGCGACGTCTGAAGATTTTAATGTTTCATACATCGCAATTCACCCGCCGATCGCCCTGTCCTGAACCTTAAACTCAACCGTCTGAATCTGATCCGGCGCAAAATGGATGATGGTCTGACGGAGACCGCCAAACAGGGCAAACTGCTCGCACAGGGAGAGGGAATCAAAGGTGCGGGGCGCGTCGGGGGGCAGGCGCAGCTCAATGGTGACCGACTGCCGCTCAGGCTGGGCCTGGACGCGATAACCGGCCAGGGGAAAGTCAGCGGTTTGGAACTGGGCGATCGCCGCCCCGACAGCGTGCTCTAGGGTCGCTTCGGGAACGGCAACCCGCTCAACTTCAAAGGTTTCACAGTCAGCAGCGGCTCGATAGACCGATAGGGTCGGTTCAGCCGTGGACTGCAACCGTAAGGACGGGGTGGGCGCGGGGGCGGATGGGGAGACGGGGGGCGTGATGGCGCGGGGGGCGCTCGTGCTTGAGGGGGCGGCCACATCCATGACCCGCTCACTGCAAGCCCCCAGCAGTAGACCACTGCTCAACAATCCGAGGAGAGAAATCGCGTAACGCATGGTAATCAGCCCCTAACCTAAACTGAATCAGTCTGCTGCTGTTTTCGGGTGCAAGAGAATTGAATCCGGATGCTTTAATGGGGTGAGACTTGGATACAGCGAGGCGGATGAGTGGCAACCAGCAGCCAATGCAGTGGGAGCGATCGCACCTGATCGCCTTGGCGGATTTTACGGCAGCAGAATACAACATGGTGCTCCAGACGGCGGCCAGCTTCCGGGAGCGCCTCGGGAGCCCGACCAACAAAGTCAAGAAATTCCCCATCTTGCAGGGGCAGGTGGTGGCCAACCTGTTTTTTGAGCCCTCCACTCGAACCCGTAGCAGCTTTGAGCTCGCCGCCAAGCGCCTCTCCGCTGATATTCTTAACTTCTCGCCAGGCACCTCTTCCCTCACCAAGGGCGAAACCATCCTGGACACAGCCAAAACCTATGTGGCGATGGGTGCAAACTTGATGGTGATTCGCCATCAGCAGGCAGGGGTGCCCCAGACGATCGCTACCGCCTTGGATCAACTTGGGGCTAACGTACGGGTCTTAAATGCGGGGGATGGCCGCCACGCCCACCCCTCCCAAGCGCTCTTGGATCTCTTCACCCTCTGCCTGCTGCTCGACCCCCAGAACCCCCGACTCGAACTGCTACAGGGTAAGAAGGTAGCGATCGTCGGTGATGTCTTGCACTCCCGTGTGGCGCGATCGAACCTCTGGAGCTTGACCGCCGCTGGGGCCGAGGTGCATCTTGCCGGGCCACCCACATTGGTGCCCCGCGACTTTGCGCAGATGTTGCCTATACAAGTGCATTGGCACCTCGAACCCGCTCTCGACGGGGCCGATTTTGTTATGGTCTTACGGCTGCAAAAGGAGCGCATGCATCAGCAGCACTTACCCAGCCTGCGAGATTATCATCAGCGCTATGGCATCGACCACGATCGCCTGGCCACCTGCCAGCCCCAGGTTCGTCTGCTCCATCCGGGCCCGGCGAATCGGGGGGTGGAACTCAGCTCAACCGTGATGGATGACCCCACGCTCAGCCTCATCTCTGAGCAGGTCACCAATGGCATCGCCATCCGGATGGCCCTGCTCTATTTTTTGGGCAGTCGCGGTCAGGTCTCCCTATAGCATTGGGACATACCTTAGAGGACATTCAGCTACAAGCTTGTGTGGAATGCATAGAAGGCAATCGTCACGATGATTCGTATGACTTCTACGGCCCCGGCAACCACCAAAACAGCCCCAAATTTCCGAATTAAACCATGAGGGAGAGAACGCTTCCAGAGATCATTCGGAGTGCCATAACGCTTCCAGCTTTGTTTTTCTAGCAGGGCAGGTAATCCTTGATTGCTAGAAGCAAGCTTACTAGAACGACGAGCAGGGATTTGATCATCGCCAAAAACTGTAATGTACTCCTCTGAAGTAGTGAGCGCCTTGGCAAAGGCAACCAATCCTTGGGTTGCCAAGAAAGAACTCCAGGTCATGATTTCTGATTTACTGGCTGGGCGTCCTAAAATACGCTCAAAGCAGAGTGCGACAAAGTGATAGTTGCTATTAACGCTTAAGATATAATTCTGATACATCTCTGAGGATAAGAGCTGACACACGAGTTGACGAGTATTTAACTGACCTTCCAAATAGGCTGACTCTAAAGCAAGATTACGGAAGAACTCGAGATCTCGATTTTCCTTAAACAGTTGCTTGTAAATGGCCTTGAGCGCATCGGCTCGGGTATCGAAGTCTGAAGCCTTCTTACTTTCTGGAGGAATAATCAAGGTGTTTACAGGAATTGTTAATGCGCTCATTGGCTTTCCTCTCGGATTGGGAAAAATCAACTGTTAGGGTTATGGGTTGATATTCACTTGCTGATGAGTGTCAGTTCAGTGAACTATCTAGGGCGTGTCATCAGATTGTCCTGAAATCCTTATGGTACAAGGCAATAACATACCTGGCCCAGCCAATAAATTAGGGGCTGTAAGCGAATTATGGCAATGCTTTGAGATCTAACTAATGACAGTCCCTAGATTTTGCTATACACAAATTCAAAAAGCAATATATCAAAACAAAGAGATATATATCGTAATATTCTGCTCAGATGAGCAAGAGATTTTGTGCCCAGATCTAGGGTGATTGTGCTGTAATCCCCTGCCAAAGGCGACCGTCTCTTAAGGATTCAGCGCCTGCATCCGCCATTGCTCCGTCTCTCGCTTGTATTGATACAGCGTCCGATTTTGAGGCTCGCCACGCAACTCTAGGTGTTCGACCTGCTGTGGATTCAACCATAACAACACAAACGTTACGGGAATAGTTTCCTGAGCTGCCATGATCTCAAAATCGCTCGGGTCAGCCTTAGGTGCCCCTGGTTCCGGCCAAAGGAATTGGGCACGGGCATTATCCGAGATGCTCTGCCACATTTGGAGTCGCGCTTGTTGGAATTCGGGGTACGGTGCATCGTGAGCGATGACTTCGATCGCCCCCCGTAAACGAAACTGCTCCCGACTCTTGCGGAAATACCAGCAGATTGCCCCCCAGGACTGATCCTGGAGCTGTGCCAGCTTCTGACTCCGGGCATCAGTAATCATTTGCAGGTCATCTCCCCCTGCCACAAACCCCCGAAACACCACGGTGCGATTGTGGGGGTAGCCCTGGTCATCCACTGTTGCCAGTTGAAAGTAACGGGCATCTACGGCAGAACGGTTGTGATGGAGGGCACGGGCCAGGGGCGATCGCCAGGGTGCAGGAGACATAAATCACTAGGGCAGGCGAGACGCCTACGCTATGGATGGGTGGGGCTCAAGAAAAGCCCGGTACTACATCAAATCCGCCGACTCATACAACCGCCGCAGGATCGCCAAGATCTTTTGCCCATAATTCGGGTCAGATGACCAACGTCCCGAAAGCTGATCGACCAGGGGAGCAATACCCCGCGTCACAAAGCGAAAGCGGGGATCAACGGTTTCTTGCACCAGTGGTTCTAGGCTGGCATAGGCCTTGAGGTGCTGAACCTGGGCCCGTACACCCAGTTGGGCGCTGGGGAAGGTTGCGCCCTGAGCTCCACCGCCGACCGAACCGAGATCGGCGAAGTTATTTTGGGAAGCCTTCACTTCGCCGCCGAAGCGGAGGAAATTGGTCGCCAGACACATCTGGGCAAAAGCAACATCATAATTTACGCCCTCAATCGCCGCCTCATCTCGATACAGCCGGGGCAGGTCGGGGAATTCCGCTAGAGCATTCTCGTTGTTGCTCTTAAGGAACATCATCAGTTGCACCTCGGAGGTGTTGCCATGGCCCATGATGCGATCGAGCAGCCCCGGACAAATGGGAGAGATCGACTTGAGGACTACAGTCCGGGTCTCGTTTTCCCAAGACACATTGATGTGATGATCACGCAGTTCGATCGCCTTGATATAGACCACGCCACGATACTGCACCCGGCGCACACCGGGAGCTTGGGTGAGATCAATGCCAAGGCGATCGACGAGATCGATAGGAATAAACGAATTGTTGTTGATCAGAATGCCCTGCTCTGCATAGTTCTGACCATTGATGCGAATGTTGATCACCGGATAACTCGGTTCAGCCGAGCTACTGCCGGACACTTCCTTACTCCAGCTCGCGAGGCCATCGGCGATGCCCTGCGCCATATCGCGGCGACGGTTCAAGATCAGGGCGCGATCGTCCGGGTTGGTCAGAAAGCCCACCTCTACTAGGAGGGAAGGAATCGCCGTTTGACGGCAAAATTCCAGGCGACCAATGCCCGTGGCGGTGTCGGGTTTGGAGCCGCGACTGGGGAGCTGGGGCAGACGACGAATTAGGGAGAGTAGAATGAGATCACCATGTTTCTTGCGCTCACCATTGCCCGCGATATAGAACGCGGTTGCGCCCCGCGTACCGGGGTTCGAGAAGGCATCAGCATGGATTTCGACCGCCACATCACCGGGACGGGCACGCGAATTAATCCAGCCAATGGTTTGTTCCAGACTCAGGGTATCGGGTACAGAGAGCACTTCAAACCCGCGCGATCGCAGCTCAGGCACAATCACATCCCGCAGCAGGATCATCTGTTGTGCCTCAGTGGTTCCCCCCGCGATCGTGCCCGGATCCCAGCCGCCCGTCTCTAGACCGCCGTGGCCCGCCGAAACAAATATCCGTCCCATAATGTTTGTCTGCTACCTGTGTCTGAATAACTGTGTCGTGTTCTTGAAATAAACCGTTATGTCGTTTGCCCTAATTGGTACAACTTGACCAAGAGTGCTCCATAAGAACAATTACCTAAGGCAGGCGGGACGCCTGCGCTACGGTTAGCCTGTGCTGTATCCGTAGCGTGGGCATCTTGCCCGCCACCCACAGACATCATCATCCGGTGCATCTTATTCTTGGAGTACTCCAAAATTGGGGACAACTTCCCGTTAGTCTATGATCTTTTTTGCCGTCTAGCGGTACTCTTGGCGCTTTTTTTAACGTTTTCTCGATGGAAAACATCCCCCGCCTCCATCCCGACACCATTAAAGATGTCGAATCCCGAGTCGATATTGTCGAAATCGTCTCAGAGCAAGTGGTGCTCAAAAAGCGGGGCAAAGATTACCTGGGCTTGTGCCCCTTCCACGACGAAAAGACCCCCAGCTTTACCGTCAGCCCCAGCAAGCAGCTTTACTATTGCTTTGGCTGCCAGGCCGGCGGTGGCGCGATCAAGTTCCTGATGGAAATCGGCCAGCAGTCCTTTAGCGAGGCGGTGCTGGGGCTGGCCAATCGCTATCAAGTCCCGGTGAAGACGCTGGCACCGGAGCAGCGCCAGGAGTTGCAACGCCAGCTCTCATTACGCGAGCAGCTCTACGAAGTTCTGGCGGTGGCGGCCAGTTTTTATCAACATGCCCTGCGGCAGCCCGATGGGGCAGTAGCGCTCGACTATGCCCTGAACCAGCGACAACTGAGTGAAGCCACGATCCAGACCTTCGGCATTGGTTACGCCCCCCCTAACTGGGAGAGCCTGCATCGCTATCTGGTCGAAGTGAAGCGCTACTCGGTGCTGCTGATCGAGCAAGCGGGCTTGATTCGCAAGCGCAAGAAGGGCGAGGGCTATTATGACTATTTCCGCGATCGCCTGATGATCCCCATCGCTGACGCCCAAGGCCGGGTGATTGGTTTTGGTAGCCGTACCCTGACGGGGGAGGAGCCCAAATATCTCAACTCCCCCGAGACGGAGCTTTTTGACAAGGGCAATACGCTCTACGCCCTCGATCGCGCTAAAAAAGCGATCAGCAAACAGGATCAGGCGATTGTGGTGGAAGGCTATTTTGATGCGATCGCCCTCCACACCGCCGGTTTTAGCCATGCCGTCGCCTCCCTCGGCACCGCCCTGAGTGAAGCCCAACTCAAGCAACTCTCCCGCTATACCCCCAGCAAGCAAATTATCCTCAACTTTGATGCCGATACGGCGGGCACCAAGGCCACCCAGCGGGCGATCACAGAAGTGGAAGCCCTGGTCTACAGCGGCCAGATTCAACTGCGCGTTCTCAACCTGCCGGGGGGCAAGGATGCGGATGAGTTTTTGCAATCGGGGGAGGGAGCCATTGCCCAATATCAACAGCAGCTCGATGCTGCGCCGCTGTGGCTGGATTGGCAGATTGCCCAACTGTTAAATGAGGGGGATTTGAATCAAGCCGATGGTTTTGAGCTGATCGCTCAGGGCATGGTGAAGTTGCTCAACCGTCTCGAAGACCCCAAACGGCGCACCTATTATGTCAAGGTCTGCGCGGAGCAGCTAAGCCAGGGGGATGCGCAACTGACCCGGCGCTATAGCCAAGATTTGCTCTCACAGTTGCGATCGCCCAAACGCAAACGCTTTGAGCAGCGGGTTTCCTCGGAGCAGAATTTACTCGAAAAAGCCGAGGAGTTGCTGCTGCTGATTTACATCCATTGTCCCCACCAGCGCCAAACCATTCTCACGGAACTCGAAGAGCGGGATCTGCTCTTTAGTCTGTCGCATCATCGTTTTCTTTGGCAGCAGATTTTAGATCTAGATCCGGAGGGCCAAGTGCGGGATTTGGCGACGCAGTTGCAGGCGTTAAGCATGGATCATGCTGAGGAAATTCAATCTGTTTCGCATTTGCTCTACCTCGATGGGCCGCGCAGTCAGCATCTACATCGTTCAGGACTTTTGGTGCGGGCGGCGATCGCCTCCCTCGAACGGGTCACCTGCTCGAAAAACCGCGCCTATTGCCTCGAACAATGGCAAAACCTCGACCCCAGCCAGGAGCCGGAAAAACACGCCTATTACCTCAATGAGTTTTATCAGCTCCACAGTAAGTTACAGGAGTTGGATAAGCGGCGATCGATCTCGTTGATTGATTTGATCGGTCAGGAGGGGGGGTGAAACTTGGGAAAGCCGATCAATTGTGCAGGGTTTGGGCAAGATTGGTTGTGGAATATATGGACAGGGCGATCGTTTGTGAGTTTTTGTTTTTACTGATTGTTTGTGGCGAAATCTCGGCTAACATCCATACAGAAGCTATTCGTATTCTAATCCAATTTTCTAACCATGAGTCCAGTTAGCACTAATCAGCTCAGTATCTTTGAGTTAGTCGGTTATCTCTTCTCAGGAATATATTTTGAGTTCGTTTTTGTGGGAACCCTGTCCACTTTTCATCCAGATATATTCAATAAGATCATAAAAGCATTAGAAAGTTCACACGGTGATCTGTCTTTGGTTGTTGTTGCAGGGGCTTTTGTCTTGGCTTATGGTTTGGGGATTTTATGCTCTCAGTTCTCATTTTTCTATTATTATGGTGAAAATGGAATTTTGCTAAGGTGGTTTTTCCCTGAGCCCGATAATTATCCATTCAAGATTTCATTGAAAGAAAGCACTAAGATAATGGTAATGCCATGGCATCTAATATTAAAGAAGCTGGGCGATTATAATTTAATACCGAAAAAGACTCTATCGAAAGTCACACAGTTGGACGATAAAGAAAAGTATGTTCGGATTCGAGACAACTATTCTCAGAGGAGTGATAAGGAGGATAGTCGAAAAGCCAGAGTTCTTGTCGATCTCATTTGTGAAGGAATAGCATCATCTGGGTCCTTTCTATCAGTTGTAGATCGCCTTACATCTCGAGTTCGATTCGCAAGCTCCGTTGTTATAATTAATGTGGCTTTTTGTGCTCATGCCATACTTCACTCTTTGATATGTGGAGAAATAGATAGTTTCTGGATGATCTTCAATGTAACTCTTTTTCTGTCGCTAAGATTTGCACTTCATTCATTTATATACAAATCCGATGGTATTCAACATATTGATCTATTGCCAAGCCGAGTAAAAGGAGCTCTTGCGAAAAATCAGAAGCGGATCAGAGAATGTTTTCATTTCGAAAGACCGATCAGCTTTATTCTGTCAAAAAAAGTAATGATATCTTTGTTTTTTGTGATTTCATATATCCTCGTTCAAGGTGGTCTATTGAGAGCTTTATTTGTAGCGATAATAATGATTTCGACAACACTATTTCATAGTGAAATTGCCCAAAAGTGTGCAAATGAATATTGGTTAAATGTTGCGCTTGCTTGTACTTTGTACTGTGAATACCTAGATAAACAAGCCAGTCAGACCTCTACCACAAGGGATTAATGATTTAAAGCTATAACACAGTGAACTGCAACCCTGCAGTAGTTGTGAGGGCGTGATTGCTCAATTCAAGGAAAAGTTCCCCCAGATTGATGTGGTTGTTTTTTGGGATTTGCCATTTCCAGCGTAGTGCTTTTGAAGCAGGAATCAAGAATGACGTTAGCAACAGACAATTCTCAAACTGAGCTGGAATTTTCCTATGAGATTCCGGATGAACTCAAGGCCAAGCTCACGGAAATGCATCAGAAGCGTTATGGGGAGTTATACGAGTCTGCGCCACCCGATGCAACGCCCCTCGAAGACGATGTTCGGGAAGTTTTAGCACTGTTGCAACAGGATGATCCCCAGTTGGGCCATTTGCGGTTGGTGTGGATGGCGTTGATTTTGGCGGTGGTGGTGGAGCCTACGTTGAAGTATTATCACCCGGAAACGACGATTCCCGATCAAACCATTGCCGCATTGACCCGTTGGCTCTCTTCGCCCACTCCGTTAGCGTGCTCAGAGATGAACTTACCAGATTTGGACAATCTTGATGAACTGGTGGCAGAAATTGGGCGATCGGCCTCTCAAGAGATTGGCAGTTTGCAAACGCTCTATGAGGCTATTTCTGTATACCAGGATGCTTTAAGGGTATTGAATTTAGAGCAAGCCTTAGATTCAGTTCTAGAGATTTCGGAGAGCTGCTTGGAAGGATATGCGATCTTTACGGATTCTCAGAAGCGGAGAGAGCTATTTGAATGGTATTTGATTGATATCTGCCCTTCTTCTTGTAATTTACTTTCCATGAAAAAAATATTCCAAAAATACATACATCTAACAAAAAAAATATTTCGCAAGTCCTAAATGCAAACCACGAACGCATGATAACAATGCGTCTAGAAAAAACGCTTTTAAATGGTAAGTTCGTTTTGCCTCCAAAGAGAGGTAAATGTATGAGGATAACATATATTCTTGGAGACCCTTATTTGTTGACATCAGACCAATGTGTTCAGCTTATAGAGATGTCAAAGAGAGAGGATTATTATTTCAATTGCAGATACGCAGTTGACAGACTAGAGATTGAAGCATTACTTGATATTAATTTAACTGGATTTGCAGATGACAACACTCCGGACAGATTTAGGGAACTATAACGCCGTAATCAAGCAGGTTGCGGTAGTTAGGATGTAATTTTATCAAAGTTGGCTCCAGCTCAAACTGCTCAATAAATAAGTATAAAAGATGCTCATTGAGAGACCGACTTTTGAAAGAAGCAAGAGAAAAATGGAGAGACTCAGCCTCGGATTGCTCACGTTCGAGAGTGACTTTCGCCAAATTCAAAGCCGTCAAACTAGCATTGACATGGGTATCGATAGCTTCAGGAGAACGAGCCTGAC
>JBCDEB010000145.1:0-18339 GCA_039180005.1 Cyanobacteria bacterium P01_G01_bin.54 | reverse complement strand
GCCATCTCAGTACTACCTTCCAGCAATCTCCCTTCCCCTCATCCCCAGCCCTTCTCCCTAGGGAGAAGGGGGTGTTTTCTCTCCCCAGGGAGAGGAATAAGGTGAGGGGTTGCGTAACTGGGATGCTCCCGAGAGTTTACCCATAAATTTCACATCATCTGATCCAAATAATTGTTCAAAAGTTAGCCGTCTATATCTTGGCTCAATAATCTGTTTAGCTAAATTCGAGCGCACCAGATATAAGGGTTTATTGGTATTGATCGAGAACTGATGATCTGGGAATAACCCTCTTTTGTCACTTTCGAGAGAGGGAACTCTAGAACCCTTGATATACAACGATTTCAGGAAAACGAGGTCATTTTGAGTTTCTATCAGTTTGAAACTGCTCAAACCCATATACTGAAGGTCTCTTCGGATTTAGCGATTTTATCCTACCGCCAGAGTAACAAAAGAGGGATAACTTCATAGGAGCAATTAATGTTAGGGAGAGAAACCAAAACTTTCGCAGTTCGATAATGGGGTCGTCTGGTTACAGTATTGGCTGGGCTGAGAAATAGATGGAAGATTGGAGGGCAACTTTTGAGAGATCACCAATAATGCGAACGCTAAACTCAAACCGACGGTAGTAAAGCCGAGCCACTTTAATGTATTTCTTACCTTTTTTCTGAATCTGCGACGGGACTGAGGTGGTGCTATTTCAACATTGTGGATTATTTGGTAAAAGAGCCGCTGGTTACTATAAGCACTTTCCCAGAAACAGAGTAAAACAAAAAGTTCAAATACAAACACACAAACAATCGGGATAATTAATAGCAGTATGAGTGATGACAATGTCACGAAGGAAGATATCATTAACATCGCGAGCATGAAAATAACCCAGGATATCGTAACGATAAATCTGATGTTTAATTTCTGCCTTATACTTACTGTTGTACCGTGGGCGGAATCGTAAAAGTCTCCGTGAATATAAATGAGCGGTGATTCTGCAGCAATATAGATAAATAATGAGTCTTGCCGATCAATTAAGATACGGTTAACCCTGAATCTAGATTTAGATATTTCTCCCATCAATGGAGCACCTTGAGAATCCGCCAATGACTCTACTTCAGGTTCGATCTGTTCAGCGAGGATTGCGACAACTTCAGGGAGGGGTTTATTTGTGATGATGGAAAACTGATCACACGGAATTAACTTCATGGTCTGAAACACGGGTGCGATATTGGGACGGTCTACAGTTGCGATCGCCAGACCCTGAAGACTACAAACGAGTCATACTATTTTCCGGGCTTGTTTAACCAAAACCCAATATCGTAGACCCAGTCTCCACGGCCATTACAAACCTACAGCTTAGAGTCCGAGTTTCTTTGGAGAATCTGTTGATCCAGACGTTCCTCCCAATCCGGATCGTTTGGATCAATCGTAATCATCCGGCCACTGGTCTTGGAGCGATCGACTGGTCAACTCGACGGCCCTCCTCACTCTGCAAAATCCCTACCAGAATACGGACTAACGCCTCCACATCATCCGGAACCTGATAGCCACTGATATCTTGGGTGATCTGTTGTTGCTGGCGATCAAGCACCCCAAAATTCCACAAATTCCCCATCGTCACCGCGCCATAAATCTGGGTAGGGGCGTCTTCTAGCATCCCGAGGGCGATCATTTCCACACCCAGTTGGGTAAAGCCTCGGGTCAGATCATCTCGTTTAGCTTCAACCACCACAAGCTGGCGATCGGCACGAATCAGATAGTCAAGGTTGCCCTGGAGCCAATTATTGATTTTGAGGGGATATTCAAAGCGGAGGATCTGTTGGCAGATCGTGGCGACTCGCAGGAGCACCGGAGCAACGAGAGCTTCCCGTTTGGCCGTTTCACTGGTGAGCTGGACGTAGGGGAGGCTGGCTTCAATTTGGGTTTTGAGATGGGCTAGCTCTGGCAAATGCTGTTGGCTTTGGGGCAGATTCAGCCGGGTTTTGGCGTAACCATAACCAAACTCGGCCAAGATCTCATCGGGATCATGGGGGAGCTCGAAAAAAGAACGGAAGGTGTAGTTACCCTTAGGATCAAGGAATTGGGTCATTGTTTGGCAATGGCGCAATGTGGCAACTTGCAAAGCTGAAAAATACGGAACTGTAGTGCTGTGGCACAGCGAAAAGGGTGTATGGTCGTAGGTGGAGTTGAAAGGAGTGAAACCCAACACCACCAACGTTTTTCAGGATTGACCCCCTAGTAATCCAATGCACCAAATAAGGTATGCCACGGCAGTAGGTTGATTTTGACAAGGTTTAATCAACTTGACGCAGCCGTTGATCTAGATGCTCCTCCCAATCCGGATCACTCGGATCAATCGTAATCATCCGGCCGCTGGCCTTGGAGCGATCGACATACACCTCAAATGCTCTAATGTCATCTCGCTTCGCCAGCACATATTGCCGCAACTCATCCAAATCCATCTTGTCGTAATCAATAACCGTCATGGTTCATAACCCCCAGTTGGCTTAATTTCGAAATCAAGACCCTCACCGGACAAGACATACAAATTGCCAGTCCGCTGATCCATCCTGACCAACTCAATAGCTTTGTACGGCCAACCGCTGTAAATGGCATTGGTGAGTCGGTAACACAATCGATAGAGTCCTTGCGCTTGTTTGTTATTCGGTTCCATACAGATTTAGTCTAACCTAGACGACTTAGCTCAATCTTGAAAGGCATCGGGTTTAAAACAAGAAGTAACGCTGGGCCATCGGCAGCACCGTGGCTGGCTCACAGGTGAGCAGCTCGCCATCGGCTCGCACCACGTAGGTTTCTGGGTCAACCTCGATGGTGGGTTGATAGGCGTTGAGCTTCATGTCTTGCTTGGTGATCTTGCGGGTATTGGCCACGGCGACAGGCCGTTTGTTTAAACCCAGTTGCGTAGCAATCCCCGCTTCGACCGCCGCCTGGGAGAGGAAGGTGAGGGAGGTCGCGGCGATCGCCCCGCCATAACTGGCAAACATCGGCCGCATATGGACGGGTTGGGGCGTGGGAATACTGGCATTGGGGTCGCCCATCTGAGCCCAGGCGATCGCCCCGCCCTTGAGCACCAGTTCCGGTTTGACGCCAAAGAAGGCCGGTTTCCAAAGGCAGAGATCCGCGAGTTTACCGACTTCTACCGAGCCCACCTCATGAGCAATGCCATGGGTGATCGCCGGATTGATGGTGTACTTGGCCACATAGCGCTTGGCTCGGTGATTGTCGTGGCGATCGCTATCTTCCGGCAGCGCACCCAATTGCACCTTCATCTTATGGGCCGTCTGCCAGGTGCGAATCACCACCTCGCCCACCCGACCCATGGCTTGGGAGTCGGAGGCGATCATGCTAAACGCGCCCTTGTCGTGGAGGATATCTTCGGCAGCAATGGTCTCGCGACGAATCCGAGACTCAGCAAAGGCTACATCTTCGGGAATGCTCTTATCGAGATGGTGACAGACCATCAGCATATCTAGGTGTTCTTCGAGGGTATTGACGGTGTAGGGGCGCGTCGGGTTGGTGGAGGAGGGCAAAACATTGGCCTCGCCGCAGACCTTGATGATGTCCGGGGCATGGCCACCCCCTGCGCCTTCGGTGTGATAGGTGTGAATAGCGCGGTTTTTGAAGGCGGCGATCGTCGCTTCCACAAACCCCGACTCGTTGAGGGTGTCGGTATGGATCGCCACCTGAACATCATAATCGTCGGCGACGCCGAGACAGGTATCGATCGCCGCTGGGGTGGTGCCCCAGTCTTCGTGGAGTTTGAGGCCGATCGCCCCCGCTTGCACTTGCTCGACCAAACCCTGGGGCTGGCTGCTGTTGCCCTTACCCAGGAAGCCAAAGTTAAGCGGATAGGCTTCAATGGCTTGCAGCATGCGGGCAATGTTCCAGGCTCCGGGGGTGCAGGTGGTGGCATTGGTGCCCGTCGCCGGCCCCGTCCCGCCACCGATCATCGTGGTAACCCCGGAGGCGATCGCCGTTTCGATCTGTTGGGGACAAATAAAGTGGATATGGGCATCGATGCCCCCAGCAGTGAGGATCTGGCCTTCTCCGGCGATCGCCTCGGTGGCGGGGCCAATAATAATATCCACATTATCTTGAATATAAGGATTCCCCGCCTTGCCAATCTGGACAATCCGGCCGTCTTTGATGCCCACATCGGCCTTAACAATGCCCCACCAATCCAAGATCAGCGCATTGGTAATCACCAGATCCACCGCGCCCTCAGCCCGTGAAATCGGCGACTGACCCATACCATCCCGAATCACCTTGCCGCCGCCAAACTTGACCTCATCCCCATAGGTGGTCAAGTCCTGCTCCACCTCAATGATCAGTTCCGTATCCGCCAGACGAACGCGATCGCCCGTTGTCGGGCCAAAGGTCTCAGCGTAGGCGCGGCGATCCATGCGATAGCTCATGGGCAGATCTCCTCTCGTAACGATTCTGTAAAGCTGTGGCTGGGAGTAAACCTCGTCCCGGTGGGTCAAGGGATACTCTAGCACTTCCCCTTTCCAAACGATCAGTCCACAAACGGGATGGGTCTTAGATAGCCCTTTTGTGGTTTTTGCAGTTAAAAAATAAGCCGTCGGCAGCGCAGCGAAACCGCCCAAAAATTGAATTCCTTGTCTTTTAGAACCGCTTATTCTGTCGTTTTTCTGCTTCACTCTACCCTTCATCCTGGCACTGTTGATCGCTCAACAAGGGACTTTTATGATTAAAATCAGCAATAAAAAACCAAGGCGAGTATTCGCCTTGGGCACCAAAAGATTGAGTGAATGTGAGGAGAGTAATGAGTCAGTTAGACTTACTCAGCGGCGCAGGGGTCAGCAGCGCAAGGATCTTCCTCAGCAGCGCAGGGGTCAGCAGCGCAAGGATCTTCCTCAGCGGCGCAGGGGTCAGCAGCGCAAGGATCTTCTTCCTTAGCAGCACAGGGGTCAGCAGCGCAAGGATCTTCTTCCTTAGCAGCACAGGGGTCAGCAGCACAAGGATCTGTCTCCTCCGTCTTCTCGCCTTCGCTAGCGGCACAGGGGTTAGCACAACCGACGGTCAGGCCGACGCCCAACGCTGCAATGGTTGCCATGGTGGCAAAGTATCTGACTTTCATTGGGTCTCTCCTTAATTAAAAATCGAGTGAGATGGTTTTAGAAACACAAGCACATTAATACACAAAAAAGCTAGGGCTTGCCATGCTTAAGTAAGCAAGAAGTGACAATAGCAGATTTTGTGTTGATCGATACTATAGCAAATCGTTTCTGAACAAGACTGAGAAAACCCTAAAAAACGCATAAGGAAATATTAACAATCCCTTTAGGTTGCCACGATGTTATTTATGCGCTTCTCCCCCGCTATTCTCTTCATTGTGCCAATCTTGGAGCCGATCGCGCACCTCTAGGGCAATCTGCACCGCACTGGTTAGATATTGCCCAACCTCTGCGGCTTGGTTTTCCAGTTGTAGGGCTTGCAATGACGCTAGGTTATCGGCAAACAGGTCGGCTTGCCCCAGGAGCAACGCATCGACCACATCCTGGTTTTCCCGCAAAATGCGTTCGGTTTTCAGGGCACGAACCAGATCTTGCCGTACCAGTTGCAACGCCTGGAGTAGATTTCGGCGCACGGGGGTGGGGAGTCCTGGATTGCCCACTTGTTGAAGTTGATCACTGACGATCAGCGATCGCACAATCTTGTTAAACCGCTCGACCGCTTCGTACAGGGCCAAAGCTGCAGGGGTCATTTGGGCATTGAGCAAGGGCGCTTGTCGCTCCAGTTGAACGACGCTCAGGAGCCAGGCTAAAGCAGCTGCCAGCGGTAGCAAACCGACCGTCATATCCAGCAAAGGGTTGTGGAGCAGTTGGCTGGCCAGACCAAAGCTGCCAAAGGCCACCACCACCGACCCCCCCAAAACCCAGAGAACAGCGCGATCGCGCCCCCGAGTCACTGCCGACGCTGGCGGGCGCAAACCGCTCAAACGCGTAAACTCACGCTTGGAGATTAAACGGCGACTGAGATTCATGAGAGTTCAAAGCGTTTTGAACTTTAAACCGAGATCAACCGTAATTCCAACGGGCCCGATATCCTCGGTTATCGATATGGGTGAAGGTGCGACCATAGCCAAGGCCACCGTTCCAATATTCTAGTTGTCGCTGCACCTCGCGGGGGGAAATGCCCGCCACCAAAAAGTCAACGCCATGACCCTGCATATGGGTCGAACGGCTGGAACCGCCGATTGCCCGATTCACGGCCGGCGGCCGATACCAACTGGTAATCGTGATTGAGCGATTGTCAAACCGCTCACGGATCTTTTGCATCTCCTTGGCCATCCGGACGATGTTGTTGGTGATGCGCTCATTGACGGGTAGACGGGTCCCATCTTTGGTCGCTTCACCCCAGGTGAAGTTGGCTCCTGTGAAGATCGGGGTACGGGTTGTGGTTTTGCCCATGCCAGCGATCCGGATCAGCTTACCCACAGGCTTAGCGGGGGGTGGCGGATCTTTCGGCGCGGCATAGCTCTCGATATGTAGAGTCTCCACATGGCCCTCGTAGACATACCAACTGGTACTGTCGGCGATGGGGTTGACGAGCTCAACCTTGAGATGTATTCCCACATTGCTAAAGCTTTTGACCGCGAGTTCCTGGGCACTCACCTGCACCTTCTGGTCATCTTTGAGTTGGCTGGACTGGACGGGTTCTTTCTTGAAGATGGTGTCGTTCTTAACGACCAGCGTTCCCGCATCGACAACAGTGGCATGACCTTGAAACACAAACCAGTCTTTGCGCCCGGCAATTTCATTATCGAGGCTGATTTTAAAATGACCGCTTTCCGTCTCGGCGATAGAGATCCCGTATTCTCCCGCCCCAATGGGAGCCTTATCCAGCTCACTGAGGGTCGAGGATTGGGCGGGTTTGGTTTTTAAAAGCGTATCTCGGGTGACGATTAGGGTAGACATTTGCAGGTTCTCTTCAAGGGTTGGGACTGTTGATATCAGACGATCGGCGACGATCGGTAATCTTCCCAAACGCTAGCGCAGAACAAACTTAGCACCCTCAAAAGTTAAAGATTTTTCTGGTTTTACAGCGTCATACCGCCTACGCTACGATTCTCTCCTTCAAGAAACGCCTGAAGCGTTTGCCCGCTCTAGTTGACCGAGCAAATCACGGTAGAATCAGCGTTTTGTCCGTTTAGGTTATCACTCGCTAACCGCATCCGTGCCTCAACCCAACCAACGCGGAAATTTTGGCTTGCCAACTGAACAAGGGTTAACAACCCAAGCCAAACCCTTCCCAGTTCACCGTTGAGAATCGGCATTGACCGGAAAGGGTTGGCAAAGTTGTATGTTGATTAGGATAGTCCAGCAGTGAGTCGAAGGTTCGACTCCCCAAACAATTGACCTAGAGATCACCACCCCTGAATGCAAGAATGAAAACCACGACCGGGCCAGCGATCATGATCAGTCCTACGAACAAAAGCTGAAAGATAACCTCAAAGTTGATGCTGCTTAAACCGCTCAGAAATTCCATATTTTTAAACGTGTTTCTCAACCCGAAAGGAGCTAAACAAAAATTCACAAACTATAGTACCCGAATCTGGGAACAGCTGCACAATTGATTCTCATCTCTAGCAATAAAACTATACAAACTGCCCATGCATACCTGGCAATGCCTTGCTCACTGTGGTGCTTGCTGCCATTTGGATCCACGTGATCGCCCCGACCTGGCCAACTATTTGACCGCCGCTGAATTGGCCCAGTATCTCAGTATGGTCAGCGAATCGGGCTGGTGTATCCATTACGACCCTGAGCAGCGCCGCTGCCAAATCTACGCGCAACGGCCACGATTTTGCCGCGTCGAACCCCAGACCTTTGCCCAAATGTATGGCGTGAGTGCCACGGACTTTGCCGAGTTTGCGATCCAATGCTGTTGTGAGCAGATTAGTGGTGTTTATGGTGAGCAGAGTGTGGAGCTTGCGCGTTACCAGTCCCAGGTTTTGGCACCCGTCTTGGAGGAGAACTCATGAACTTTGGCCAATGGTTGGGCTTCTGCTCTCTAGTAATTGCGTTATATATCCTCTGGCAAATTCACCAGTTGCTGCTGCTGATCTTTTCAGCGGTGGTGCTGGCGACCGCTCTCAACCGTCTGGTGCGGCAGTTGCTGCAACGCGGTATTCGTCAGCGATCGCTGGCGGTGCTGCTCACCTTGGGGCTGGTGCTGATCGCCCTGGTGCTGTTTGTGGGCTTGATTGTGCCCCCCTTTGTTGCCCAGTTTCAAAAACTCCTAGAGCTGCTGCCTGCGGCTTTCGCGCAAGCGCGAGCGGCGATCGTGGAACTGGAGCGCTTCTCGGACTGGATTCCTGAACCCCCCACCTGGAAAGACCTCAGTGCCCAGGTACAGCCCTTGGGGACCGCCTTTTTGCAAGTTTTCTCCAGTTCCGTTGCCACCCTGTTGCAATTACTGCTGGTGGTGGTCTTGACATTGATGATGCTGTTTAATCCCCAGGGTTATCGCCAGGGGTTCCTCAAGCTCTTCCCCTCGTTCTACCGGGCGCGAGCGGAGGGGATTCTCGATCGCTGTGAGATCGCGCTGGGCAGTTGGTTGCAAGGTATGGTGATCAATTGTTTGTTTATCGGCATTGGCAGTGGTATTGGGCTCTGGTTCTTTGGTGTTGATCTCCTGTTGGTTCATGCCCTAATCGCCGGTCTGCTGAACTTTATTCCCAATATTGGCCCGGTCACCAGCGCCATTTTTCCGATTATGGTGGCGGTGCTGGATGCCCCCTGGAAAGTGGTTGCAGTCTTAATCTGGTATGTGGTGCTGCAAAACCTGGAGAGCTATTGGCTCTCGCCGACGGTCATGGCCAAACAGGTGAATCTTCTACCGGCGATCACCCTTACGGCCCAGATCTTTTTTGCCCGTTCCTTTGGTCTCTTGGGGCTGATTCTGGCTCTACCCCTGACCGTGGTGGCTAAGACTTGGCTAGAAGAACTGGTTTTCATTGATATTTTGGATCAATGGCAGGATTGCCCCGGTTGGCTGCGGGGGGCGATCGCCCCCCGTTCTGTGAGTCCCCGAGCAGCCCTTACACCTGCCTCCCCGACCAATTCAACGGCTTCAGTGCAACCCGATTCGCTGGCTCATTAATTTGGCTCAACCCGAGTTCTGAACCAGTAAGTATCGCGTAAGACTCTGAAACTTAACGAAATCAACAATACTGGCTCCGATATTGCCGGAGTCTGAGGGGGCAATCTCCCCCTCAGCGGGCGGTGTCGGAGGGCTGGCCCTCTGACAACCGGGTTTGACAACGAGATTTTAAGACTTTGAAGAATGCGATCGCTTCGCTTCCTAACGCTGAGAATAATAGTCCCGCGTGCCTTTGGCATCCAAGGCTTCGCCCAAGCGATTGAGGGCATGGATGTAAGCCGCTGTACGCATGGACGTCTGGCAGTCTTGGGCGATCGACCAGGTGGCCTTCGCCTCCGCGACCATCTTGGTGGCTAGGCGCTCGTGAATTTCTGGCAACGACCAGTACAAGCCGCTACGATTTTGCACCCATTCAAAGTAGCTAACCGTCACGCCGCCCGCATTGACCAAGATATCCGGACAGAGCCAAATGCCTTGTGCGGCCAAAATGGGGTCAGCCGTCGAGGTCGTGGGCCCATTGGCAACCTCAAAAATATAGCGGGCCCGAATATCAGCCGCGTTGGCGGTGGTGATTTGGTTCTCCATGGCCGCCGGAATCAGCACATCCACATCCAAGGTGAGCAGTTCAGCATTGCTGATTACTTCATGGTTACCGAGCTGGCAGACGCTTCCCTCACAATAAACCGACTGCACAGACTTTACTGAGGCGCGATCGCCCTTCTGGTGGCAAATCTCAGGAATATTCAGACCCTGAGGGTTGTAAATGCCACCCTGAGAGTCACTGACGGCCACAACAGTGTAGCCTGCTTGATAGAGCAATGTGGCCAGGGCGGCACCCACCTTGCCAAAGCCCTGAATAGCGATTGTGGTGTTGCTCGGCTGCTGGTCAAACTGAGGCAATAGTGTAGTGATCACCTCAAACGCCCCTTGGGCTGTGGCGGTACTGCGTCCGGCGCTGCCACCCATCGCCAGCGGTTTGCCCGTTACGACAGCGGGGCTCACCTGCCGCTTAATAATCGAATATTGATCCATCATCCAGCCCATGATCATGGCGTTGGTATACATATCAGGGGCGAGGATATCGATGTCGGGGCCAATGAAGTCGGCGATCGCATCGATATAGCCCCGGCTCAAACGCTCTAACTCGGCACGGGAGAGTTCCTTGGGGTTGAGGTTAATGCCCCCTTTCGCACCGCCAAAGGGCAGATTTAGCAAAGCTGCCTTGAACGTCATCCAAAAGGCCAGGGACTGGACTTCATCCAGGGTAACGCTGGGATGGTAACGTACCCCACCCTTGCCCGGACCCCGAGTATCGTCATAGCGGACGCGGTAGCCCTGGAATACCCGCAATGAGCCATCATCCATACGTACCGGAATCGAGACGCTCAGACTGGCCTTGGGCGATTTTAGTCGCCCCAAGGCATCTTCGGAAAGGTTCACATGTTGCAGCGCGGCTTCTAGGCGGCTACTGGCATCCGCTAGGAGTGACGGTGTGGCGGGAATCGTTTGGGAGAGGGTTTGGGTCATGGCTTTCCGAGAAGATATCAGTTCGTAGTTCGCAGTTCACAGTTTGTAATATCGCAATCTGCCTGAGGTAGCCGAGGAGGAATGCTGTAGGGGCTGGGTTTCCCTGCCCTGCGTTAGCCTTATTTTCTCTGCAACCCATCGTCCAGAGATTGGTCTGTCCCATGATGGGCTGGGCGCGGTTTCGCGCCCCTACAAAGAATCCAAATTATGTTTTCCATTCAATGAATAATCCTGACCGCTTGGGAGGGGCTCCTCAAGCGACGCGCTGACCGGGGTAGGTTCGGGGTGTGGGCTGCCTGTGCAAGGGATTTTTGGCAGGTTGCGGCTGGATCTGTAATTCTATTGAAACAATTAAAACGGTATAAATTTATACAAAATACTCGGAGCGTTACATTTATTTGCGAATCCAGCCCCTTGTTAGCCCCATTCCCTGACAATCGGGCAAAGCGGCATCCTACAATGGAATGGATCGACTCGTCAGGGAATTCTACTTATATTCCACGTTGGGTCAAAGGGCATTGGTATGACTATGGTGATTGGGCTGTTGGCCGCCCTCTCGGCGTCCGCAGCAGCGGGGATGCGCATTGCACTACCGCTTTTGGTGATTGGTTTAATACAGGCTGGGAGCCTTTGGAACGATGTTCCGTTGCTGTCCCGGTTCCACCCGCAGGTCATTCTGGGGGTGCTAACGAGTTGGTCTCTCTTTGAGTTGATCGGCTCCAAGAAGCTGCTGGGTCAGCGGGTCAATCAACTCATACAACTTGGTTTTAGTCCGTTGGTGGGAGCATTAATGTCCGTCACCGTTTTAAAGCTTTTACAGATTGAGTTTCGGCTGGTTTGGTTGGTGGCGATCGTCGGCGGTTTGCTGGCCTTTGTGCTCAAAATCGTTCAAGTGGGCTGGTTTTTCCGCTTGCAGGGTCTGCCGATCTGGGCGATCTTCGCCGAAGACGCCCTCTGCGTCTTCTTGGTCTTTTTTGCCTTTAATGCCCCCCAGCAGGGCGGCTTAATTGCGATGATTTTACTCTGGCTGGCAGTGCGGAGTTCGGGTGAATGGTATCACTGGTATCATCGTCGTTCTAGAGTGACCTCAGCCCCCCAGCAACAATCCGGAGTAAAATAATGCGTCTAGCCCAAGTGGTGATTGTCATGGGTGTTTCCGGCTGCGGCAAGTCAACGATCGGTGCTGAGCTGGCTGAACAGTTGCAATGGTCATTTTATGATGGTGATGCCTTTCACCCCGTTGCAAACATCGAGAAAATGACGCGGGGTGTGCCCTTGACGGACGGCGATCGCCGCCCCTGGTTGCAAATGTTGCATCAGAAAATTGCCGCCTGCCTGGCGCTTGGTGAGTCGGCCGTTTTCGCCTGTTCTGCCCTCAAACAATACTATCGAGACCAGCTCAAAGGGGATTTGCAAACCGTCAAAGTCGTCTATCTCCACGGTTCATTTCCGTTAATCCAAGCCCGATTAGAACAACGGGAGAATCATTTTATGAAGGCTGAACTGCTCAAGAGCCAGTTTGCCAGCTTAGAAGAACCCCAGGATGCGATCGTGGTGGAGATTGATCAAGATTTAGCCGCAATTGTTGCTGAAATCATTCAGCAAATTGTTTGATCAAACAAGCGAAGCCCTGCCTGGAGGGCTATCCATACCGACTGCTCCGCTCTCAAGGCGATCGCCAGAACTGCTTTCCCTGCACCAGGGTATGTTTGGCCCATTCAGGACTCGTCTGAGGATAATTTAGGCGATAATGACCGCCCCGGCTTTCGGTTCGGGTCAGGGCACTTTTGAGGATGAGTTGGGCGATCGTCAACAGGTGCCAGGTTTCGAGACTCGCTCGGAGCATTGCAGACTCTGCCTCTGGGCCCAGTTCGAAACATTGACCCGGTTCGAGTGTTGGTAAGGCCTGGAGCAGGGGGTCAGCGACAATATCGGGGGCCAGACACGCGAGCTGTTGCAATCCGGTCTCCATTTGCGCCGTCTCTCGACAGATACCGGCCGCCTGCCACATGATTTGTTGGATTTGGCTTTGGTAGTTGCGCCAGGTGGCAAGTGATGTCTGCAGGGCGATCGGCCGCACCGTTTCGGCCGACAACGGAGAGACGTCCCCCCCTTGACCCAGCTTTAAATGGGCAAATTGGGCCGCAAAGACCACACATTCGAGCAACGAATTACTCGCTAAGCGGTTCGCACCGTGAACGCCGGTATTGGTGACTTCCCCGATCGCATAGAGACCCGGAATCGAGGTTTGGTTCTGGGTGTCTGTCTGGATGCCACCCATCCAATAATGGGCAGCCGGGGCCACTGGAATGGGCTCCCGGAATAGATCAATGCCCCAGCGCTGACAGACGGCAATAATATTTGGGAAGCGATATTGGATACGCTCGGGGGCAATGGGTGAGAGGTCGAGATAAACACAGGGCATAATGTCCTCCTGCTCAGGGCAGCTTAAATGCTGATAAATTGCCCGACTGACCACATCTCGCGGCGCAAGTTCACCTTGGAGATGGTAGTCAAAGGCAAAACGCGCACCCTGCTGATCCACTAAATGGGCTCCCTCTCCCCGCACCGCTTCACTGATCAAAAAACAGGGCGCACCGGGTTGCATCAGCGCGGTGGGATGAAACTGGAAAAACTCTAAGTCACGCAGTTTCGCACCCGCCTGCCAGGCCAACGCGACTCCATCCCCCGTGCTGAGGGGTGGGTTGGTGGTTTGGGCAAAGACCTGGCCGCCCCCCCCCGTGGCTAAGATCACCGCCGAAGCCGCCAGCCAATGGCTGCGATCCTGGTGCCAGACGCAGAGACCCTGACATTGAGCGTCTGTCTCATCCAGCCAGAGTTTGATCGCCAGGGTCTGCTCAAAGATTTGAATATTCGGCCGCTCCAGCACCCGCTCGGTGAGGATCGAGACGATCGCCCGGCCGGTTGTATCAGCGGCATGGAGCACGCGGGGATGGGAATGGGCGGCTTCAGTGGTGAGGGCGAGTTGATCGCCATGGCGATCGAAGGCAACGCCAAAGCGCACCAACTGCTCAATGGCCGCCGGGGCCTGATCGACCAAAAATTCCACAGCGGCGCGATCGCACAAGCCCGCCCCTGCTCGTAGGGTGTCTTCGCGATGGGCTTGGGTGGAGTCGGTGGGGGCGATCGCTGCCGCAATGCCCCCCTGAGCCCAATCACTTGCGCCCACATTCAGCGTTTCTTTGGTCAGCAGACAAACCGAATATTGAGCAGGAATGCAGAGGGCTGCGTAGAGGCCGGCTGCGCCTGTGCCAACGATCACCACATCGGTTGAAGCAGGGAATGCTGTATCAGTCATGGGATGAAAATAGGAGAGAACAAAAATAAATCATCTCAGGCTCCTGAGGTTAATTGATGACGCGCCCTAGAACAGGTAGCCTAAAGATTTTGCTCGACGGCTGGTTTTGCTCACGTTTTGGTTTTGTTGGACTGTTGGCTTTGTTAGACTATGGGGTGATTGGTGGATGGGTTCGAGATTTTCCTGTGACCACCACCTTACGGATCGTATCAACGGACAATTGGACTCTTTATGCCGACGAGTACTCTGCTTCTCACCAAAGAGCTGCCCAAGCTTCACTATATTGCCACCTCGGAGCGATTTGATGTCTCCTGGGAAGCGCCTCTCTCGACCTTATTGGGCTTGGGGCGATCGGCCGGAGCAGATTTTGTCGAGTTTTTTCTGGAGCGCGTTAACTACATCAATTGTTTGGCTGAGGATGATCGCATCACCAGCATTTCCCCCGCCCTAACCACCGGGGCCGGCATTCGGGTGTTTCGCGGCCCAGCCGATGCCTATGTGAGCACCAATGACCTGAGTTTTGCTGGGCTCAAAAAGGCCCTGGAAAAAGCCCTCTCCAGTTTAGAGCTGACATTGCCGGGGCCCAATGCCTATCTGCCCGAAGTATATCTCGAGATGTTCCGGGACTACGGTCTGGCGAAAAGCAAAGAAATGTGGCTACCAGACTGTAGCTCGATCCCAGAAATGGGCGATGTGCTCTTGGCCACCACGGATCAACTCCAGCGCCAGGCCAGCCATGTACAGTCGCGGCGAGCCGGCTATTTCCGGGATTGGCAGGAAGTTTTAGTTGCCGCCAGCGATGGCACCTTTGCTCGGGATATTCGCCTTACCCAGTCTGTTTCTTGTAACCTGCTCTGTGCCGATGGCGAGCATCGCAGCTCAAATGGTCTGCGGGATGGCGATACCAGTGACCCCGACTTTCTCCGCAACTGGGACTACACCCAGGCGGCGGCAGAGGTAGCCGAGAGCGCGGGCAAGATGCTCTACGCCGACTATGTGGAATCGGGAACCTATCCAATCGTGATGGCAAATCATTTTGGCGGTGTGATTTTCCACGAAGCCTGCGGTCATCTACTCGAAACCACCCAAGTGGAGCGCAAGACCACGCCCTTCCTGGAGAGTAAAGGTGAGAAGATCGCCCACGAAAACTTAACGGCTTGGGATGAGGGTCGTTCAGAAGATGCCTTTGGCTCCATCGATATGGACGATGAAGGCATGCCCACCCAGCGCACTCTACTCATTGAAAACGGTATTTTGAAAAATTTCTTGAGCGATCGCGCTGGCCAGATGCGCACCGGTCATCCTCGCACTGGCAGCGGTCGCCGCAGCAGCTACACCTATGCTGCCGCCTCACGGATGCGCAACACCTATATCGCTCCCGGTGCATTTAGCAGCCAAGATATCTTCGACTCGGTCGAGCGGGGCATCTATTGCAAGAAGATGGGCGGCGGCAGTGTGGGGCCCACAGGGGAATTCAACTTTGGCGTCGATGAAGCCTATCTGATTGAAAATGGTCAGCTCACCAAACCCCTCAAAGGTGCAATTCTGATCGGGGAAGCCAAGGAGATCATGCAGAAGATTTCAATGTGCTCCGATGATCTCAGCCTCGCTCCCGGCTTCTGTGGTTCGATTAGCGGTAGCATCTATGTCACCGTCGGTCAGCCCCATATCAAAGTGGATGCGATTACGGTCGGGGGTCGCTAGGGAACTGGAGCAAGACCATGACAACGGCAACTGGGGGCGATCGCCCCACCCTTTTTCTCCAGCGCCTGCGGGCTACCTTTACCAACCCCACCGCGCTTTATATCTACAAGCGTCTACTGCAAGCCCTCTTGACCCTGCTGCTGACCTCCATGCTCAGCTTTGCGATTATCCAGCTCGCACCCGGCAGTTATCTGGATACCCTGCGGGAGAATCCAACGATCACCGAAGAAACCATCCAAAACTATGCTCAGCAGTTTGGCTTAGACCAGCCACCCATTGTGCAATACGGCAAATGGCTGGGCAATGTGCTAACAAGGGCCGATTTTGGCAATAGCTTTGTTTACGATCGCCCCGTTTTTTCGCTGATCTTTGAGCGGATGGGGGCCACCTTGCTCTTGGCCATCAGCTCCATCCTGCTCACCTGGACCGTCGCTCTCCCCCTGGGCATCCTCGGTGCGGTGCGCCAGAACCAATGGAGCGATCGCTTGCTGCAAGTTTTTAGCTACGTCGGCCAAGGGTTTCCTAGCTTTATCACGGCCTTGCTGCTCTTGTTTATCGCCCAATACACCACCCCCCTGTTCCCGGTCGGCGGTATGACCAGCATCAACTATGATCAGTTTTCTCCCCTGAGAAAAATACTGGATATCGGCTGGCATATGATCCTGCCCACGATCGCCCTGACCGTTACCAGCTTTGCTGGCCTGCAACGCCTCACCCGGGGCTCACTGCTGGATGTGCTACGTCAGGAATATATCCAAACCGCCCGCGCTAAGGGCCTCCCCGAAAATCGCGTTATCTATGTCCATGCCCTGCGCAATGCCGTAAACCCCCTCGTCACCATCCTGGGTTTTGAGTTTGCTGCTTTGCTCAGTGGTTCGTTTATTACCGAGCTGTTTTTCAATTGGCCCGGCTTGGGACGACTGATCTTTCGCGCCGTGATGACCCAAGATCTCTATCTGGTTATGGCGGGTCTAATGATGGGAGCAGCCATGCTGATTGTGGGTAATTTGCTTGCGGATTTACTGCTCAAGGCCGTGGATCCCCGAATTCAACTGGAAAAGTTACAGTGATTTTTAGGTTTGTTTTAAGCCGATTCAACCGTAGGGGCTGGTTTTCCCTGCCCTGCGTCAGTTTGATTCCCTGATCCACCATGCCCTACAGTCGGTTTACCCTCAGCCAAGTCGTTGAAGAATTTGACCTAGAGATTCAAGAGGGCGATCGCTTTCTACCCGAGATTGCCGCCGTTGAGCCGACGGATCTGCTCAAAGCGACCCTCAAAGAAACCTTGCCTTGGGCAATCGCCGTCGGCAGTGAAAAGGCTCGTTCAGAAGGTCTGATCCTACCGGTTTTGCTGGAAGTAAAGCGTCAGCTCCAGGGTCAAATCAGCGTCTTTTCCGGCGAAGAGTTTAATATTGCACCCGAGCGCAATCTGACGGGATATGTTGACTTTCTCGTAAGTCGATCACCCGAGCAACTCTTTATCAAAGTGCCTGCTGTTGTCCTGGTTGAAGCGAAAAAAGAAGACCTCAAACCGGCTCTAGGGCAATGTCTCGCCGAAATGGTTGCCGCCCAACAGTTTAATCAGCAAAAGCAACAGCCGATTGATCATATCTACGGCGTTGTCACTAGCGGAACGGTCTGGCGTCTGCTGCGCTTAACCCATCAGGTTGCGACGATTGATCTGATGGACTATCCCTTACCGCCGGTCGAGCCCATTTTAGGGGCGTTGATTTGGATGGTACAGCACGGTTAAACCAAGGCTAGTGCAGCGTCAACTCTAGATTGTAGGTTGGTGTTGAGCCCGACAAAATCCAACACAACCCATGCTGATACTGGGTTTCATGATTCCAACTAACGTGAGTTTCGGATAAGCGAAGCGATCGCATTCCTCAAAACACTACAATCTCATTTTCAAACCCGGTTGTCAGAGGGCCAGCCCTCCGACACCGCCCGCTGAGGGGGAGATTGCCCCCTCAGACTCCGGCAATACCGGAGCCAGTATTATTGATTTCATTGCGTTTTATCAGTTTTCATGCTCTTCGCTTATCCAAAATTCAGGTTCAACTACCAAGCCAAAAAGGCGATCGCACTCGCCCCCAACACAACCGCCATCACCATCAAAAACTTCGCTGGCGTGAGCAATAGACCCAGCGGCTGTCCAAAACGCGGCCACGCTTGCTCCTGCTGATAGGCTCGCAGCATTTTCTGCACCCGCTCTGGTGTGAGGGTGGTATAAATCTCACCCGCTGGCCGCACTAAAACGGTTGGCCCCTCCCCACAACGGGCCAAACACCCACAGGCCATTACCGTGGCATCGACAGCATGCTCTTGGAATGCGAGCAAAGTCGCCTCTGCACCTTGGCGTTTACAGGTGAGATGTTGGCAGACGAAGAATTGTAGGGGTTGATCAATCACAGTCGTCATCCGAGCCAATCATGGATTGACCGTCCTTCTCAAGCTGGAGCAAGGCATCGGACTGGGGTTCGTTGTTCGTATTGAGACGCATGGTAATACCAACGAGTCATGACGGGTTATCACCCCCAACGATGAAAACCCCCTTACCAAGGGGGTCGGCGTAGCCGGGGGGATCTCGCTAGCTTCATTTACTTGGTGCAAGAGTATTAACATTGTCTATTTTCAAAGTAAAT
>JBCDEB010000144.1:0-18469 GCA_039180005.1 Cyanobacteria bacterium P01_G01_bin.54 | reverse complement strand
TGAGCGCAGAAACCCGTAGCGCAGGTAGTCAGTGAGCTTGTCGAATCTGCGTCCCGCCTGCCCGAGGAATGATCAGTAAGTTATTCTCTCCCTATGCTTTGCGGATTTGGTATGAGGGGGCAATCTCCCCCTCAGCGGGAGGTGTCGGGGGGCTGGCCCCCTGACAACCGGGTTTGACATTAAAGTTTCAGCACTTTGAGGAACGCGATCGCTTCGCTGATCCGGAACGCAGGTTAAGTCAACCCCTGAATATCCGTAACGGCGATCTGCGCGCGGGCATTGAACTGGATCGTGCAGCCGCCGATCGCCAGTTGGAGATTGGCATTGACGAGGGTACCAAGGTTATCCGCCGCATTAATCCAGCTATCGCCATTGCTATCCAGAGCCCCCAGAGAGAGTGAGCCATTGAAATAAGCCAAGTCGATTTTGTCGATGCCCACTTCAAAGGCATGGATCTGGTCAAACCCAAATTGATCGACATCAAAGACAAAAGTATCGTTATTGGTGCCGCCATCCAGGAGGTCATCGCCGAGACCACCATTGAGGGTATCAAAGCCAGCATCACCCGAGAGTTGGTCATTATCGTTGCCCCCCAGTAGAGTGTCATTGCCAGCATCACCGTAGAGGAAGTCAATGCCAGCATCACCGTAGAGGGTGTCATTATTGCCACCGCCCCGGAGGGTGTCACCGTCGTCGCCACCATAGAGGGTGTCATTGTAGTCACCGCCGTAAAGATGATCGTCCCCTGCACCGCCTTCGAGGATATCCTCACCGTGCTCACCGTAGAGGGTGTCATTGCCAGATCCACCGTAGAGGGTGTCATTGTTGCCATCGCCCTCAAGGTGGTCATTTTCTTCACCGCCCCAGAGGATGTCATTGCCATCGCCACCGTAGAGGCTATCGACGCCTACGCCCCCCCAGAGGATATCCTCACCCTGCTCACCGTGGAGGGTGTCATTGCCAGATTCTCCATAGAGGTTGTCAATGCCGCTGCCGCCCCAGAGGAAATCATCGTTGTTGCCGCCGTAGAGGTCATCGTTATCCCATTCCCCCCGGAGGGTATCAATTCCATCGCCGCCGGTAAGGGTGTCGTTCCCCAGATGACCCCAGAGCGTATCGTTGCCCCCATCGCCGTGGAGATGGTCATCTCCGACGTGGCCCCAGAGGTGATCATCGTTGTTGCCACCGTGGAGGTGGTCGTTGCCATCGCCCCCATCAAGGGTGTCTGTGCCATCGTCTCCGTAGAGATGGTCGTTGTCGTTGTTGCCTTTTAGGTCGTCATTACCCGTACCACCATAGAGGTAATCGTTACCGTTCTCACCATAGAGGTGATCATCCTGATCACCCCCATGGAGCGTATCGTGGCCCTCTCCACCCCGGAGAGTATCATTGCCGGTGTCCCCTTCGAGGACATCGTTGCCCAGGCCGCCCTCAAGGGTGTCAATATCATTGCCGCCGAGGAGGTGGTCATGACCGTCTCCACCATAGAGGCGATCCTTCTGATGGCCACCCACCAGGATGTCGTTGCCGCCTTCGCCCTCAAGGATATCCTCACCGTCTCCGCCGTAGAGTTGGTCATGGCCATTGCCGCCCTTAAGTCGATCAAAGTCTGCGGCATTTGCCTCACCCCAGAGGATGTCGTGGCCCTCATCCCCCCAGAGTTGATCGTGATCATCGCCACCGTGGAGTTGGTCATCGCCATTGCCCCCTCTGAGCACGTCTGTGCCGTGCCCGCCAAAGAGGCGATCGCCGCCATCCCCGCCGTAGAGGCGATCATGGCCATTATCGCCGTAGAGGGTGTCATGGTCCCCCTCACCATAAACCTGTTGGTCATTGCCACCGAGGCCAAAGTAGGTATCATTGCCAGCACCGCCATTAAATGCCGGATCGCTTTGGTTGGTGCCAGTAACGGTGGGGTCAATGGTCTCCACATCATCGCTAATGGTGACGCTAATGCTGTGGGGGGCGGAGGAGACGCCTGCGGTGTTGGTGGCCATCACCTCAACGGTGTAGGTTTGTTGCCCCGCATTGAAGGGGTTTTCGTAGTCTGTAAGGGCAGTGAAGCTGAGGTCGCCGCTGGCCGCATTAATCACAAAGTTAGCCGCATCAGCACCACCGCTGATGCTGTAGATGACGCCATCGCCGCCAGCATCGAGCTCATCACTACTCTCGATATCCGTGATATAGGCGTTGTTCTCCAGCAAGGTGAAACTGTTGGGGCTCGTGATGATCGGGCTGTTGGGGGTTTCCACCACATCATTAACTTGAATGGCTACAGTCAACGGGCTAGAGAGCAAACCCTCACCATCACGTGCGGTAACTTCTACCCGATAAATCCCGTCTTGGCTGGCGGCGAGGTTGGTCTCAAAGTCAGGCGCGTTGATAAATTTAAGACGTCCATTGTTACTGTCGCCACTGTTGCCCGCATCCTCCCATTCAAATAAGGCGGCATCAACACCACCCGTGATGCTGTAGGTTAGACCGCCGCCGTTTTCCGTGCTGCTGTCGTCACCCGCTTGCAGATCCGTAACAAAAGCAATGTTTTCGTTCACAGATTCGCTGGTGGGTCCCGGGAGAGTCGGGGCGGTGTTGCTGCTGCCGGAGCCGAGGTCAGCGGGGTCAATCGACCAGAGTTCTTCACCATATTGATCGGTTTCACCGTCGAAATAGAGGCGGTTGTCCGCTGTCGTCAACTCCTCAATGTCGGTGGGTAGGCCAACTCCCACCGTCGCATCATCTCGGACAAGCTGTGTCGTCAAAGAATTAATGTCTGTGTACCACAGATCCGTGTCATTGGTAACAGTGCCGTTGCGACCGGTAAAAAACAACTTATCGCCAATCACCGTAAGATCGTCGGGGCTAGAACCATCGGTGGCGAGACTGCCAATATTCTCGACCCGCTGTGTTGATAATGTGTTGTTACTGAGGTCGGTAACCCACAGCCGGGTTCCATTTGCCCCTTCATCAACGGTGAAGAACAATTTCTGGGTACTAGCATGTTCCGCAACCGTGAAATGATTAAAACCGAGCTCAGGGGCATTGAGTGAGGTGATCCGACTGACCGTTAGTGAACTGAGCGCGGCCGTTGTATCGTCCACAACCCACAAGTCAAACCCATTTCCATTGGTGGCGGTAAAGAAAAGGCGATCGCCAACATTTAGTAAATTAAACGCCTGACTGGAATTGATGCCACTATTGATATCAGTGATACGTTGCTGGGTATTGCCATCACTGGCAAACAACTCATAGCCATGGGTGCTGCTAAACGCCTCGAAGAAGAGTGTGTCGCCAACGGCTTGTGAATTAGTGAATAGAGTATTATTGCCATTCACCAGAATTTGTGTGGCATTTTGACGGAGTTGACCTGTGGGTAGCGTCGGTGCTGATTCACCATCCGTTGACCAGAGTTCAGATGTCTGTAGACCACCGGGACTCGTCGTAAAAAATATTTTGTCCTCAGTTGTTGTAAGGCCAGTAATTAGATTTACGCCATGTCCTTCACTCACAAGGTAGGGTGTACCTAAACTCCCGCTATTGAGTTTTGCGCCATGGATTTCACCTGCGTGATTGGACTTCGTGAAGATTAACTTGTCATCGTGAGCAATGAGTTCATTGATTTGAAAATTGAAGCCGGGTACAGACTGGGCAGTATTGCCATCCGCTTCCCAGAGCGTATAGCCATTGGTCTGATCATTGGCATTGAAATATGCTTTGCCATTGAACTCGACAATTTGGATGATACTGTTGATAGTGGCATCGCCTTTGAGCAATACGGTTCCTGAGGGGGAACCATCTGTTACCCAGAGTTCTTGGTGGTTGCCTGTGTCAACGGTAAAATACAGCTTGTTGCCAATCACAGTGAGATCTTGGGGTATTGTTCCTGAGGGCAGTTGCAGCAACTCCTGGGTACTGGCATCATCTCCTTGGGAACTCCAGAGGCCAGTGTCCGAGCCATCGTAAGCGGCAAAGATGATTTTGTTGTTAATCGAGATCTTTTTGAGCTCGTTGGTGAGTTCGAGTTGGGGGTTAGAGCCCGCACTGTTGGGATTGATATCTTTGGCGAGTTGGGCTCCGGCCATAAACGTCCCGGAATAGGCTTGCTCCAGATCAGCCGTAAACGCAGATTCAGACTGAATTTCACCCGTCCGCCATTCCAGCGTCCAATTGCCTTGACCGACTGGCGTTGCTGAAGCTGCGATTGTAGCTCCAGTCAGTGTCTGGAGCATCTGCAACATCTGCGGCTCTTTTGCCACCTGGCAGCCATAGACTAGAATCTCCGCTACGCCCCATTCCAGAAGTTGCTGACGATATTGCGGTAGCGTTTCTAACGAGAGCCCCCCACGCCCGAGCGGCAACTGCCCTGGTGTGCCGTGGGCCACGAGGTGCAAACTGTCGTAATGTCCGGTAGCCAAGGCTTGGGTGATCTGCGCCACGCCATCCTGGTTTGGGTCGAGCACCAATGCCCGTGCTCCCGGACGCAAACCAGCCACAAGCTGCTCGGGTACGGCTACACGGGGATCAATGATCACCAACGCTGTTGAGGTGGGCAGCGCAGAAGCGAAAGATTGAGAAGATTGACTAAACAAAGGCATAATTTTGAAGCTTCTTGAAGAACAGAAAAGATGCAAAGCAAAGCGAGCCATAACTCGGTTTGAGCACAGCAGAGGGAGATTTATATCAATTCTCAGTGAGAAGCGAACACGAAGAGTTTATTAAAACTAATATTCAACCGGACTCGCCGATCGCTGGATTCGCAATTCATAGATTACAGCGATGCTCAGCGACCCTTGCGACCGTTTCAAAATTAGAAACCGAACCTTAGTTCGACCTGTGGGGTTCTGCGAAACCCCTACAGGATTAGATGCCAAAGAGGGGCTGTGGTTTGCCGAATTTGCTGCCCATTACCCCTCGGAACTCGATGCTGTAGTTGATGATCTGGCTGCACTCTTGACAGAAGCAATGCAACAGCCGTGAATCTCGTTGCTAACATCGCACAATAACGTGAGTTTCGGTTAAGCGAAGCGATCGTATTCCTCGGGAGCACTGAAATCTCGATGTCAAACCCGGTTGTCAGGGGTCCAGCCCCCCGACACCTCCCGCTGAGGGGGAAATTGCCCCCTCAGACTCCGGCAATATCGGAGCCAGTATTGTTGATTCTGCTGAGTTTTAGTGTCTTGCGTGATGTCTGCTTATCCAGAACTCACGTCACAATAGCAGCCAAGCCAATGCGGTTAGGCTTGATGCAGACGTGAGGCGGGTCAAGATATGCAGTGGGGGCGGGGCTTAAAACCCCGTCCCCACAAGGATTTACCGACTCTCAGGCATTACGTCAAACCCTGGAAATCCGTAACGGCGATCTGAGTGCGGCCATTGAACTGAATCGTGCCGCCGCCAATTGCCAGTTGGAGGTTGCCATTGACGAGGCTACCGAGGTTATCCGCCGCGTCAACCCAGCTATCGCCATTGCTATTGAGGGCACCCAGAGAGAGCGAGCCGTTGAAGTAGGCTAAATCGACCGTGTCAAGGCCAGCCTCGAAGTTGACGATCTGGTCAAAGCCAAATTGATCGACATCAAACACATAGGTATCTGCATTGACACCACCATCAAGCGTATCATCGCCGAGACCCCCATTTAGCGTATCGTCGTTTTCGCCGCCATCTAAGAGGTCATCACCAAGACCGCCATTGAGGATGTCGTTATCCCGCTCACCATAAAGGAAGTCATTGCCGTTGCCACCATCGAGCATATCGTTGCCATGGTAGCCGAAGAGGGTATCGCTGCCGTTACCGCCGTGGAGTTCGTCGTCGCCCCACCAGCCTTCGAGCCGATCATTATCGTCGCCGCCATCGAGGAAGTCATTGTCGTCCTCACCATAGAGGAAGTCATTGCCACGACCACCATAGAGAGAGTCAACGCCGTGATGGCCATAAAGGGTGTCAGCGCCATCGTCCCCGTAGAGATGATCATCTCCCCACCAGCCTTGGAGCGTATCAGCATCGGCTCCGCCGTAGAGGTAATCATTCTGACCGCCGCCATCGAGTAGGTCATTACCTTTGCCACCATAGAGGATGTCATCATCATTTTCACCCCACAGCACATCGTCGCCATCTTCGCCGTAGAGGTTGTCGTTGCCATTACCTCCCCACAAGGTGTCATTTTGGGTGCCACCATAGAGCTCGTCGTTCTCGCCTTCGCCCCGGATTTCATCGACGCCATCACGACCATAAAGAATGTCTTTGCCCTGGCCACCATTGAGGAAGTCATCTCCTGCACCGCCATCGAGCCGATCTTCACCGTCGTCGCCGAAGAGGATATCGTTTTGGTTGCCGCCCCAGAGACGGTCATCGCCGAGCTCACCGTAGAGACGATCAATACCATCACCACCATAGAGACGATCATTGTCATTGTGACCCCGAAGATCATCATCCCCAGCGTCGCCGTAGAGGTGGTCTTCACCAATAAAACCGTAGAGGATATCGCGATCGCCGCCGCCCTTGAGCACATCATTGCCGTCTCCACCATCAAGGATATCGAGGCCAATGCCACCTTCGAGGACGTCGTTGCCGATTCCACCTTCAAGGGCGTCATCGCCATTGCCACCGAGAAGATGGTCATGGCCCTCACCGCCCCGGAGGATGTCGTTGTCATCACCGCCATCCAGGATATCGTCGTCGTTGTCGCCCTCAAGGACATCGTGGCCTTGCTCGCCATAGAGTTGGTCGTTGCCAATGCCACCATAGAGCTTGTCAACTGCACCAGCGCCACCCCGGAGAATGTCGTTGCCTGCCTCCCCATAGAGGTCATCGTCACCATCATCGCCATGGAGCTGATCATCGTCATTGCCACCCCAGAGGGCGTCACGATCGAGCCCACCAAAGAGGCGATCGGCACCATCACCCCCCCAGAGGCGATCAAGGCCACCATCACCGTAGAGGATGTCGTTATCCGCTTCTCCGTGGAGGTCATCATCCCCCCCAAAACCGAAAAGGGTGTCATCGTTCACACCGCCGAAGAGAACATCCCGTTGGGCCGTACCATCGATTGTGGGGTCAATCGTTTCAGCAATGTCATCAATGTTGACGGTGATTTTTTGAGGGGCGGAGGTCAAGCCAGCCGTGTCGGTCGCAACCACATCAACGATGTAGGTGGTTTGCCCTGATGGGTCTTCATAGTCAGGAAGTGTGTTAAAGAATAGTTCCCCTGTTGCCGCATTGATCATAAAGGCGGAGGCGTCTATACCGCCGCTGATGCTGTAAGTGATGCCGTTGCCTTCTCCATCTAGATCATCGGTGCTGTCGATGTTGGTGACGGAGGTGGTGTTCTCCGGATGGTTGAAGCTGGCGAGGCTATTGATGATGGGGATGTTGTCGGGTTCAACCACATCTTCCACTTCGATCCAAATCGAGCGACTGTCCTGGAGTCCGCCGCTGTCGGTGACCGTGATTTCAATGTCGTAAACATTATCAGGGGCATGAATACCACCGCCATCGAGGGGGTTCTCGAAGTCGGGGGGGATGTTAAAGCGGATGTCTCCGGTGACGAAGTCAATGTTAAAGAAGTTGGCGTCGGGCCCACCGAGTGGCTCGTAGGTTAGTCCGTTGCCTTCCATATCCCTGTCGTCTGTCGCCTCGGTGGGAAAGATGACGATGTTAATGTCGGTGTTTTCGGGGACGTAGACTTTGGTGTTGTCGTCGTCGATTTCCAGTTGGGGGGGCAGGTTGGGCCCGATGGGGTCTGCAGTGACGTTGATGGTGATGGGGGTGCTGGAGCTGAGCCCGCCTAAATCTTCAACGCTGAGATCGAAAGTGTAGGTGTTGCTGCCGGTGGGGGCGTTGATAAAGCTAATTGTGCCATCGGGATCTACGTTGAATAAGCTGGCGTCTCCATTCTCTAGAGTGAAGGTCAAGCCATTCCCTTCTTGGTCGTTGTCGTCGGTGGCTTCTACTTGAGCATCATTGAGAACGGTTGCGGTTGGGTTGGCCTGCAAGACGGCCTCAGAGATGTTAACTGTGGTGGGGTTGACGTTGAGAACGGGGGCGGTGTTTTCGGCGACATCGTTGATGGTGACAGAAATAGCCAGGGGATCTGAGAGCAAGCCTTCGCCGTCAATGGCGCTGACTTCTACTTGATAAACGCCGTCGCTGTTTTGGTCGATTCGGGTCTCGAAGTCGGGAGGGCTGATAAATTCTAGGCGTCCATCGATGCCATCTCCGTTAGAATCTTGGTTTTCCCAGCCGAATAGGGCTGCGTCATCGCCGCCTGTGATGCGGTAGGTGAGACCGTTGCCTTCGGTGCTGGTATCGTCGCCAGCGAGTAGATCGTCAACAAAGGTTGTGTTTTCATCAATGGGTATATTGGTTGGGCCAGTGAGGGTGGGGGCGGTGTTGACGCTGCCGGAGCCAGCAAGGTCTACAATCCACAGCTCATCACCAATATTGGAATCACTTGCTGACCCAAAATACACTTGATCACCAACAATCTTGAAATCAATAGCAGGAGAGAAATCCTCAGTGAGCTGTTGAGTTTCGAGAGAGGTGGCATCAGTGACCCATAATTCTTGAGAATTACTGCTACCACTAGCCCTGAAAACCAGTCGATTACCAGCAACCTTTAAATCGGAGGGAATGGAACCGATGTTGGGATCAAGATCTTTGAGCTTTTGGGTTGTTGACTCAGTGCCTTCCGTGACCCACAACTCCTTGCCATTACCGTCATCGGCCGTGAAAAATAGTTTATCTCCAACCACAGTTAAGTCACCAACGGAACTACCAAGATCGGGTTGAGTATTTATATCTTTAACTAATCGTGTTCGTGCCGATAAATCCCCAGTTCCAGCTACATTTTCAATAATCCAAAGCTCACTGCTATCATTGCCATTATCTGCAGCAAAGAACAAGTCATTGCCAACAACTTCCAGATTACTGGGGTTAAACAAGCTAGTACCATTGACATCCTTGACAAGGCTAGTATTGATTTCGGTTTCAGTAACAGTGCTGGCCCATAGTTCTAAGCCTGTCCCCGAATTGTAAGTAAAAAACAGCTTGTTTCCGATAGGGGTTAGATTGCTAGTTATACCTGGCAAAGTTAAAACCAACTCAGAGTTGACTGGATCTAATAAACTAGCTGGCTCACCATCGGTTACTCGTAATTGAGGACTAGATGGAAATGACTGGAAATTTACGAAAAAAGCTTGTTCTCCAATGACAGTCAAATTAGATGCACCCCTATTTCGGACCCTAGAGTGCTCGCTCACAAGATAAGGTTCTGATAGTCCGGTAGTGCTACTCGTATTAATCTCTGCTGCCCAAACAGACCTGCCATCGCCTTGGTTACCAGGGGCCAAGAAAATCAACTTATCTCCAAAATCAGTTAATTGACTTGGTGCATAATTGGAGTTCCATTGATCATTAACAATCTCTAGATTCTTTGAGTTAATATCTGTCCCATTAATAACCCACAATGCAGACCGACTATCACCACTGGTGTCGGTATCAGTCGCACCGAAATAGACTTTTCCATTAAAACTGACGATATCGGTTATTCCATTAATTATATTATCACCTGCTATCTCACCGTTAATATCCGCTTTCAATTTTTTCGTTTCTGTCCCATTGACAACCCATAGTTCTTGCTTATCTGACCGCTCAACAGTGAAATAAAGCTCATCACCAATAACTTTGATATTTTTGGGTTCAGAAGGTAGTGAATCAATGGCTAGGGAATGGGTGTTACTGGCCTGACCCTGAGAAACCCATAGCTCCCTTGTGTTACCATCGTTGGCGGTAAAATATAGCTTGTTGCCGACAGTTGCTAACAATTCTGGACTGGCATTTGTTCCACCGATACCATCATTAGGGTTAATATCTTCTACTAACTGTGCTGGCATAAACGTCCCTGCATAGGATTCTGTCACCTCACCCGTAAACACTGCCTCAGCTCGAACCTCACCCGTCCGCCATTCCAGCGTCCAATTCCCTCGCCCTACTGGTGCCGCCGAACCTGCCACTGCGGCCCCGGTCAACTCATGGAGTACCTGTAGCATCTGCGGCGCAGCCGCCACCTGGCAGCCATAGACTAAAATCTCCGCCACGCCCCATTCCAGAAGCTGCTAACGATACTGCGGCAGCGTCGCTAATGAGAGCAACCCCCGTCCGAGCGGCAACCGCCCCGGTGTGCCGTGGGCAACAAGGTGCAAACTGTCGTAATGCCCCGTAGCCAGAGCCTCGGTGATCTGAGCGACCCCGTCCTGGGTGGGGTCGAGCAACAGTGCCTGCGCCTCTGGGCGCAAACCGGCTGCGAGCTGCTCAGGCGAGTCAACCCGGGGGTCAATGACCACCAACGTCGTCGCTGTTGGCAGAGCAGAAATTGAAGATTGAGAAAATTGAAGTGATGAATGCATGATTTTGAAGACTCCGGAAAGCAAAAAAAGAAGCAAAGCAAAACTGAACAAAACTCAGCTTGAGCACAGCAAGATAGTGCAGCGTTGTAACGCTGCGCGGTGTGTTACTTGTTGGGTGGCCAGACTCGCTAGTGTTACCCTTTAAGTGGCCAGATTTGCAAGGAACAGTGCTCCTTAGCCATGAAACACAACCAAAAAGAAAAATTCCAGATATTCTACGGTGCTCATTCAGTAATATGACCCATGTTTGAGTTGGAATCTCTGCTAATACTGAATCCGGATTGTATGAACATAGAAAGCGAAAGCTGATCCAGGTGGCAGGCGTCCCGCCTGCCCGAGGAATAATCAGCAGTTTATCTCTCCCTATGCTTTACGGATTCAGTATAAGCATGTCACTCACGTATGCTGAAAGACCTTAGATCTGGTCGAACTTCCACGACATAACAGGCTTACCAAGGTAGTTGTAATGCGTGTGTATTTTTTTGTAGTGCAACTAGCCTGTAATATGCAACGTTGCACTCTAGCACTCGATCCGATCGCGCTCTCCTTAAGGGATGCAGTTGGGAGCGATCGCCGTTGAATTGGCGAAAGTTGTTTTATTGGTCAATGCCCCATTAGCATAACGAAAAAATAGTCTATTTGAACTATCTTACGGCTTGACTTGCTCATCGCTTGGCTTGCCATTTTGAGAATAGGAGTGAGCCACAGCGGGTAGCCGATTCAATCGGTGGGCAAGGCATTTTTCAAGAGTGCAGTCAAGTAATCAACGGCAGCATCCAACTCCGAGGGGTAATGGGCGGCAAATTCGGCAAACCAAAGCCCCTCGTTGGAATAGGGGTCAAGCGCATCCAGCCATTGTTGCGCTTTCTGCTCTAGGCGCAGTTGCTGCTGTTGGGCGAACCAGGCTTGGTGACGGTGCTGATGAATCGCCTCCATCTGAGCATTCACTTGATCGCTCAAGGCGCGATCGAGGTCGGGGTCAGCGCTCTGGGTCGAGGGGGAGGGGAATTGAGCGGCGATTGCGGCAAGATCTGCGGCTAAATCATCCCCATGAGCGTAAGTCGGCTCAGCCGATTGCTGAAATTCTTGGCAGAGTTCGGCCAGAAGTGCTTCTGTCTGAGGCGAACCCGGTGAGGCTTGCAGGTCTTGAAGGGTGCGATCGAGCGCTGTTTCCGTATCTAGATCGGACACAGGAGAATGGGACTTGGCAGTGAAATTCTCTGCCAAGTTAGCCAAGGCTGCATCGAGGGGATCAGGTTGAGCCGCCATGCGCTTTGATTGTTCCTTCCAGACCATTATCCCAGGCGAGCGATCGGCCCCGACGCATTTTTTCTAGGTAACGTGAGTTCTGGATAAGCAGGCATTGCGCAAGACGGTCGAAACTCAGCAGAACCAACAATACTGGCTCCGATATTGCCGGAGTCTGAGGGGGCAATTTCTCCCTCAGCGGGAGGTGTCGGGGGGCGGGTCCCCTGACAACCGGGTTTAACATCGAGAGTTCAAGGCGTTAAGGAATGCGATCGTCTCGCTTAACCGAAACGCACGTTAGGTAAGCCCTTAAACCGCCGGAACAAAGGTCTCCGGCGTCCAATTCCCATGCAAACCGTAGGGAATATGCAACTTCAGCTGTACGGTTGCCACTGGCCCAGCGGTAATATTTGCCGCATCAAAGATCGCCAAATCCGAGGCATGACGCGCTGCATTGTAGACCAACATCATCACCCAACCGTCGTCTTCTCCTGCACCTTGGGGCACAAACACGGGCTCGCTGACAAAGCCCCGGGGCGCAAAGGAATAAAACTCCTGTTCCCCGGTTTGGGAATCAAATTTGATCAGGCCCTGGAGCGGTGCATTCTCACCCACGGTGTCAGTCGCCGCCAGATAACAATAGCGGTGCGGCCGCCCGACCCATTGGGGATGTAAGGTAGGGAACTCGACGGCGTGGCGATCGCGCCGCTCCCGCTCCACCGTCTGGGCTTGGGGATCGATGGTAAAGCGCCAGAGTTGGGAGGGGGCGAGGGTTTCAAATTTAGTGTCTCGAAAATCGGCATCGGGCTCGACTTCGGGGAAAGAATCGTAGCAAATCGATTCGAGTCCCAAGGTGCCATCCGGGTTTTCCCAGGCATTGGCATGGTGGAACACAAAACCCGCCTGTACTGGAATGGTGCGGGTGGGTTCACCGGAGCTTTGATCACGGGGAATAATCACGATCCTTGTCGGCTCATTTTCCTGGAAGTGAAGGCATTGCGCGGCACCTTTAAAGCCGAACAGAAAGGGAAAAGGATTGAATGACATCGGATTTTGGAAGAAGAGCGTATAACGGGGCGTGATCGCAAAATCATGGATAAAGGCAAACCCCGGAATTGGCTGGACAAACTGCCGCAGGAGTTGCCCCTGGGGATTGAATTCGTAGAGGTGCAATTTGCTGATCGGCCCGGCTTGGAGGGCAAAATTGACCAAGCAAGGTTGACCCCCATCCAGCTCACTGTGGGGGTCAACACGGGGGTGGGCGGAAAAAGCGCCGCTGTTCTCAAGAATGCCATCCCAATTATCTAAACCGATGGTGTCTAACGTCTCGGGCTGCAGACGATGGGGTAGAGCGGCTTCCCAGAGGGCGAGGAGGCGATCGCCCCAATAGATAATATTCGTATTGGCAATATTCTTGAGCTGGAGGTCGAACAGATTCCCCAACCAGCCCCCGGCTTTTTGGGTGCCAAACACCCCCCGATAACAAATCTTGCCCTCGGCTTGTTCTTTTAAAAATCCCGCCGTCCGGACAAAGCGATTGCGAAAATGCACTCGCCCGTCCGCAAACGTAAAGGCACAAATCATCCCATCGCCATCAAAGGGATGATGAAAGCGTTCACCCTTGATATCCATCAAGCCAGGGCCATTCCGAAACAACGTGCCCTGAAGTCCAGCCGGGATTTCCCCGGTGATGTCATCCACCCAATAACTAATCTCATTGGGTTGGGATTCGTAGCCCTTCTGCCAATCTTGGCGGCTGTAGGAACGGATGGGTGGGGTGAGGGTTTGCATGGTTAACGTGAGTTCTGGATCAGGAAAGGAGGGCCCTCTAAGCTGAAAGTTCTTCTAAACTAAGCAGGACTCCTCCCTTGCCTAGTTTAGAAGAACTTTTCTGCCCTATCGACATCACCCCACCACTTCATCCGCAAAATTGGCCCATTTGGCAAAGTGGAACGCGCCTGCCACCGAGCCCCACACCAGCTCATCGGTTGCCGGATCACGCCCCCGATCAATACTCATTAGGCTCGTTTCCGTCACCTCAAAGGAATGATCCAGATAGGTTTCCCGATCCTTGCGAAACACCTTGCAGGCTTTGCCCGGTTCCACCTCGCCCCGGAAGCAACGCCCCGTCCAATGGACAAAAATATCGCAGCCGGGTCGCTTTTCGAGGCGATCGGCTGTGAGTTTCGCCAGCCGTTCTCGGTCTCGACTCGCGCCAAAAAACTCTTCTCCCTCCAGCACCGAGTAATTTTCGAGGCGAACCCGCTCTTGCTCCGGTTCGGGGATAAGCTTAATGACCCGCAGGCGATAGGGTTGATTGAGCATATAGTCATAGGCTTGCTCCAGAAATAGCCCAATCCCCGACAAGACCTCTATGGGTAACGGTCGCATACAAACCCGAATATGGGCAAAAAACGGTGGATTGGCATAGGCCTGCTCTTGGTTGCTAAAATCAGCTGCCATCCAGCGGGCGAGGGTGACGGCGTCTGTCGAATGGGTCATTGATCGGTGAGTCTGGGCTAGGGGCTCTGTCATCCGTGAGCGCTCAAACCATTGCCATAACCTTGGTACAGGACAAAAGTTATAAGCTGTAGGTCGGGTTGACGGCAGGAAACCCAACACTGCTAATGCTTTGAGCGATTGTGTTGGGTTTTGTTATCACTCAACCCAACCTACAGCATCATAAGGGTTGCAAGGAACGTTTTATGTTTTGTCCTGTACTCAGTGCCATAACTGACGTAGAGCCTCGACTTCATTTTTTGGGTCGGGCGTGTTATCGCTTTTCTCACAAGGCTTCTCGAAGTTAATTAATGACATGCCACTAAGCTCCCATTAAACGGAAAAACAGAAACTGTGTCACCTGCTGCTCACGAAAATTATCATCACTGACCAACACCAATAAGCGGCTGCCATCGGCCAAACGGGAGCCGAGCGTCATGCCCTCCAGGTTGTCGAGCGGGAGGTTTAGATCCGCCAGATCCAGCAGCAGGCGCTTCTGGAGCGGAGTGACGGTCTTCAGGGGGCCGCCCAACACCGCGATTCGCGAGGTATCCGTGGCGCTGCCCGCCACCACCTGAAAGAGGCGAGCCGTGATGCCGTTCAAGCCAAAGGAGCGCTCCAGGCTCACGAGATAGCCTTCGGTATCGAGGGCGAGCAGTTCACTTAAACCATGGGCGATCGCCAGATCTGGCGGGGGTTCGAGCAGATAGGCATTTTCTGAAATCAGCACCGGCGGGCCAACTGGACCCATCACGTAATGCAACAGGCGCAGCCGCTCCTGGTTTTCTTTGGGAGTTTCTGCGGCGGTTGTCTCTGCATCTAGGGGCAGGCGATCTTGCACCAGGGTATTTTCGGTGGTGGTGAAGAGGCGAAAGGGGTCGTCCGTTGAGAGACCCGTCCAGTTGATTGTGAGGGATTCAAAGGCCAGATTGTTCTGGATGCCGTGGGGGGGGTCTGCGTTGCGAATCGGGGTTTGGGGCAAAAAGCGGGCGGGCAGGGGCACGGTGCTCAGCGCTTGGCCGGTCGTTAGATCAAATTCTTTGATCCAGGGTGCGATTTGAGCGTCTACATCCCCTTCACTACTGATAAAGAGGGTTCGGCGCGGTGAGAGGGCGATCGCCTCTGGGTCGAGGCTGCCGGGGGCAAAGGGCTCTCCAGTGGCAGTTGTGAGGGGTGTAACCTGCTCGATGGTGACGCCAGTGGGAGACTGATCCGAGGCAAACGCAAACTGCAATGTATAAAAGCGGGCAGGGCCGAGCCGGGCACGGTCGTCGCTGAGGGCGTAGTAGTTCTGGGTCTGGCGATCGAAGGTGATCCCGGAGAGTCCACCCACTGGAGTCCCCTCAATATCTTGTTTCGGTAACTGGATCTCGCCCAAAAATTCGACCGAGAGATCCAAAAACTGCCGTTCCTGAGCTTGGCTGGCGCTGCAGGCGGTGAGCAAGAAGCAAGCTAAACTGCAGCAAATGAGGAACGTTAATAGGCGTTTCATACTCCCTTCAAGGGTGCTCCTCACCAATAATCATCCGGGCAGGCGAGACCCCTGCACTACGGTTCTTTCCTTCAGAAAATCCCGTAGCGCGGGTGGTTGCTAAGCGGAGTCGAAGTACATCTTGCCCGCCTCGGTTGACCGGGAAAATCAGTGTTTTACTCGTTAAGTTATATTTCGCCAACAGCATCATCCCCTAAACCCAACCCATGCGGTTAAGCGGCCAAAACCGAAACATCGCCCGACCGATCACATTCTGCTGGGGCAGGTAGCCCCAAATGTGGGAATCATTACTGTTGTTGCGGTTATCCCCCATCACAAACAGGCTCTCGCGGGGAATGGGCAGGCTGGGCATCTCATAGTTGGGTTCCTCCAGAATGTAGGGTTCCTGGATTGCATGATCATCTTCATAAACATGACGATCATGAACCGCGATCGCATGACCCGGCGTACCGATCACCCGTTTGATAAAGGCTTGATGCGGTAAATAGCCCCAGTCCTGAAGCTGGGCTGGCGGGTTAAAGACAATCACATCGCCCGGTTGAGGCGGATGCCAATAGTAAGAGACCTTCTCCACCACAACCCGATCGCCCTCTTCCAGTGTCGGCAACATTGAGCCTGAGGGAATATAACGCGGTTCGGCAATGAAGAGCCGAATGATGGCGACAATGATCAAGGCGGTGCCGATCGTCTTGCCATTTTCCCAGAGCAGCTCGCGCCAGCGGGGGCTTGAGGGGGTCGTCTCCGAATCCGATGCAGCCATAGATTGAGGTTAGAACTTATTAGTGAGCCAGACACATTGATAGGGTCTGAGCTCCAATTTACCGTAAATATCCGTGACGGTTTGGTCGCTGATCAGGTCATACCAGTCATCGATCTCCACCAGGTTAAGGTTAGAAAGGGGCAGTTGCTGGGGGCGATCGCTGAGATTATGGAGGCAAAAAATGCTCTGATCGCGGGTCATGCTCTGTCGCCAGAGGGCAAAAATGGCCGGGTTGATCGGTTGCAGCGCATATTGGGTGGCATTGGGATGGAAGGCCGACTGGGCGCGACGAATTTTGATCAAACGACTGAGATTGCCGAGAATACGGGACTGAATGGATTGGGGATTGGCGAGGCGATCGCGCAGCTCAGCTGCATTCCATTGGTGGCGATTAATGGCGCGATTGTGACCGGTGCGCTCGACCCTCGCTGCGTCGTTGGGCGTCCCCAGCAGGCTGTGGATATAAAAAGCCGGAATGCCCTCCAGAGACATCATGACCACCTGAGAACAAATAAACCGGACAACTTGCCATTCATCTTCACCCTTGACCGTCCCCTTGAGCGCATCAAACAGGGCAATATTCAGTTCATAAGGGCTCTCTTGGCCGTTCGTCTGCTGACGATAGCTAATCTTGCCGCCAAACCGTTGCATGGTGGTCAGTAAGGCTTCATATTCCAAGGGTCCCAATAGCCCCTCGGCGGGTCGCAAACCAATGCCATCGTGGGAGGCTGTGAAGTTGAAATAGGCACAGCCAGTCGGGGCGGGCGGCATACTCATCACCCAGGTGCGTAGGTGTTCAGAATTGCCTTGCAAGAGGGCATTGAGGAGCAGGGGCGGCAGACTGAAGTTATAGATTATATGCGCCTCGTTGCGATTGCCAAAGTAGCTCAGATTTTCGCGATTCGGCACATTGGTTTCGGTAATGATGGCGACGCCGGAATTGACCATTTGCAGAATTTCTCGAAGCAGGCGAATCACGGCATGGGTTTGGGGCAGGTGAATGCAAGCGGTTCCGAGCTGTTTCCATAAAAAACCCACGGCATCAAGGCGAATATACTTTGCGCCGGCCTCGACATAGAAGAGCAGAATTTTCACCATCTCAACCAATACGTCAGGATTGGCAAAATTGAGATCCACTTGATCCGCGCTAAAGGTGGCCCAAACGTGTTGCGTCCCCGTCTGGGTTGCCACGGGAACCAATAATGGGCTACTCCGGGGGCGCACGACCTGAGAGACATCTGTTTCCGGGTCAGCGGTAATGAAATAATCTTTACCCGGCGTTTTGCCGTTTTGGAATTGTTCGAACCAGTCACTTTGACTGGAAATATGGTTGAGCACCAGGTCGGCCATCAGGTCAAAGTCCTGGGCGATCGCTTTGACATCATCCCAATTGCCCAGCGCTGGGTTAATCGCGAGGTAGTCAATCACCGCAAAACCATCATCGGAGCTATAGGGACAAAAGGGCAGGAGATGCACCCCCGTCACCACCTCGTCGAGGTAGTCCTTTAAGAAGTGGTGCAAGGTTTTCAAGGGGGCTTCTGGCGTCTTTTGGGCCGTGCTTGGGGCGGTGATCGTATCGCCATAGGTGATCAGCACCACATTGTCTTCACTCCATTTGCCTAAATCTTCGCTGACGGAATAGTCGACGTGGGGGTAGATGACGGCAAACAAGCGATCGAGTAACTCGGTTCTATTTTGCTCTGGATAAATAATTTCGAGCAGGGGAGCAGCACGTCGTGCAAAGGTGTTTTTGTAGTCACTAAAAATGGCCATAAGTTAAGACATTAAGGGGATAAGTTGGAGGAGTTGCTTGCCAAAAAACAAGATGCTCAACCGCTTGTCGGCGTAGTTGTAACCTTGTCTATCATGTTTTTAACCGAGATTGGCGATCGTCAACCGAATGCCGTTTAAAGATCCCTAAATTAGTCTGAGTTTCGGTTAAGCGAAGAGCACGAAAACTCATAAAACTCAATGGAATCAACCATACTGGCTCCGATATTGCCGGAGTTGATCGGGAGCCCTCTCCCCCTCAGCGGGAGGTGTCGGGGGGCTGGACCCCTGACAACCGGG
>JBCDEB010000143.1:0-18539 GCA_039180005.1 Cyanobacteria bacterium P01_G01_bin.54 | reverse complement strand
GGGGATCATCAGTACACCGAACCAACCGACGTAGAGGCGGTTGTTGGTGCTGGTGACCCACTGACAGAAGCGTTCCCACGTTGTGGCGCTCTGTTGTGTTTGGATCGTTGTTGTCATGATGATTACGTAAATGAATCAGATAATGATCGATGCAACACTGGACTGCATCTTGTATCAGTATATTTACATTTCTTAGAAAATGCTGCGACTTTGCATTAAGTCTGCTGATTAAGGCAATTAAGTTGGCTTATTGAACGTGGCGGTGGCAGGATACAACGTCAGAAGCATTTAATTAACGTGAGTTTGGGATAAGCAGACATTGCGCAAGACCCTGAAATTCAGTGGGATCAAAAATACTGGCTCCGGTATTGCCGGAGTCTGAGGGGGAGATTGCCCCCTCAGCGGGAAGTGTCGGGGGGCTGGCCCCCTGACAACCGGGTGTGACATCGAGATTTCAGTGCGTTGAGGAGTACGATAGCTTCGCTTAACCGAAACTCGCGTTAATTACACGTTAAAGCATTGGCAGATCTTGGGCCAGCCCATTCGCTGGGCAAAGTCTCGGGCGGAATCACCTTGAGAGTTTTTCAGGTCGGGGTCAGCGCCTTGGGCAAGCAGGAGCCGAACGGGTGTCAAGTTGCCCGCCAGTGCTTCTCGGTGCAGCAATGACCAGCCCGACTCATCTATGCTTGTTGCAATCTCAGGGTTATTGATCAGCATCTGCTCGATTCGCTCTGCCATGTTTTCGCTCATGGGATGCTCTGGGAGCATCTCGGGATGCTCAATGGCATCAGCCTCGAAATAGGGAGAGATTTTAATCTTTTGAGGATTGCCAAATTCTAAACCCCAGGCTGCATCATGCTCGGCTTGTTCCTGGGGGGTCATCTGAACCCGCAGGGCATTGACAGTGTGGGCACCGTAGACGTTGCCCGCAATGGCATACAGCCAATCCGTCATTTGGGCAAAAGGGACGGTAACGGTATCACCTGGATGAGCCGAGTCAATCCACTGCGGTTCGTTGATTAAGCGTCCTGAGATGTTGTGGCCATCAAAATCGATTTGATCAATCCACATCTGCTCAACGTCAGGGGCATCTGGATGGGGATGGGGGTTAACGAATGGGAGTTTCACCGCTGCCAAATCCAGCCCTGGGATGATGCGCCGATATTCCCAGGAGAGTTCACGCCAGAAATATTTGAACGTTGATCGAGCGCGATCGCTGGCTTGTTGCAAGGCAGAATCACAGTTCTCGGCAAAGTAGATATCTGGTTGACTCATGGTGACAGGTATGGCGCTGTGAAAGAGATAATGGGGTGTAACTGTAGCTTATCTCGTCCCCTCCAAGCGATGCCTTTGCTTGAAACTGTGTTGCCTTCTTACCTCCGTACCCCCCTCCAGATTGGCTCCGTCACGGTTCAAAGTCGGGTGCTACAATCGCCCCTCTCCGGTGTGACCGATCTGGTCTTTCGGCGGTTGGTGCGGCGCTATGCCCCCAGCTCGATGCTCTATACCGAGATGGTCAGCGCCACGGAGATCCATCACCTGCGCAAGCTGCCTCAACTGATGGCGATCGCCCCCGATGAGCAGCCGATCAGTATCCAGCTCTTCGACTGTCGCCCGGACTTTATGGGCGAAGCGGCGCGTAAAGCGGTGGGCGAGGGAGCAGAAACGATCGATATCAATATGGGCTGTCCAGTCAATAAAATCACGCGGCGGGGCGGCGGTTCCTCGCTGCTGCGCCAGCCAGACGTAGCGGTGGCGCTGGTCGAGGCAGTCAAGGCAGCGGTGGATGTCCCCGTAACCGTGAAAACACGAATTGGCTGGGACGAGGATGAAATTAATATTGTCACCTTTGCCCAGCGCCTGGAGGCAGCAGGAGCCGCAATGCTGACGATTCACGGTCGAACCCGCAAGCAGGGCTATACGGGCTCAGCCCGTTGGGACTGGATTAAACGGGTCAAACAGGCAATTCAGGTTCCGGTGATCGCCAATGGCGATATCTTCTCAGTGGAGTCGGCAGTGCAATGTTTGCGGCAAACGGGCGCTGATGGCGTAATGTGCTCACGGGGCACATTGGGGTTTCCCTTTTTGGTGGGGCGCATCGACCATTACTTCAAGACCGGGGCGTTGCTGCCGGAGCCAACGGTGACGGAACGGCTGCACTGTGCCCAGGCGCATCTACGGGGTTTGTGGGCGTACAAGGGCCAACGGGGTATTTACCAATCCCGAAAGCATATGGCTTGGTATTGCAAGGGGTTTCCGGGGGCAGGGGCGTTCCGTGATCGTCTGGCGCAGCTTGATAGCTTAGAGATGGGTTTAGCGCTGCTTGATGAGGCGATCACGGTGGCAGCGACGCAAGACACAACCGTAAGTCATCCCTAGTCCAGGTTATGTGTACCCCAAAAATAAAATATACGGTAGGTGAGGGTTTCAATCGGCTCACGGCTGCCAAAGTCAACGCCGCAAGCCAACCCAAAATAAAATATGCAGTAGGGGAGGGTTTGAAACCCTCCCGTATTTCATGGTGCTTTGCGAGCTAGTCAGATTGCGAAATGTAAAGCAAAATCTCTGACGGTCGCTCCTGTTTTTCTCCCCTGAGATGATGGGGTACTGTGGGGTAAATCGCTTTCAGGACAAGGCTTGGGGTGTTTGGCGATCTCGCTAAAACAAGAGGGACACCGCAGGGGCAAGGTTACGAAACATTACGCCTCTCGGACATAATCAAATGTGATGAAATTGATTATGGTAGCTTCTTCTGTAGCTAGAGTTACCGAAACACTCAGGAGATCAATCGATCGTGGCTAATGCTTCTACTCCCACCCCTCGCGAAGACCTCAATACCGAAAATCTCAGCACCTATGTTGCCGAGCTGCAACTCCACATGACCCTGCAAGCTCGCAAGCTGGTTCCTAATCTTAAGGGCAGCGATCGCACTTCTTCGAGCCGTGTTCAGCTCTTGCACGAAACCCAGGCCCACCTCGAAAAATTGGCATCGCGTCAGGTGCTCTAGACGCACCCAAAACCCCATATCATCGGGGAGGGCACACTCTACCAATTGCCCTTCCCGATGATGGTATGGTGATGGCTTAAACAATTCTATAGCCAAGGGATCAGGCGATCGAGATTCAAAAGTTTATCTAGCTCATGGAGCACCTTCCGATAGATAGGGAGACTTTTTGTTCTGATATGCGTATACCCTTCGCCTCCCGGTAACAACCGACCACGATCGTTCTCGATCAATATTTCCACCGTTGCCATGGGGGCTGCCCCTTGGGTCTCCACTTGAATTGTGGGAGAGATATCGTCCACTGTGGCATCCTCTTTTTCACCCTGGTCGGACTTAAAGTTCGCCTTTTGCCCTTCTCCTAATAGAAAAAGGTCTTCTTGGCGCACTTGGACAGTGGCGGTAAGCTGACGCAAATCGGCCAATTCTAAGATCACTTCCCCCGCTTCCAAGCGTTTGCCATCCAGCAAATCCAGGTCTTCTGTGGTTACTGTCCCATTGGTTTTAGCCTGGAGTTCCAAGTTTCCCTGTTCTTGCTTAAGACGTTCTAGCTCTTTTTCCCACTTCTGCACCAGACGCAATTGGGCTTTCACCTCGGTCGCCGCCGCCGCCACCTCTTGACGACTAGCCCGCGATCGCTCCCGCGTCAGCAGATAGTCTTGGGTTTCATCGTCGAGGTCGAGTTCGGCTTGGCGTTTCACTTCTTCAGACTGCTCATTGAGGGCTGCGATCGAACGTTGGCGCTGTTGGATCTGGCTTTGGAGTTGGTCGAGGCGATTACCGTGGATTTCGCGTTGGTTCTGGATAGTCAGCATTTCTCGCTCGAGCTGGAGAGCCTGGTACTCCAACATAGCAACTTCATCGCGAGCAACTGCACCATCTTCCTCCAAGGAGGCGCGACTATCAATCCGCTCTTGAACTTTAGCCAATTGGCGGCGAACCTCGTAGATATCCTGGGCTTGAGCAGAGCGCTCTTGCTGAACTGTGAATATCTCGCTAATCAACTCTGAAATTTCGGCCTCTAGTCCCGCCTGTTCCTGCCGAATTTGACGACTGCGCGGTAATCCTTCCCCTGTTTCTAGCTCCGCTAGATCGGCTTGTCTGTCCTGGCGGCGATTATTGAGCAAGGCCGTTTCGGTTTGGCTGGCCTGCCAACGGGTTTGGGCAATAAGCAGATTCTCCTGCGCCCGCAACAGAGCCCCTTCCGCCTGCTGGAGCCCCCGTTCTGCCTCAGCAATGGCGCGATCGAGGTCTGGGCTGCTAATTTCTGCTAGCAGCTTGCCGGCAGCCACCGTATCATTCTGCTCCACATGAATTTCGACAATGCCGGCCCGGGGCATCACTAGGCGATCGCGCTGCTCCGGACGGGAGGTAATCGTCGTTTTGCCGCTCACGTAGTTGGGCACAGGGATCAAACTCACCACCACTAAACCCGCCAAGACCGTCCCCCATAGCACCCCACGGGAGGGCAGGCGATCGTTGGGCATGGGGTTCATGGTGGGGGGTTGGGGTGGGGGTTGCTGGGGGGGTTGAGCCGCCGCCTGGCGCTCTTCAGGAGCGGTCGCACGATGGGGCGGTTGCGAAGGGGTATTAGCCATGAGACTCCAGACTTAATTCGACTAAACAGCAGGTGAATCAGACGACTCAGGGGCATAGTAATACACCAGCCAGAGGATCAGCAAAATCGCCGCTGTAATCGGCAAATTCGTCAAAATCCAGACCGTGAGCCGCCAAAATAAAAAGCCAAAGACAAACCAGAGATAGACCAGACTCAGGGGAGCATAGAGCGCCAGCACCCAGCGCTCAAAAGCCGAGGGGGGCAGAGGTTTACCCTGTAAAAGATCGCCATAAAAACCAAAGGATCGACCCCGCAGGTTGTTGATGCCGGTCGCGGCGATCGCCAGATAATAGCCATCAAACTTCGCCATCGGGTTGAGGTTCATTGCCACGGTAAAGAGTCCTGCTGCCATCAGCAACAGGCTGGCCTGGTTGAGCCAGGAGCCATCGGGGCTCGCGTGCCAGAGCCAAAAGCCCAACGCTGCTAACAGCACCTGCACAACCAGCCCTGCGCCCACCACCTGTACCCGTTGACGCCGGGAGAGGCAATAGGAATCGGTCGTGTTGGTATAGGCCGCCGGGATCAGCACCATAAACAGAAAACCCATATCTGGAACAACGCCGCCATAATGCTTCAGCGTGAGCGCATGGCCGAGCTCATGCAAACTGACCACGCCAGCGGTAATCAAGATAAATGGAACCCACAGACTCGCGCCGTAGCTCTCCATCATGGTCTGACCCGTGGCGATGAGCTCACCCCGATCGTGCAAACCGAAGGCCAGCGTAATGCCCAAGCCCAGACCCAATGCCCAGAGCATCCGCTGCGACCAGAGCCAATGGAGGGGCGGCGTGATCCGCTCTAACCAGGGGTCGGGGTTAAACACCGACCAGCGGAAAAACAGTAGTTGCATGGGGTGGAACCGGCCTCGCTTGGGTTGGGCGGGCTCTGTTCCCACGAGCATGCCAGTGGCCGCCAGGGTTTGAATGAGCAGTTTGATCTCATCAGTCGAGACCTGGTGCGTTTGGCAAATCTGGGCGATCGGCGTGCCTTGAGTGAGTTGCTCAATGATCGGCTTGTCCAACGGGTCAACCTGGATCTGGAGTGTCACATTGTCGCGGTTGCGCAAGATCCAATAGCCGTCTGGATGCTCACGCCATTCGACAGTGGGTTTGAGGGAAAATCTTGAAGACTGCGGGTTGGCCGGTTGGGCTGCCGGGGTTGGTTTCGATGACGGTTCTGGCGCGGTGGTGAGAATACCGAGTTGGCGGAGGCGATCGAAGAGCTTGAGTACTAAGTCGGGCTCAGCGTCAGGATGTTGCTGTTGCACCTGGCGTTGAACCTGAGCAACACGATATCGACCGACAAAGTGGCGCAGGGCAAAGCCTTCAGCCGCCGTAAAGGCATGGGCTTCGGCACGGGTTCTGTCATGCAGTAGAACCTGCTCCGGTTGCTTCGGGTGGGGGATCACCACCCAGTAAGCGCTTAAGTCAGGACAAGACCAATGGGGTTGGACAGCGGTCATGGGGCGATCGATCGTTCAGCGATTGTTTTTGGGGGGTTACATATATTCTCTCTGGGATCGCGGCGTTTTTTTATGCGACAGGATTAATCAACCTTGTCTACCTTGAAACCGGTCGTTTATTTGTAGGGGTAGTGCCCTTCTACCCCGGCGGGATTTGGGGTAACCACGGGAGGATTGCCCCTACAGCATCTCGAAAACAACAATTCTCAACTCGGTCTTGGTTGATTAAACCTGTTAGCCAACGGCAAAGCCGTCATACTGACGAATAAACGGATCGTGATAGGCCAGCACAATCTCTGTTTGGGGGATGCCCCTTTCGGTTAGTTCATTGGCCACGCCAACTTCTGTACCATCATATTGAATCCAAATTTTCTCGTCTTTAATATCAATGTGAATCAGCGCCCCATAGACACGTCTCTCTTGGAGCCATCCAGTGCGTAGAACTTGATAGCGATCGCGGTCTGAATCAAACAATACCCCCATCTCAATTTCGCCATAGACGGGTTGAATGTGACTATGGGCTAGCAGAATCTCTTGGACGACTTGCCGATAGTGGCTTACTTTATCCATTGCACGATCCTCCGGTCTTTTATAGCGTAGATGACGAGATAGAGCTGGTACTCCTGAACGCCTTCTTCAATAAAGCGCAAGCGAAAGAATTCGTTGTAGGTTTGACTGGGTACAGCGAGATATAAAAGTCGTTCGGGTTCTTGTAATCGTAGAGCCCGTCGATAGTTAAGGTATTGTCCGACAGCAGTATGGAATTCATAAATTGCTGAAGGCTTCGTAAAACTTTTGACTTCTACAGCGATTTTTTCAGCATCTCGCTGAGCAGCGAGTAAACGTTCAGCGCCCAGATCAATCTGCATTTGCACATCCCCATAATCCACCGGAAATGGATCATGGGTAATGTCCCACTCGTCTGCAATCAGTGCAGTTTTGACGACATCATGGAATAAGTCTTTTGCCATTATTCATCTGATTCAGGCACGGTATCTACTTTGGGCTCAACAACAGAAATCTCGATTGTCTTTTCTGTATCGGTTTCTGGTTCAAACGCCGTTTCAGCCATATCATTGGTCTCCGGCTCAACAACCGAGACGTCGATCACTTCTTGTGTATCCCCTTCTGGATTCGTCATTGTTTCAGGGGCATCCTCTATTGCTGTATTGACTTCTAGGGTAACAGGATCTTCAGGGATATTCTCAATCGCCGTTTCAGCAACAGGATTATCCTCAGCGGCTGCTGCGGATGGTGTTTCAGGATTTTGGGTTTCCGGTTCAACCGTCTCCGGCTCGGGACTCTCCGGCTCAACGGTCACAGGTGGGGCAATTGGTTTGAGCGGTGGCAGAATCTGGGGGAGCTGGGGACCAAAGCGGAAAAAATCACTGCCGATGCGATCGACCGCGTAGGGCTTGGCGGCAGCAAACTGCTGCTCTGAGGTCAGGAGTAGTAGACCCACCATACTCAGGGACACCTGAAGAAACAAATTCGCGCCTGAGAAGGCGATCGCCGCCACCAACAGCCCTAAACCATGATTAGGAATCGGCGTGACCGATATGGCAAGGGGGGCAAGGCGGTAGCATTGGCCCAACCACCACACCGCAGGCAACACCGCTAGAACCGCCACAATGCGGGTACGAGGGCCTTTGAGCACCTGGAGCCATTGGCGCTGCTCCGGTGTCAGACAATTCGGCGTCAGGGCGATCGCCAAGACGCTAAAGGGGTTAAACGGCCGCTGCCATTGCACCCAGAGCCAGGGGGCAGCACCGAGCACCACAAGGAGTGCTTCTTCGACACCATAGGGAAACCAAGGTTCCCCCGCCGCCACCCCCAGCCACAGCACCAAGCCCCACAGCGGCAGCACCGCCAGCCCAGCAATATGTAACCAGAGGTAGGGGTCTTGGCGGTTGATGCGCATGTCAAGCAGCTCCAGAATTGAGGTTAATGGGGGATCGCTCTATTTGACGGAGAGGGTGCGGCGCTTCATCACCATCTGATAGGCTTCGATGCGATCGCCCTCTTGCCAGTCATTGAACTTCTCGGAGCCGATGCCGCATTCAAAGCCGGATTTGACTTCACGCACATCTTCTTTGATACGCTTGAGCGAATCGACCGGGCCGTTGTAGACCACCTGGTCGCCGCGATAAACCCGCATCCGACGGTTGCGCACCACCTTGCCCGAGGTGATGTAGCAGCCCGCCACCGAACCGCGACCTACGGGGAAGACGGCTCGCACCTCCACGGTGCCCAGCGGCTCCTCGACCTCTTCGGGGTCAAGCAGACCTTCCATTGCGCCCTGGATATCATCCAGCAAGTTATAGATGATGTCGTATTCCTGGATGCTGACCTGTTCGCGATCAGCCGCTTGGGCCGCTCCCGAAGCGAGATCGGTGTTGAAGCCAATGATCACCGCACCACTGGCCGCTGCTAAGTCTACATCGGTTTCGGTGACTTCTCCTGGGGCTGACATCAACATCCTGAGCTGGACTTCGTTCTGGGGCAGTTGGTCGAGGGCGGCGGCGATCGCCTCCACCGAACCCTGTACATCTGCCTTGAGGATCAGATTCAGCTCCTTGAGCTCGCCCTCTTGGGCCTGAGCCGAGAGGCTACTCAGCGTAACCCGCCGCGACATCGCCTGTTGCAGCCGGTTCTCCCGCCGCTGGGATGCCCGTTCATCGGCCACAGCGCGGGCATCTTTCTCGCTAGGATAAACATCAAACTCATCCCCCGCTTCGGGCACATCGTTCATGCCCAGTACCTCAACGGCAAAGGAGGGGGTGGCCTGTTCAACCCGATCGCCGCGATCGTCGATCATCGCCCGGATTTTACCCATGGAGGAGCCGGCGACCAGGCTATCCCCGACGCGCAAAGTGCCATTTTGGACTAACAGCGTTGCCACGGGGCCGCGAGCCTTATCCAAATGGGCTTCAATGACGGTTCCCTTGGCTGGGCGTTCGGGGTTGGCGGAGAGCTCTTCAAGCTCAGCCACCAGCAGAATCATCTCTAGCAAGGTATCCAGGTTATCGCCCTGGATCGCACTGACGGGAACCATAATGGTTTCACCGCCCCAATCTTCCGAGACCAGGCCTTGCTCGGCCAGCTCTTGACGGATGCGATCGGGCTGCGCTTCGGGTTTATCCACCTTATTAATCGCCACAATCAAGGGGACTTCCGCCGCCCGTGCATGGCTAATGGCTTCTTTGGTTTGGGGTTGCACACCGTCATCGGCGGCCACTACCAGAATGGCAATATCTGTGACCTTGGTTCCTCGGGCCCGCATGGCAGTGAAGGCCTCGTGACCGGGGGTATCCAGAAAGACCACCTGCTGCAGCTTATCGTTGTGCTCCACATCCACGTGATACGCCCCGATATGTTGGGTAATCCCGCCCGCTTCACCTTGGGCCACCTTAGTCTTACGGATCGAATCGAGCAACGTGGTTTTACCGTGGTCAACATGACCCATGATCGTGACCACGGGGGGACGGTTTTGGAGCTTCTCAAGATCCGCCACATCGAGCATTTCCGTTTTGGTTGCGGCCGATTCCTGCTCGGGGGTATCCACCAGAATCCCCAGCTCTTCGATCACTTTGGTACAGGTTTCTAGATCGAGGGTTTGGGTAATGTTAATCGCAATCCCTTTGGTAAAGAGGCGGCGAATAATTTCCGTTTCCGGCATTTTGACCAGATCGGACAGCTCGCGCATACTCAAGCTCCCCGTCAGGCTAACCATTTCTGGCGGTTGTTCTGGGGTCTTATCAGCACGGGCCGTGCGATCGCCACCGTTACGCTCTCGACTGGGACGACTGGCTTTACGGCTCTTGGCCGCTGGGGGCGGTGTGGTTGCCTTGGGTTTGGCTGGCTTGGGTGGCCGCGCCATGGACAAACTTACCGCGACCGCGTTGACATTACTCTCATCGAGATCCAACTCGAAATCATCTTCATCCTCTTCGATTCGGGGGGACTTACGCTTCTTGCTCGCGGCTTTGCCTTTGGCACTTTTGGCGTTTTTATCACTCTCATCATCATCAACCCAGCGTCCCGCATCACTCCGGGCAACCGTCGTCCGCTTGGGTTTAGCTGGCCGTGCCGGGGGCTTGAGCAATTCCGGCTCATTGAGGGGCTGTTCTACTTCTGCCGCATCTTCGGATTTGTTGGGTTCGACGGGCTTGGGCTCAGTTCTAGGCTTGTTGATGCTGGGCTTGGGCAGAAGCTGGCGAACTTCGGGTTTTTTCGCAGTGGGGGCGTCAACCGACTGCGCGGCGGACACCTCAGCACCAGCGTCTAAAATCGACTTCGCCGCCGGAGCAACCGCTGGGGGTTTTGCTGTCGGGGAGGGGCTCAACGCTTCTCCGTTTCGGCGATCCGTCGGCGCTCCATTGGTTGAATGGGGGCGGGGCGGAGGTGGAGCAAGCTCTGGGCGTGGGGCGGGAGCAACCGCTTCTGCTGCAGTCTTTGCCACTGGCGAGAGTGTCGTGGCCGGGGTCGGGGGCGCAGTTTTGGGACGAGACTGGCCGGGACGAGCCGGAGGAGCAGCGAGCTCAAGATTCCGATTCGCAGGATTGGCTGCGGTTGCTGGACGCGTTACACGCGGTGTAGGGGCGAGGTCACGCTGACTAGATTCGTGCTTAACTAACCGCCGAAAGGTCTTCTGGGGCTTGCGGGGGGTCTTATCACTCTCGACAGGTCGGGACTTATTTTTTTTGATGGGACGACGTCTAGCGGGCTTCGGTGGGGTATAGCTTTTGGCACGATCACGGATTTGCTGTGCTTCCTCCTCTTTGATCGTGCTACTGTGGCTCTTGACTTTGATCTGCAATTGCTCACAGATGTTAATGATGTCTCGGTTCTCGAGATTCAATTCTTTTGATAAGTCGTAAATTCTGATTTTCCCGTTGTTCATCCAATATGCCCCATGTCTTGACTAGCAGCAGTCACCCTGACTAAAGAAAGATTCAGCAATGATAGCGTTGAAATTAGTGGTTAAGGTGGGAGAGACGCGTTAAGCTTCAGCCAGAGTTGATGATAAATTTCATCCGGTACGTTGGTTTTGAGCGATCGCCCCAGGCGATCTTTCTTCTGCGCCGTACGCAGACAACTCATTTGGGGACACAGATAAGCGCTGCGTCCCATACCTTCTTCCAATTGTACCGTCCGACTGGGATGGAGACGGACAATTCGCCAGAAGTCCGCTTTGGTAGCCACCTTACGACAGGCAACACAACGACGATAGTTTTTTTGCAAGATGCTTCTCCTTCCCTTGGCCGCTGGTCTGCGTCCTAGCGTAATATCCTCAATGGCGCTCTATGAGTTGCCATTATTCCTTTGAGATAGAGTCTATTCCTCCTCGGTTGTAGAGGCGATTGCGCTGGGCGCAATGCCAAAGGCTGTCGCTGGTGGTTTCTCCGCCTCAGCCCCATCCGGCTCAAGCATCGTATCCGATGCCTCGGGTGCCTCCGGTAGCCCAGTATCGCCCGGTTGCTCCACCACCGACTCAACCGCCTCAACTGCCGCCGCTTGATCGAGGGCCGCTGCTTCAGCCTGCTGCCGTTGCAGTTCTGCCTGCTGCAGTTCCACCTGATAGCGAGCCGTATCTTTGATATCGATCTTCCAACCGGTGAGACGGGCGGCCAGGCGGACATTTTGTCCTTCCTTCCCGATCGCCAGGCTAAGTTGATTTTCGGGCACCAGCACTAAGGACAAACGTTCTTCTGGGTTCATCAAGAACACCTGATCGACCGTTGCCGGACTCAGGGCATTGGCAATGTAGGTGGCTGGGTCGGGCGACCAGCGAATCGCATCGATCTTTTCACCGCGCAGCTCATTGACCACCGCTTGAATGCGCGATCCCCGCGCCCCAATGCAAGCCCCCACCGGATCCACATCTCGCTCTAGGGTATCGACGGAAATCTTCGTGCGTGGACCCACATGGCGGGAGGGCGGGTTGGCCTCCCGCGCCACCGCCACAATCCGGACAATTTCTTCTTCGATTTCTGGAACTTCGGTAGCAAAGAGATCCACTACCAGCCCAGCCGCTGCCCGCGAGACGATCAGTTGGGGACCGCGATGAACCCCCTCCCGGACTTTCTTGAGAAAGACCTTAAAGGTGGCATTAACCCGGTAGGTGTCGTTGGAGAGTTGTTCGCGCTTGGGCAGTTCGGCCTCCACATCCGGTTTGCCAAAACCACTGCTCACCGCCATGATGATCGACTGGCGCTCAAAGCGCAGCACGCGAGCCTGCAGCACCGTGCCTTCAAGATCCTGGAACTCGTCTTGGATCAGCTTGCGCTGCTGATCCCGCAGCTTTTGCAACAAGACTTGCTTGGTTTGAATCGCGGCCATACGGCCAAAATCCTTTTGCTGGGGGGTGACATCTTCAATCATCGAGTCACCGAGTTGGGCTTCAGGATAGTCTTCTTGGACTTGCTGGAGTGAAATTTCGTGATCCGGTGCGTCCACCTGCTCCACAATCACCTTGGTGGAGAGGATCGAAAAGCCCTCTTCCTCGGTATCGAGATCGACCGTAAAATTCTCAAAATAATCTTCGGTAAACTGCTGCTGATCGAGGGTCTGCGATCGCCGATACCGCTCATAGCCCTTGAGCAGCGCCTCTTGCAGGGCATCCTCAACCGCTGATTCAGGTAGCCGATGTTGTTCGGCAATCAGAGTAATCATTTCCCCTAAACCGGGCAAACTGACGAGTGACATACTAACTTAAAGCTCCTGGCGTTTGATGTGCTGAATGTGCTCAATTCTGGTGCAATTATTTTTGGTGCGTTAGTTCTGACGAACGTCTTGCTGGGGCCCAGTAAAGATGTCCCGATCAGGCAGGGTTAGGCGGCGTCATGGAGTTGAACCTCAGCAACGAGCTCGCGGGGGATGGCGATTCGCTTGCCCTTCTGGGTGAGATAGATTTTTTCTGCATCACGACCCTGCAAATTCCCCTGCCATTCTTGTTTGCCGTTATGGGGGGCGTGGGTTTTGACCAGAACTGCAAAGCCTTTGAAAGAAATAAAATCGCGATCGCGGCTGAGCTGTCGGGCAATGCCGGGACTAGAAATTTCTAGCACGTAAGCGCCATCAATTAAACCACTCGACTCCAGAGGGTCTTCCAGAGCCCGACTCATCCGCTCACAGTCTTGCAAACCAGTGTCCGCCTGCGGATTGCGTACATCCAGTCGTAAGACCGGGGGACGCTTGCTGGTCTGAAATACCGCCCCCACAATCTCTAAGCCGAGCTTCGCTGCCAGGGGGGTTGCCAGCTCCAGGATCTGGGGAATAATGGGATGCGCCATGGCAGGGAAGCGAAAATCGTCCATAAAAAAAGCGGGCTGCACCCACTCTTTGTCCAGGATACGTGATTTTTAGGGGCTGTCATCATTTAGATTGCAAACTCTTACTATGGCTAACTTACAGCCCCTTTTTCTGTTTTTTGGGTCGGGCGCTCCATCGCTTGTCCCGTCAGGCTTCTGAGGTTAATTGATGACACGCCCTAATCAAGAGGGCAAAGTTAATTTGCTCATTGCCCAGCGTCCCATTGTAGATTGTGCCATCTGCATTTGGCAATATGTCCCTTCCCCTTGCCCCGTTTCCCCTGACCCTTGCCCTAAATCTCTTGCCCCCCAGCGATGTTGCTAGGCAAAGGGACCCAATAACGCTATAAGTAGTCGTGACGTCTGCAATTCGCCTGTCCGCCGGTATGAATCTCCAACTCATCTCCACGGTTCCCTTTCCCGATCAAAAGCCGGGAACCTCTGGGCTCCGCAAGTCGGTGCCTGTTTTCCAGAAAGAACATTATCTTGAGAACTTTATTCAAGCCATTTTTGCCAGTTTAGATGGAGCGATCGGTCAAACCCTGGTCTTAGGCGGGGATGGTCGCTACTTTAATCGTGCGGCGATTCAAACCATTCTCAAGATGGCTGCAGCGAACGGGATTGGCAAGGTGATTGTCGGTCAGGGGGGCATTCTCTCCACACCTGCCGCCTCCTGCCTGATTCGTAAATACCAAGCCTTTGGTGGCATTATTCTCTCGGCCAGTCATAATCCGGGCGGTCCTGAGGGGGATTTTGGCGTGAAATACAACATTGGTAATGGTGGCCCCGCCCCAGAAAAGGTTACGAGTGCCATTTTTGAGTGCGCTGGGCAAGTTACGGAATATAGGATCCTGGCGGCAGCGGATATCAACCTCGATCGCGCCGGTTCTTTTAAGCTTGGCACCATGGATGTGGAGGTGATCGATTCGGTTGGGCCCTATTTGGAATTGATGCAATCGCTCTTTGACTTCGAGCGCATTCGGGACTTTATTGCGGCAGGTAAACTGCGCCTGTGTATTGACTCGATGCACGCGGTGACCGGGCCTTACGCGAAGGCGCTGTTTGAAGCCGCCTTAGGCGCACCCGCAGGCACGGTGATCAATGGCACACCCCTCGAAGATTTTGGCGGCGGTCATCCCGATCCGAATTTAGTCTACGCCAAGGAACTGGTGGAGATTCTCTTTGGTGAGAATGCCCCGGATTTTGGTGCAGCGTCGGACGGGGATGGCGATCGCAATATGATCCTGGGCAAGCATTTCTTTGTCACCCCCAGCGATAGCTTGGCAGTGCTGACGGCCAATGCCACGTTGGTTCCCGGCTATAAGAACGGGCTGGCGGGTGTGGCCCGCTCCATGCCCACGAGTGCCGCCGTCGATCGCGTCGCGGCCAAGCTGGGCATCGACTGCTACGAAACGCCAACGGGCTGGAAGTTCTTCGGCAACTTGTTGGACGCGGGCAAAGCCACGCTCTGCGGCGAAGAGAGCTTTGGCACCGGCTCGAACCATGTGCGTGAGAAAGACGGCCTTTGGGCGGTGCTCTTCTGGCTGAATCTTCTGGCGACTACGGGCAAATCTGTGGAGCAACTGGTGACGGAGCATTGGCAGACCTATGGGCGCAACTTCTACTCCCGCCACGACTACGAAGAAGTGGATACGGGCCCAGCCACCGAGCTGATGGAGCGGCTGCGGGGCATGACGGCGAGCCTACCCGGCCAGACTTTGGGCAACTACATCGTGGACTATGCCGATGACTTTAGTTATACCGACCCGGTTGATGGCAGTATCAGCCAGAAGCAGGGCCTGCGCATTGGTTTCACCGATGGCTCACGCATCGTCTTCCGCCTCTCGGGCACAGGAACCAAGGGGGCAACGTTGCGGGTTTATCTGGAGAGCTATGAGCCCGATAGCAGCCAGCATCAACAGGATACGCAGGTGGCATTGGGGGATCTGATTACCTTGGCTAATGAAGTGGCACAAATTCAGCAGTTCACCGGGCGCGATCGCCCCACGGTGATTACTTAGGCTTAAATTCGCATTTAAACGCCAAACAGTACAGCCTGCAGGAGGGTTTGAAACCCTCCCCTACCATTTGATTTTTTCTTTGGCGCACATCCCTCGGACTTATGTATTGCTCAATCAGAGCTCTCCCAGAGCGAGCTCAAACTCCGGCAACACAAGCTCACCGCTAAGTCGTTGCGGTTTTTTCAGCGTCTCAACGGCCTGTCCGGGACGATAGATCTCTACACTTTGCTGGCGGGGGTTAATCAACCAACCCAGTCGCAGACCATTCTCAATATACTCCCGCATCTTCTGGCGCGTTTCACTGAGCGTATCGCTGGGTGAAACCAGCTCCACTGCAAAGTCTGGACAGAGGGGCAAAAATTTCTGGCGTTGCTCAGGGGTCAGAGCCTGCCAGCGGTCTTGGCGCACCCAGCTCGCATCGGGTGAGCGAATCGCACCATTGGGCAGCCGAAATCCAGTTGAGGAATCAAATGCCTTTCCAAGCTGATACTGACGATTCCAAATACCGAGATCAATACACATCTCAAAATTACGATTGCCCGTTTCACCACCCGTAGGAGGCATAATGACTAGACCTCCAGCGGCCGTAAGTTCCAACTGCAGATCTTGGTTAACGGCCGCCAGTTGCTCAAACTGCTCTGGCGTAAGGGCAAGGGCAGAGGGGACATTTAGGGTGAGGGCAGTCATGGGTCTAGGGGAGACTGAATGATATTTTAAACCACATCCCGTAAACGCTGGATTGCTCATACCATGGCGCTGCTCAGGAACAGCCAAAGTAGCGATGCACAGTCCCTGAATTAATTGCTTCTAACGCTAACGTTGCACCGTTAATACCGCTTGATTAGCCCGCAATAACCCATATTCAATCCCCTCCACCACCGCTTGATAGGAGGCATCGATGATATTGGTCGAAACGCCCACCGTTGACCAATAGTCCTCGCCATTGCTCGACTCCACCAACACCCGCGTGCGGGCGTTCGTGCCGGAGCGGCTCTCTAAGATCCGGACTTTATAGTCGGTGAGATGGAAATGGGCAATTTCGGGGTAGAAGCGCACCAGGGCCTTGCGCAGCGCTCCATCCAGAGCAGCAATGGGGCCATTGCCCTCGGCGACTTCCAGCAACTCTTCGTCATTGACGCTGACCTTGATCGTGGCCAGGGCATTGTTGCCGCAGAACTGGGCGATCGCCTGCCAGATATCACAAGTCACTTGAAAACCCTTGAGGATAAAGGGCTGAGGACGTTGCCCTAGGGCTGAGCGCATCAACAGCTCAAAGCTCGCTTCGGCCGCCTCAAACTGGTAGCCCGCACTTTCGAGTTCCTTAAGCTGTTGCAAGATCTGGCGACAAGCTGTTCCTTTGGGGTCCAGCTCGATGCCAAAGGTGCGCGCCTTGGCCATCACATTACTCACACCTGCTTGCTCGGAAATGACAATCCGCCGCTCGTTGCCAATCGCCGCCGGGTCAAGATGCTCATAGGTTTTGGGATTCCGCGCTACCGCCGAGACATGAATACCCCCCTTATGGGCAAAGGCCGATCGCCCCACAAAGGGGGCATGATCATCGGGGGCCAGGTTCACCATTTCGCTAATGGCCCGACTGGCAGGACTCAGTTTCGCGAGTTGCTGCGGGGGCAGACAATCATAGCCCAGTTTTAGTTGCAGGTTGGGGATCAATGAGCAGAGGTTGGCATTGCCACAGCGCTCACCATAACCATTGATCGTGCCCTGTACCATCGTGACCCCGGCCTGGACGGCGGCGATCGCATTCGCCACTGCCAATTCCCCATCGTTATGGGTGTGAATCCCCAGTTTTGGCGCATCAGGGTCGGTGCGCAACTCAGGGTAGGCAGCAAAGATCGCCGCAATAATCGTACTCACCTCATGGGGCAGCGTGCCCCCATTGGTGTCGCAGAGCACCAGCCAGCTTGCCCCTGCATCCCAAGCGGCTTTGAGGGTTTGCAAGGCGTAGTCTGGGTTGTGCTTATAACCATCAAACCAATGCTCAGCATCGTAGATCACCTGGCGGCACTGGCTGACGAGATAGGCTACCGTATCGCTAATCATCGCCAGATTTTCGGATAACTCGGTCTTGAGTCCCTCGGTGACATGTAAATCCCAAGACTTGCCAAAAATGGTCACCCAGCGAGTTCCGGCGGTCAAGATCGCCTGGAGCAGCGGATCTTCGGCAGCATTGCGCCCAGGGCGGCGGGTGGAACAAAAGGCCACCAGTTGCGCCTGTTTCAGCGGTGTTTCTTGTCGTCGCCAAAAGAATTGCACGTCTTTGGGGTTAGCACCGGGCCAGCCCCCTTCAATAAACGGCACACCCAATTCATCAAGGGTCTGGGCAATGTGTAATTTGTCGGTCAGCGAGAGGGCGATGCCTTCTCGCTGTGCACCATCACGCAGGGTGGTGTCGTAGATAACAATCGGTTGAGGTTGAGGCTGGGGTTGGGACGGGGTCATCGGGTTGATGGGGCTTTTATTGAGGGATTTTTTTCTGTAGGACTAACGCAGCTCAACGCCTACACACCATACCTAGAGCCTATATCCCCAGCGTACGCTCTCCCCTCGCTAAGGGAGGCGGGGACATGCCGTCAGCCTGTTCGTTGATGTCAGTCCTGATGCACAAACGGGAGCGAAAGGTTCAGTCTAAAATGCCATTACTTGTGATGAGAGGAAATTTTCAAACAATCTCAAGGAGAAGACCCTGCCCAGAATTACGGCTTGGGGTCAAACCATTGACTATCAAGTAGGTGCTAACCTACGCCAGGTTTTATTGCAGCATGGATTGTCGGCTCCCAATGGTGGTGCAACATTAATTAACCTGAGTTTCGCTTAAGCGAAGCGATCGCATTTCTCAAAGCCTTGAAATCTCGTCTTCAAACCCGGTCGCTAGGGGAGCCCCCCGACCCCTCCCGCTGAGGGAGCAATTGCCCCCTCAGACTCCGGCAATATCAGAGCCAGTATTGTTGGATTCTGCTGAGTTTTAGAGTCTTTCGCGATGTCTACTGATCCAGAACTCATACCAACGAGTCATGACGGGTTATCACCCCCAACGATGAAAACCCCCTTACCAAGGGGGTCGGCGTAGCCGGGGGGATCTCGCTAGCTTCATTTACTTGGT
>JBCDEB010000142.1:0-18558 GCA_039180005.1 Cyanobacteria bacterium P01_G01_bin.54 | reverse complement strand
GTGGGTTTGCAGGGGTGACGGCGGCATAATTTACAAAAAGTAGCGTGAATGGTTATTGGTCAACAAATTATAAGGGCTGCTTAATTCCCCTCAATCCCCCTTCGTACGGGGGATTGTGCATTTCCCCCCCTACCAAGGTTAGGGATGTTATATGTTTACCAGAGAAAATTCTAATCGACTGTAGGGGCACGGTTTCCGTGCCTACGCAACCTTTAAAAACATCCTGCCAGTGTCATCGAGTGGGTTGCAGGGCGGGGTTTCCCCGCCCCTACACGAGAACCATCGGGTCTTCTTTTTTCTCTCCAGAACATAAAACAGACCTACCTTACCAAGGGAGGGTAGGGGGGATAACAATGCAATCGTGTTCTGTTCGCTCCATAGGTTGTTAAATAACGCATTGCTGGATGGCTAGATATTCAGACTCTTGCAGCAAGAAGCGATTGCCGTAGGGCTTGTAAGGGTTCGGAGATCGAGACATTCCAGGGTACCGGGTTACTCAGGGCGCGGGTGGCTGGGGGCAAACGTTGCACTTGGGCCGCTGTGCGCTGGCGAATTTGGCTTAGGGGCTCGCTCTTCTGATAGCGCCGACCCTGGTGCATGACCCGTTGAAGCAAAGGCTGTTCTTGAGATTGGGGGGTTTCCGGGTGCAGGCCGAGGCGATCGCCATCCCAATGGCGAAAGATCTGCTTGCGTCCTGGATAGGTCGCCTTATGGCTCGATTGCTTCATCGTCGGCACGCCATCAATTTCGACCAGTTTATACACCCCATTGACGGGTTGGCCGCTGACCAAGCGTGTACCAATGCCATAGCCCGAGAGTTGGGCACCGGTAGCCTGGAGGCGAGCAATTTCCCATTCATCCAAGTCACCACTGGCAAAGATCTGCACATCGGGCAGCAGGGTTTGCACCTGTTGCGAGAGGGCCACCAGATCGCCAGAATCCAGGCGTACGCCTGTGACTTGGCGTTGACCCGTTTGCACGGCTTGGCCCAGGCGTTTTGCGGCGGCGATCGTGTCGTAGGTATCAATCAACAGCGGTGCTTGGGGAAAGTAGCGGCTAAAGGCGTTAAAGGCTTCGTCTTCATCTCCTTCGAGAGCGGCGATCGCCATCACCAGGGCATGGGCCATCGTGCCCACAGGCTTTTGCTCCAAATTCAAGGCGGCTTGGACATTAGAGGTGCCATCGAGGCCAGCGGCGATCGCCGCCCGGGCCGCCCAGAGTGACGCCTGGGGCGAGAAGGCTCGCCGGGTGCCAAATTCCAGCAATGTGGCCGTTGGGCCCGCCGTATCCCGCAGCCGTGCCGCCCGGGTGGCGATCAGCGTTTGATAGTTGATGGTATTGAGTAGATACGTTTCAACGATTTGCGCTTGCCAGAGCGGCGCATCAATCCGCAGCAACGGTTCATGGGCAAAGATCAACGTGCCTTCAGGAACTGCCCAAACATCCCCCGTGAAGCGACCCACCGCTAGCAGATCCCAAAACGCAGCAGGGGCATTGGCAAAGATCCCGGTCGCTTGCAGGTCACTAATCTGCTTAGCGGTAAAGTGAAAATTTTCGAGATAGTCCAGGGCCTGCTCCAGACCCATGGCGACCAGATAGCCAAACTCGGGGGGTAAATGGCGGGTAAACAGCTCAAAACTGGCCGGCTTCTCAGCAATCCCTTCCCCCACATAACAGGCCGACATGGTGAGTTGGTAGAGATCAGTAAGCAGACCGTATTGGTTGGAGTCAGGAATCAAACCGGACATGGGGTGTCGTACCGAGGGGAAATTGACTCAATTATAGTGGATATTACCAAAACTGTTCTCTCAGTACGCGTGATCACCTTAAGAAAAAATGAATAATTGTAAACTTTTGCGGTTTTTTTTATAATTTGTTAACCCATAGTCTTAATAAATCTCCTTATAGCCAAAATGCCCTATCGTTTCGCCAAGCGCCTTGTGCTTCCCCTCCTCACCGCAATGCTGGTCTTTGCGACGGGCTTCATTGCCCAACCTGCCCAAGCCTTTGACAACCCCGAACTCTTGCCGGAGCACGATACACCGATCGTGGATCTCGCCAACTTCTTGCCCAAAATTCAAGAGAGCAAGCTGATTCAAGACTTTCTCAACTTTGAGCAGGAGACCGGCTGGAAGTTGCGCGTCCTCACCCAATATGATCAGACCCCCGGTCGTGCCGTGATTCCCTACTGGGGTCTAGATGACCAGAGCATTCTGTTGGTTGCCGACTCCCGAGGGGGCAATCTCCTCGCCTTTAGTGTGGGCGATAAAGTCTATGACCTGCTGCCCCGCACCTTCTGGATTGAGCTGCAAACGCGCTTTGGCAATATGTACTACGTTCGGGAGAATGGCGAAAATAATTCGATCGCCACGGCGATGACAACCGTTAAACAATGTCTGAGCAATGGTGGCTGTGATGTCGTTCCCGGTTTGCCCCGTGAGCAATGGATCTTGACCCTGATAACCTCGATTCTTGGGGGCATCATTTGTGGTTTGGCGGCAGTGCCTCGCAAGGAAGGTCAAGTGATTGCCTGGCAATGGGCCCTCATTTTCTCACCGCTCTGGGGCATTCTCTTTCTCGCCTTCGGCATTGGCCCAGTGGTGACCCGCACCTCCGATTGGTTGCCTGTGTTCCGCAATGTGATGGGCTTTAGTATGGGCTTGCTGGTTGCTTATCTTGCCCCCATGATTAATGCCTCTCGTCCCTCGGAGACTTGAGGCGTTTAAGGTGTTCTATCCATAAGTGCGTAGCCCCTCGCACCATCCCCTGACCCAGAGGAAGGTGCGAGGGGTCAAAAGAATAATGTTGCTGAAAGAATACAACAAAGTTTCGTCGTGTTGGGTTGCAACTGAGCAAGGACATTCCCGAAGAGTATGATTTGAGCGATGGCTTATGGGAAATCACTCAAATTTTTGGCATTGCCAAAAGGCGAGAGATTCTTCTAGAAAATGAAGAAGAGATCAATTTTTTGATTGACTTTTATCTGAGTGATCGTCAACGGCCAGACGTTATTAGAGCGATGTCGGTTAGAGCATCCGAACTTAAGACCGATCGAGATTATGTATTTGGATGCAGCCCAATTTTTTTTATACGTCGCTCTTCAAGATTATTGATCGAAATCCCAAAGAGGGGACGCTGCTCCTCACTGATTTGCTGGGTGAATCCGATGAGCCTTTGTCAGTTATCAATATCAACCTCAGCAAAACTGCAAAGAGCAATTATGTGGTTTTTAGCCGAATCTTACCCACCGAGGCTTTCAAGGTATTTTCAGGAATGTTTGCTGCCTTCGATGGCAGCAGCGATCGCGCCTTGCTTAAGCGTTATAAGGTTATGAAAAAGCGAGTCAAGGCTGAGCGGGAATGTCGCCTGCTTTAAAATCAACCGAGTTTTGGGCACTAGTTTGTTAGAAGGTGACGGTTAGAATGGTCATGGTGTATAGCTGAGACCCCATGAGCTGCCCCCACTGCGGAAGCGAAAAGACTGTCAAGAACGGAACAGCCAAACTCAAAGACCAAAGCCATCGCCAGAGATATATCTGCCGTGAGTACAACAAACGCTTCAATGAACGAACCAACACCCTGATGGCCAGGCTGAGAACCCCGGTGGAAACAGTCTCAGCAGCCATCAATGTAACTAAGCGGATGGAGGGTCTACAACGGGCTTTAGATGTGCAACGTTTGCTCCATAACGGGGTTCGACCCCATTACAGTTTGGGCAAGAAGGTGACTCCGGCTATGGCGATGGGCTACTGGGATGGACCTCTCACCACTCAGGAATTTCTGACACTGCCTGGTTTTCCTTCCCTCTCCCCTTAACAGACCAGTGCCAGCTGCTCTCGGTCTGCCAGCATACGGCGGCAAATCTGTTGCCAATCAATTGATTTTGGGTCTTCTGTGACCGAGTCAGCCGATGAACCCACGTAGAGATTCTTGACATTGACCTGGCTCTCTGGCGCATGGATGCCTAATACTGAATCCGCAAAGCATAGGGAGAGATAACCTACTGATTATTTCTCGGGCAGGCGGGACGCAGATTCGACAAGCTCACTGACCGCCTGCACTACAGGTTTCTGCGCTCAATATCCCGTAGCGCGGGTGGTTGCTGAGCGCTTGTCCTGAGCGGAGTCGAAGGGGAGTCGAAGTCCATCTTGCCCGCCACCCGGATCAGCCTTCGCTTTCTGTGTTCATACAATCCGGATTCGGTATAGCTTATCAGCGATCTTATCTGGAGGGTGAGACGTAAGACTCGATTGATGGAGGTGGCTTAGACCGAAAAGTTTTCAATATTGACGGTTCCGCTTTGCACAAGCAGACCAATCTTGTCAGCGATTTTGCTCATATTTTGCACTGTCGGCTGTTGACCTTGCGTGACCTTGAGAATCTCGGCAATCACATCTTTGAGCTGTTGATTGGGTTCTTGCTCAGCCAACTTAGCCAAGTGCTGAATTTCATGGGCGATCGCTGCGTCTTGTTGAGCAATAGCATCGACTTCAAGCACCATCTTTCCATAGTCCAGTGGTGCTTGAGGGACTTGTTCAATTGCCAATGCGGCTTTGGGGGCTTTTTGCTTGAGGGCGTTGTAAAACGCTTCGCTTTTCTCAAAGAGTTCTTCACTCAGTTGCTCACCGGTCTTTTCCCAGAATTTGGTCATGATGGTGGCGGCGATCGCAGTTGCAGCAAGGGTCAGCGGTTCCATAGGGACATTGGGTTTGATGGTGTTAACACAGTTTTAGCCCTAGAAGATGGGCTGTTTCACCCCAATGCCTGGGTCTTTATGAATTCTTCAAGCTTGCCAATAAATGAGTATAAATCTTCTCATAAGCCTGGGCTTGGCGCTGGGGATGGAAGGTGGTTTCAACGGTCTGGCGCGCCTGAGTTTTCATGGTCTGGGTTTGTTCATGACCCAAATTCAAAACCCATTCAATACCACGGGCTAAATCTGCCGAGTCAAAGCAACAAGCACGATAGCCATTTATCTGATGGGTGACAATATCTTTGAGCCCTGTGCTATCAAAACAGACCACTGGAACGCCACAGGCCAACGCTTCCAAAGACGCCAGGGGACAGGCATCCTCGACCGAGGGCACAATCACCACATCTGCGGCACTGTAGGCCAACGAGAGCATCAGATCATCCGCAAGCTTGCCCAGACAGGTGATCGGAAAGCCCAAATCGACTGTGGGGGAATAGTGGGATGTGCCCAGAAGCAACACTTCCGTATTAGGGAGATTGCGCAACTGTTGCAGGGCGGGTTGCAGATGCTGGAAGCCCTTACGCGGGTCACGGGTGGGGTTGAGGGCACCGAAGAGAATATAGCGGCGATCGGGGTTTAAGCGGAGTAAGTCGCAGGCCAACGCCTTGGGCTGGGGTCGAAACACCTCGGGATCGAGCGTCTCGCCAATCACATCCACCGGGTAGCTGCCCAACAGAGAACTCTGTTTGACACAGTCGGCAATCCAACGGCTGACGCCGACAATTTGTAAATTTAACCTTTTTCCCTGGACGGTGTTTCCCCAGGCGTTGGCTTTGCGCCGCCACAGTTTTCGCGAGAAATCTTGGCTTTGGTTGGAGCCGAGCTGGGGACAGCGGCCGCATTGCTCACGGTAGCGATCGCACCCTTCCGAATAATGACACCCCCCCGTCACGGCCCAGATATCATGCAGCGTCCAGACCAGGGGCTTGCCAAGTTTTGGCAGGCTTTCCGGGCGTAAAAAGCCTTTACTCACCCAATGGAGGTTGATCACATCAGGGTTGAGCTGTTGGATTCTGGATAGCTCCAACAGAGGGAAGATCGCGGGCGAAAACACATGGGTGGTTTTCTGGGGGTAGCGCCGCAGGGGGAGGCGATCGACGATTAACCGAGCCGTATTGGCCAGCATTTCCTGAGCTTGCTCGGTGGGGCCGAGGACGGTGGGGTCAGTGCTGAGTTTTTTGAGCACCAACATTTGCGACTCAATCCCGACCCGTTGCAGGGCTTGATGGTTTCGATAGGCTGCCCGAGCTGCGCCGCCGTCCAGGTCGGAATAGCTTAGGTGTAGGATTTTCATATCTTCAAATATGTCGCTATAGCGCGGTGATTCAGTGGTATAAGACAACTGGATGTGAGCGGCGATCCCTCAACAGACCCTAACGTGAAATTAGAACAGATTTTTCAGACGGCCAACCCAGTCATTGGTGTGGTTCACCTGCTCCCCTTACCGAGTTCACCGCGCTGGGGCGGTGACCTGCGCACGGTGATTGACCGGGCTGAGCAAGAAGCAACGGCGCTAGCGGCTGGTGGGGTTGACGGCATTATCATCGAGAATTTTTTTGATGCGCCCTTTGCCAAAGACCAAGTCGATCCGGCGATCGTCAGTGCCATGACCCTGATTGTGCAACGGGTCAAGAGTTTAGTGATGCTCCCTGTGGGCATTAACGTCTTGCGTAATGATGCCCGTAGTGGGCTGGCGATCGCCACGGTCTGCGACTGTGCTTTTATCCGGGTGAATGTGCTCACAGGCGTGATGGCCACCGATCAGGGTCTGATTGAGGGTCGCGCCCATGAACTGCTCCGTTACCGCCGCGAACTGGGCTCAGGGGTGGCGATCTTTGCTGATGTGCTAGTCAAGCACGCGCGTCCCTTGGGTACACCCAACCTCACAGTGGCGGTGCAAGATACCCTAGAGCGGGGCCTCGCCGATGCCGTGATTCTCTCCGGTTGGGCGACCGGCAGCCCACCGAGCCCCGAAGACCTGGAATTGGCCAGTGATGCGGCCCAAGGTGCACCTGTGTTAATTGGCAGCGGCGCGGACTGGGATAATGTGGCCCGACTGATGCAGGCCGCTGATGGGGTGATTGTGGCCAGCTCCCTCAAGCGCCATGGCAACATTCAGGAACCGATTGACCCGACGCGGGTGCAGAGTTTTGTGGAGGCAGCGCGACAGCTCCTTGATGACCCTGGAGAGCCATCCCTCCCTACTGAGGCTCGTCAGGCTCAGTCAATCTCGTCATAATGAGGAATGTTTCTGGTCTCAGCCACCCCTGTCATACGGGTGACTCAGACCCCACTCACCCCTCATTCGGAATTCAGAATTCGGAATTCAAGCGGGGATGTTCTGCTCTGTAGTCTCTTTTGATTTCACCATGAATCGCCAGACCGCTACCCCTTGGCTCCATCGCTGGGCGACCCCCTTGATCGGCGCGATCGCCCTCTTCGGTATTGCCCTCACCAGCTATCTCAGTTGGGTCAAACTCACGGGCCAGACCCTGCTCTGCCCCAGTTCGGGCCAAGGCTGTCAAGCCGTGCTCAATAGCCCCTATGCCACGGTTTTTGGCCTGCCCTTGAGCCTCTGGGGCCTGGGTGCTTATGCTGTGGTGGCGATCGCCGCACTCACCCCCCGGCTGTTGCCTGCCCTCAAACCCGCCGCCGATACCCTGCTCCTCTGGCTGACCCTCGCCATGGCCACCCTCAGCGCCTACCTGATGGGTCTGCTCTTGCTGGAGTTGCATCTGTTTTGCCCCTATTGCCTCGCCTCAGCGCTCTTTTCCTTCACATTACTGGTGCTAGTACTGCTGGGTCGCCCCTGGGACGATCTGGGTCAGTTGTTTTCGACCGGGGTGATTGTGGTATTGATTACGCTGGTGGCCACATTGGGGATCTTTGCCCAGCAGACACCGGTGGTCGCCGAAGATGGTCGCCAGGCGATCCCGGCGCTGAAGTCGCGACCGAAACCGGGGGAGGGCTGGGAGATTGTGACGCGATCGGGCCCGGCGGAAGTGGCCCTGGCCCAGCACCTCACCCAGCAGGGCATCAGGATGTATGGCGCGTATTGGTGTCCCCATTGCAGTGAACAGAAGTTGCTCTTTGGCAAACAGGCGTTTGCTGAGGTGGACTATGTGGAATGTGGCAAGGATGGGAAAAATGCACGGGTGGTGCAATGTCAGGCGGCAGACATTAAGTCGTTCCCCACCTGGGAAATTGCCGGGGAGCTCCAACCGGGGATTCAGTCGCTGGAGGCGTTAGCTGCGGTGTCGAATTATGCGGGCCCGAGGGAGTTTCAGTATTTTATGCCGGGGTTGTGAGGTTGGGTCTCATTGGTGTGAAATTAAGCCCGAAACCTAAATAACGAGCGCTTTTCAACTCTAACCACCAGGAACTCAAGTTCCTGGCTCATAGTGAAAACCCGCTCAAGCGGGTTCAGGGTTTTTCTGGAGTAGTGGGCTTTAGCCTACTTTCGCTATTAGCCTGGGGTTTGAACCCCAGGCGGGGTGGGCCTCTCAGCGTTAAGTTCACTCAGGTTTTGTAGAACCCCCTTACTAAGGGGGTCGGCGTAGCCGGGGGGATCTCGCTAGCTTCGGTGTAAATGCATCAGGTGTAGGTTGGGCAAATATTAATAACGGTCGTTTGATTTTGAGACCGTTCATTTTGCCCACCTTACGGTTGCTTGAAATCTCGGTGTTGGGTTTCCTGTCGTCAACCCAACCTACAGCATTCAAATTTCCGAATTCCGACTTCGAAATTCCAAATTCATCCGATCAGGGCTTGGAAGCGGGGGTCGTGGCGGATGGGGTCAAAGTCAGTGTCGGTTTTGGCGAAGTCTCGACTTTCGGGATCGAGTTCGATGGCTTGGGTGAGGTTTTCTATGGCGTTTTTGAGTTGGTTTTGCAGAGAGTAGACACAGGCTTTGTTATACCAGACTTCGTGTTTATCCGGTTTAATTTCCAGGGCGTAATCGTAGGATTGGAGCGCTTCTTTCATTTTACCGAGCTGACTTAAAGCAATGCCCCGGTTGTTCCAAGCTTCGGAAGAATCTGGTTTGATTTCTAGGGCACGATCGAAAGATTGGATGGCCTCCTTGTATTTGCCGAGTTGACGTAAAGCATTGCCCCGGCCATCCCAGGCGTTGTGTTTGTCCGGTTTGATTTCCAGGGCACGATCGTAGGATTGGAGCGCCTCCCCGTATTTGCCGAGCTGATCTAAAGCAATGCCCCGGCCATACCAGGCGTTGTGTTTGTCCGGTTTGATTTCCAGGGCGCGATCGTAGGATTGGAGCGCCTCCCCGTATTTGCCGAGCTGGCGTAAAGCAATACCCCGGCCATACCAGGCTTCGTGATAATCCGGTTTGATTTCCAGGGCGCGATCGTAGGATTGGAGCGCCTCCCCGTATTTGCCGAGCTGATCTAAAGCAATGCCCCGGTTGTACCAGGCTTCGTAGTGGGGTGAATACATATAGATTTTTATTTATCTCAATTACCTGATTGACTGACAAAAGATCATACTCAAAACCCGAAAACCCTTGTTGGAGAAGGCTTTCAGCATTGGAGAATCGAGCTTCTCTTATCTTGAATCATCTTGGCATTGGGTACAGATCGGCAAAAGCCTTACCAGTACTTGATTATACCGACTTGCCAGTGCGGTAGCTGAGATGCCTATAGGGCAAGGATTTTCAAAGTTTTGTCAGTCGATCAGCTCAATTACACAGAAAAAATTCTCACTCCTCCAAAACCAGACAACTCTACTCTCATAAACTTTCTCGAACTAGTTTTAGAAAACCATATTTGGGATACCTTATCACCTGGCTTGAATAAAAGAGCAAAACAAAGTAATTTCCACCCATTTTCTTTCAATTTCAACAAAACCATCGAGAGTTTCCGAAGGGACAGCCTTGTGTAGGCTATGCAGGACGTTATGGGTACAGGCCAGGAGAATATCCGTAGATTCCACATCCTGGGGATCGATATCTTTCTCGTCCGTGTCGAAATAGATGACCATGCAGCCGTGCTGCTGTAGGTCTCGCTGCAAGTGCAACAGCCCGGTAGATTGGCCTGTGCCGCGATGACTGCCATAGAGTAGGTAGGGGGGACTATTGACACTTATAATCTTCTTGCCCAACTCCCGATAGACATTCTCTTCCCCCCACACGGCACTGCAATTGACATAGACCGGGTTCCCGGCAGGCAAGGGCACAAAGGGACTAAAGGCGTTGTAGATTTTGACAATCAGTTGTTCGGCTTCGAGCATGGTCAGCATCCAGATGTCCTGATCTTTAGAGTACCCCTTTTGTTTGGGTGGGCGTGTTATCGCGATGTCTGCTGCTAAGGTGAACATGACCCTGGGTGCTCCCCTCTCACTCGACCATCTGCATGGGTCAGCGTTGAGCAAACCCTGATTATCCTCTCCTTCTTTTTCTGCCGCTACCTGCTATGCCCCGTCGATTCTTGTTCCTCCGGCAATATTGGCGATCGCTCGTTCTCTTGGCCTATCTCCTCTTAGGGCTCGTGGGGTTGTGGAACCATGCCATGTGGCGGGATGAGCTGAATGTCTGGGCGATCGCTCGTGATAGCGAGTCGCTCGGTGCGCTCTTTGCGGCGGTGAACTATGAGGGTCATCCTAGTCTGTGGTATTTGCTACTCTACGGGGTGCAGTTGCTCACCTCTAACCCCTTTGGGATGCAGTTGCTCCACGGCGCAATTGCTGGGTTAACGGGCTGGTTGTTTCTGGTCTATGCCCCGTTTAAACCCCTGCAAAAAACGGTTTTTCTGTTTGGTTATTTTCCCTTCTTTGAATATTATCTGATCAGCCGGAATTATAGCTTGGGTATTTTATGCCTGGTTGCCGTTTGTGCGCTTTATTCTCGGCGAAGACGGGGCTATGGGGGGCTCGCCTTACTCCTCGCCCTTGGGGCAAATACCAGTGCCTATTGTTTGTTCTTGACGGGGGCGATCGCCCTCACCCTCACCCTCGAATATTGTTGCTCACGTTTCTTTGGTTTGCAAACCCAAGCGAATGTTCGAAATGCCCTCATCAGTCTTGGCATCTATGGCTCCGGTGTTTTGGTTTCTCTGCTCCAGTTATTACCTCCTACCGATAGCTATTTACACGGCGGCAGTAGTTTACGCATTGGCTTTAACCTCTATCGCCTGGTTGAGGTGCTCTCCCAAGTTTGGGTCAGTCATACCCTGGTGGTTCAACCGGCCGATCGCTTCTGGGATCTAGCCTTTTTTACCCTACTCTCGCTCGCCTTAATCCTCTTTTTTGGTTGGGTGCTGCGCGATCGCCCGGTGAGTTTACTCCTCTACATCGTCGGAAATACCATCATCTTAAGTTTTGCCTATCTTAAATTTGCCGGTGGTCTGCGCCATTACGGACACCTCTACATTCTGCTTATTCTCTGTCTTTGGCTCGCACAAAGTGACAGTCAAGCCAGTTCTGAAACACCAGGGACTCAAGCAGATCCGCTGAGTCGTCCTTTAGCTGATCCAAACCAGCCTCAAATGCCTCACATCCCTGCCCTCTTTAAACAGAGGAATCAATCGTTTGCACAAAAGTCTTATCCCTTCGTCTTCAATATCATTTTGGGACTTCAATTAATCATGGGATTAATTACCTTTACCAATGACTTTATTACCCCCTATTCTGCCAGCAAAGCGGTGGCGCGGTATCTTCAGCGTGAAGGGCTAGTCGATCATCTTCTGGTAGGAAATCCAGATATGGTTATGACACCGATATCGGGCTATCTTAATCAACCTATTTATCGTGCTGAAACTCAAGATTGGGGCAGCTATGTTTTATTTAAGCAAGGACGTCAGGATGCGAGCCATACCGATGTTCTTGTGGAAGTCAAACAGTTACTAGAAATGCACAAACAACCCATTTTGCTCATTTTAAACCGGAAACTAGAGCAGAGCTCTAAAGAGCTAGAGATTGAGTTTCTCGAATACTTCCCCGATGGCGTCATTCATGACGAAGAATATTATCTGTATAAAATTTCGCCGAATTCATAATGCAAACATTTCGGTAGCATCCTACTTTTGCAAATATTGCCCTCATCCCCCAGCTCCTTCTCCCAAATATTGGGAGAAGGGGAGCTAAATTCAAAGTCCCGCTCCCAAGCTTGGGAGCGGGATTTAGGGTGAGGGTTGCCAAATTGGGATGCACCCAACATTTCCCATAAGTCAATCAAGAGCGTCCAAAGAGATAGCGATTAAAAATCAGACCAGGATATCTATTTTTAGGTCATTCCTCCTTTGCCAGAAAACCCTCAATTCATTTTCTAAATTTACATCAATGATAATCTAAACTCAACGACTTTTCCTCTCTCATCAGCTCTCTAGCACATTACCTATCCAGTTTTTGTTTATCCCTTATGTCCTCTAGCCTCCTGGGTGACTATCTGCAATTCCTGCGATCGCCCGATCTGACGCCGCCCCCTCGCCCCTACTCTCTAAAGCAAGTGATCATCCAGAGCTTACGGCTTTACAGCCTGCACCTCCTGGTTCTCTTGGTGGTGGGGGTCTTGATTGGACAAATTATTGATGAAGGAGATAGTTTACTGCCCGATCTCTTCAATGAAATCCCGGCGGAGATCCTGTTTCTATTTGCGGTCGTTGCGGCACCGATCGTAGAAGAGCTTTTGTTCCGGCTCCCTCTGCGTGGGAGCCTATTTAATTTGGGGTTCTCGAGTTCGCTGTTTCTGGGTCTGGGGCTGGTGGGGTTCACCCCATTGCGGGGAGCCGTGTTAATGCTCATTGTGGTAGTGCTGACAAGCTTAAATCTGCAACTGTGGCGATTGCGCCCCCCCAGTCGGGCGATCGCCCAATTCTACCAGCGCTTTCCCCGGCTGATTTTCTACACCCTCACAGTACTCTTTGGAGCGGTTCACATCACCAACTATGGGACTCAGGTTTGGCTCTTTCTGCCCCTGCTGGTGTTGCCCCAAGTGATTATCGGGCTCTTGTTTGGTTTTGTGCGGGTTCGCTATGGCTTCGCTTGGGCGATCGGACTCCATGCTTTTCACAATGGTTGTTTACTTCTGCCTGTTTTTTGTTTACAGCTCTGGGGTTCGGCCCAGCTACAGCAGCAAGGCTTAGAAAATCTGGATCTCAATACCTTGGCATGGGGCGATCAGCTGCTGATGGCTGGCGTTGGCCTCTACTTTATGGGTGGACTAATCCTCTGTATCGTTACTGCCTGGGGTCTAGTGCGCGAAGGGCGAAAAAAAACGACCCACTGATCAAGGTGAGTCGCAATCCACGTTGAAACTTGTTGAAAAAAGTGAAGTGCTGTTGCTACCAACCTTGCTCTGACTGAGCGAGGACATAGTTAGCGACATTTTTAATTTGCTCCGGCGTTAAGCGGCCCTTGAAAGCTGGCATCGCTGCTTTGCCGTTAGTGACTTGGGTAACGATCGCCTCGACAGAGTTCTTGCCATATTTCTCCAGGTCAGTCTTTTGTAAGGTTTTCTGGGGGTTGACCACGTTTTTACCGCCCATATGGCAAGCGGCACAATTGGCGGCGAAGACTTGCTTCCCTTGGGCAATATCTGCGGCCAGGGCAGGTGGAGCTAGGGCAAAAATGAGCAGGGTGAGCAGGGTCAAAACGATGGATAAGAGTGTTTTTGACGACATTACGATTCAATTTTCCGATTCAGGTTCTTCCGCATTCTCAGCAATCGCCCCTATACTGTCAAAAGACGATGTGTCGTAGATTGCGGACTGTAACGATGCCTCAAAAGCTTGTTTGGCAATTTGATGAATCGATTAGCTGTGGCGGGCAGGATGCCCGCGCGACAAGACTCCTCTTTATCGTTTTCTCAACTTCCTTGACAACGCCCTGATGCCCCCTCTGCCTGACCCCCGTCCCCAACAACTCTCTCTGGGCCCCCTGGAGCGCGAAATTCTCGAGCTACTCTGGGAGCTGGGCACCACGACTGCAAAAGCGATACACGATCGCATCCTCGCTAACCCCGATCGAGAACTGGCCTATACCTCCGTAACTACCGTGCTCAAACGCCTGAGTAATAAGGGCTGGGTCAGCCGCGATTGCCAGGCGAAAGTCCACCAATGGCAGGCCAATACATCCCGTGCCCAAGCCGAAATGCTCTGGTCCCATGCGCAGATGGAAGCCTTCTTGGCCGTCAGTAACCCTGATATCGTCGCCGCCTTTGCCGATAGCCTCGACACAACCAGTCTGGATAAGTTGGATGCGATCGCCGCCAAACTCAAAGCGCTACGACAGGCACGGGGGGCTCAGTAATGCATCTATTTATGATTTTGATAGGATTGGGAACCGCTTGGCTGCTGCGTCACTCTCGCCTTGCTTATGGCGTTTCTGGGCAAGGCAGTTGGCAAGATCGTTGGCAACAGACCCTTAAACAGTTTGTCCTGCCGCCGTTGGTACTATTTATGACCGCGATCGCCGTGGTCTGTATGGGTCGCCAGGGCTGGATGGTGTTTGGCGCTGAGGGCTGGCTCTATGTTTGGGTGTCGATCGGATATTTGGCGGCGATCGCCCTGCTGCTGTTCCATCTGAGCTGGCAGAGTTATCAAATGCAACAGCGGTTGGTAGGACAGTTCCCTCCGGGTAAGGCGAATGGTCAGCCCTACAGATTACTCCAGACGTCTGCCCTCTACAGTGCGCAAATCGGTCTTTGGCGGCCCCAACTGGTCATTAGCCAAGGTCTGCTTGACCATCTCACGCCGGAGCAATTGGAGGCTGTACTGCTCCACGAGCAGGCCCATTGTCAGTATCGCGACACCTTTTGGTTCTTTTGGCTGGGTTGGCTGCGCCGCTGCACCCGTTGGTTGCCCCAAACCGAAGCCCTCTGGCAAGAACTCCTGCTGCTGCGTGAGTTACGCGCCGATCGCTGGGCAACAAGCCAAACCGACCCCCTCTTGCTCGCTGAAGCACTGGTTCAGGTGGTGCGATCGCCCGTGGACTTTCCAGCAGAATACGCAGCGGCCTTTGGGGCGGGTGAGCGCGATCGTTTAACGGAGCGCATTGAAGCGATGCTAGCTGAACCGATTGTTGAACCCACTCAACCCACCTACACTTGGCTATTGTGGGGATTATTGCCGCTTCTGCTGATCCCGCTACATTGCTAGCGACTCAATCCACCGCAATTTCCAAGCGACGATTGCGCTGGGCCTGAGCCGGGTCAGTCGGGGCGATCAGCGGTCGAGTTTGGCCATAACCGACGGCCAGCCAGCGATAGCGTTCCTGTAGGGAACTGGCGAGATATTGCTCGACCGTCTGGGCCATCTGAAATGAGAGTTCGCGGTTGGCGGCTGGTGAGGCTTCCGTATCAGCGTGGCCGGCGATCCGGATCGTAGCCCCTTCGTGTTGTTGGAGATCCGCCACCACCGCATCCAGAATCAAGGCTCCGTCTCGCGAGAGTTGGCGATCGCTGCCAAAGAGTAAATCAGTCGGTAGCGTCACCTTGAGTTTCTTGCCCGGCAGCGGCGAGGTGGGCAGCACCGACTGGGCCACTACTGGAGCATCTGCTGCCGCTTGGGCTAGCCGGGCCAAGCGGGCTTCAATCACATCCTGAGAAGGGGAGAGACCAAATTGACTCTCCAGGATTGTGGCGCGATCGCGCAATTGGGTCGCCTGTTGTTGAAGTTGGGTCACTTCTTCCGCCAGGGTTGGTGCCGCCCGACGGCGTGCCCCCGAACTCCAGGGCAACGTCTGCCACGATTCTTGAACCTGAACCAGCAACGGTTTCTCAACCGGGGCAGCCGATCGGTTTTGATTCACAGCCACCAAAAGGCCCAAGCCCCCTGTCAGGGTTGCCCCCAGAGTTAGAAAGCCCAGTCGTATCAGCCAGCCGAACAGACCCACTCTTCGGAAGTGGGGTTCTCTCGGTTGGGGGACTTGATTTGCCATGACGCCATCGTACTCCTTCACATCCCCACACTTTATACCAGATACCCGTTGTCAGTTTCCTTCCTGGGGGGACTCGGTGGGCGAACATTTGACTTCTCGCTGCCCAAGGGAGTACTTGGACTCTATTTACTTGCGTTGGGTTTGAGGGGGCGATACGCTTGTGATAGATTCGGTTAAAGGGCGTGGCTGGCTCCGTCTAGACTCTAATATCTCCTCCGGTATAAATAGACCAATTAAGAGCGATAACCACAACATAGCGCCAAAGACGATCACGGCGATATTGCCAATATTCATATCACGATTCAAGTCCGCCTCTGGATCATTGGCTTGGTTTAACGCATCGATCGTTTTTCGGACTGGCATGATTGCGATAGGAGGGAGCAAGCCAACAAAGAGCAATGGCGCATAAATCCGATCTAAGATTCGCCCCAGAAAGATGAGCCCGAGAAACGTAGAGGCTTGGGTGTTGACCTGCCAACCCACTGCAATATCTTGCTTTTTGGCGGAAGCCTCAATCCAATGAAACAAGCCCCAGTTTGTAAAACCCACAAAGAAGGCTCGCCAGAATGCCGTCATTTTTCGGCCCGTATGCCGTTTGATCATCATCCAATTCTTGTAAGCCCAATAGGCAGGGTAAAGATTTAAGGTGGCGATCGACATAATCCAGAACTTCGTTGCACCGACGGCAAAGTAGGTCAGAGGAGGATCATCAATCCCTTCTATTTTTTGTCCAGATTCTGCTTTAGGGTTGGTGGGTTGCTCTAAGTCTTCAGACATTAGTTTGTTGATCCATCTAGGTTGAAGTAAACATGATTGAAGGCGACTGATTGCTTATTATCCAATAGCTGCATTGCCGACACACAAGTCCCTAAGTTGGCTATGCTATCTTTCGGCATTATGTCTGCTCTAGAATAGACGGATTTTTTCGAGTTAATTCTCCCTATACCAGTTTTATTAAGATTTCATTTCCTGAAGCATTCTTTTGCCAACGTCTGGGTAAGGAAATCACGGCATCAATAAGCAAAGAATAAGTGAACTACTGGATTTCGCAGCGAATGCTCGTTGAATCCAAAAAGTACATTAGAACTGATTTTGTAGCAAAAAAGCATCGCAGCTTTATCTAGCAGTATGGGTCATCATTGTGTCCCCGCCGCCTTCAATGCCAGAGCAGCATCTGGCTGACGTCACCCCAGGAAATAATACGGGCGAATTAAGGTTTTATTCGATTTATGAACTTTACCCAGAATTCAAATGCTCTTTGTTTATAATGCTGGCGTCCGTCTGACTCATTAAATTACACGGAGGATTCTGATGGAAGGATTGTTTAATGCGATCGTGGCACTTTTGCAAATTGCGGTGATTATTGCCATAATCGTTGGGTTCTGGAAGGTATTTGCCAAGGCTGGAAAACCGGGTTGGGCTTCTCTAATCCCTATTTACAATGTCATTGTGTTGTTGCAAATCGCTGGCAAGCCAGTATGGTGGATTTTGCTCTTCTTTATCCCGATCGTCAACATCATCATTGCGTTCATGGTTAATTTTGGCGTCGCCAAGAATTTTGGCAAAGGGGTTGGCTATGGAATTGGCCTTTCTTTGCTCGGTTTTATCTTTTATCCCTGGTTAGGTTTTAGTAATGCCACCTATCGTGGTTAAGGCATAAGGTAGTAAAGGAAAGCGATCGCCTATTGCCTCAGTCTTGCTAAGACTGATTGATTCTGGGTAGCTGCATTGAGGGCGATCGCTTTTTAGTCATTTCTTTTGGGCTATCTAAGCATTGCCTCATCCTTAACGTCAGAGACTGTGTTCCCTAGGGTGTTCTGAACTGCTCAATCAAAATCAGTCGGCTTCACGGTCTGCTCAAAGGTGCTGGACAGCTCGGTTAAAACCAGTATTAATAAGTCTCCCAATGTCAGATTAGTCATTTAACTTAGAGTGTTTCATCTGGCGTGCTGGGTGGTACATAAGGTGGGAATGATTCGGTTTTAAACCGAATTTTAACTTGACCAATCATTTCTATGCTCATGGTCGTCGAGTCAAACGATCGCTCATTCATCGAGTTAACATTAATATGAGTGTTGTCGGTGCTAGCCTTGACCTTTCACCAGAAACCACCCCCCACCGCCACCGATTCGGGTACGATTGATATTTTTATTGTAATTTTCTTTCCGCTTATCTTGGAGTTCATTGGTTGTGATGTTAAAGGTGAGTTTGGTCATCAACTCACCATCCGTGACAACAATACGCGCCATTATTTGTCAAGCACAGAGCTAGAAAAGCGATACAAGCAGAGTAAAGACCCAGTGGAATCGAGAAGATATCACCTATTGTGGCTCATCAGTCAAGAGCATCAACTCAGAGAAGCGGTGGAAGTGGTGGGACTGAATTACAACTATGGATACAAAATCGTCAAGCGCTACAACACAGAGGGAATAGAGGGGCTCAAAAACCGTCGTAAATCGAGATGTCCGGGGAAAAGTCGTGCTCTACTTAACGAGGAGCAAGAAGAACAACTCAGAGAAAAGCTCAAAAGTCCCCCCGAAGATGGTGGAGTATGGACAGGACCGAAGGTGGCAAGGTGGATAGAAAAAGTCACCGGACAAGCAAAAGTGTGGAATCAGAGAGGCTGGGATTATCTTAAGAAGCTCAATCAGTCGTGGCAGCGCCCACGTCCTCATCACGCAAAAGCTGACCCCCAAGCCCAAGAAGCCTTTAAAAAAACTGCCTCAATTGAAGGAAAAATTAGAAAAAGACTATCCCGATGCCGAGGTTGAGCTCTGGGCATTTGACGAGCATCGGATGGGACTCAAGCCCATTCTGCGCAAAGTGTGGTCTCCAGTGGGAGAGCGCCCGATTGCCCGAGTTCATCATCGCTACGAATGGACTTATGTTTACGGTTTTGTCTGTCCGACCACGGGC
>JBCDEB010000141.1:0-18865 GCA_039180005.1 Cyanobacteria bacterium P01_G01_bin.54 | reverse complement strand
TCGATATAGTTCAGCAAGGTTATTCATTATCATTGCAACCTGATCATGCTCTTCTCCAAGTATTGTTTTAGAATTCCTGAGAGCCTGAAGATAAAAAGGTTTAGCTTCTTGATATTTTCCTTGCAATCGATATAGTTCAGCAAGGTTATTCATTATCATTGCAGTTAGTGGATGTCCCCCAACAAGATCACCTTGCAATATCTCTAGAGACTCGATAAGAAGAGATTTAGCTCGTTCATATTTTCCTTGATATTGATAAGTCACTGCTAGATTACTCATTACGATTCCTACTTCAGGATGCTTCTCTCCAAATAGCTCTCTGAAAACATCAAGAGCACGAGAGAAGAGAGGTTCAGCTTTTTTGTATTCCTTTTTCAGTTGATAGATCTCCGCTAAGTTGTTTGTATTTTTTGCTGTCAAAAAATGTACTTTTCCAAGCATAGCAAGACATATCTCTAGGGCTCTAGAAACAAGTAATTCAGCTTTATCATATCTGCCTCTCGCTTTATAAATTGCCCCCAAGTTGCTCAATGAAATTGCTATCTCAGGGTGACAATATCCAAGCGTCAAATTATAAATTTCCAGAGCCTCTAAAAAGAGGGATTCAGCCTTATTGAGATTGCCCTGTAATCGGTAAACTTCTGCTATGTTCTGCAAGCTAATTCCCACCATATGATGTTTTTTCCCAAAGCATTCAATCATAAAACCTAAGCATTCTTTATTCCAATAATTTGCCATCTCATACATTCCTTGCCACTGATAGAAGCGACCAAGAGATACAAATGGATAAATGCAAGAATAATCTCTTTCTAGATAGTTCATTAACTGGCGAACTACCTCTTGCCAATGAGTTAACATCGGAATAGATTCATTAATATCTTTGATCGTTGGGGTTTGAGGCATTTGGCTAGTGGTTCGTACTACTGCTTTCCCAACACTTCGCTTTAAATCCTCAGCGTCCTCCTGTATCACTAACTTCTCCTGCAAAAACTCTCGTACCAACTGGTGTAACTCATACAACCCATCCCCAGAATCCTGCACCAAACTCTGCGTTACCAACACCTCATCTCGTACATCCTCCAAATCCTCCTCATCCCAATCACTCAAACTCCCCTCCACCAACCCCCAAGGAATCGGAGCCAACGCAAAGATACTCAACACACAAGCCACTGTCTGCGCTTCCGGCGTCAGATCCTGCCAAGTCAAATCAAACGCCTCTCGCACACCCCTCTGCGCCGTCGTGTCATAGGCTGGGCCAAGCAACGCCTTCTGTTCCAAACGCTTCTTATCCAACCGCTCCAACATTTTGCCAAGGCTTACCGTCTGCCGCTGGTGCAGATATTGCCCCACCAACTCCAACCCCAACGGCAACCACCCCACCCATCCGCAGAGCTGTACTGCCTGCTCCGGCTCTGCCTTAACCCGCTCATCCCCTGCCAAAGACCGTAACAACTTCAGCGCATCCTGAGGCTCCAAAACCTCAAGCGGCAACCGCTCAAATCCCAACGAGAGCGTTTGTAATCGCGTCGTGCAGACCACCTTAAAACGCGTCTCACTCGGCAAATAATCCCGGATCGTGCCATAGTCCGCCACATCATCCAACACCACCAACGCCGCCCCCGTTGGCGGTCGCCAGTTGGCCCAAAACCACTCCACCTGATCCTTCAAGTTATCCAAAGTATCCGGTGCTTCTAAACCGAGCTGCTTGCGACCAAACGCCAGAATTTGCGCCCCCAAATCCACCTCTCGTGCCGACAGCCAACATAACCCCGCTGGGTAGCTGCTAGCATTCGCCCGTGCATACTGCAACGCCAACTCCGTCTTCCCCACACCCCCCATCCCCGTCACCGAAGCAATGGCCACGCGATCCGTCCCCTGCAACTGCTGATGCAGAGTCGTTAGCGCATTCTCCCGACCGACAAATATACGGGCATGACTCAAGGGCAAATTTTTGGGAACCCTCTCCTGCACGGTTTCACTCGCTACACCAGCGTTAACCGTTTGGTTATAGGTTTGTCCTGATACACCATAAACCGGCCCGTTGAATATCTGTTGCACTGCTGGGGGAACCGCCGCTTTCTCATCCTTAGCTTCAGACATTGAGAGGTAGATTTGGTCTTGGGAATATTACGACTTGACTGTTTCCACCATAGCCCAGAACTCCAAAACTGCCCGCCCCCCAACCTTGTCTCTAAAATAAAGATCTCGACCGGGACGCAACCATGATTCAAATCCTCAACAAACCCCTCACCCTCGCTGAATTTCTGGCCCAACCCGAAACCAAACCCGCCCAGGAATATATCAACGGCACCATCATCCCCAAACCCATGCCCCAAGGGAAACATAGCACCCTCCAAACTGAACTGGCCAGCGAGATTAATGGGGCACTAAAGCGATCGCGCATTGCCAAGGCTTACACTGAGTTGCGTTGCACATTTGGGGGGCGATCGACAGTTCCAGATCTGGCAGTGTTTATTTGGTCGCGGATTCCTCGGGATGCATCGGGGCAGGTGGCAGATCGGTTCGAGCTCGCCCCGGATTGGACAATTGAAATCTTGTCGCCGGAGCAAAGCCCGACGCGAGTGACGAAAAATATCCTGCATTGTCTAGCCCACGGTACACAATTGGGCTGGTTGATCGATCCAGCGGCCAGTTCTGTTTTAGTGTATGCACCGCCCTGTCAGGTTGAGGTGTTTGATCAAGCGGATGTACGGTTGCCCGTGCCGGAGTTTGCGGCGGGGTTTGAGGTGACGGTGGGGGAGTTGTTTCGTTGGTTATTGGAGTGAGCGCAGATGCTAACCATTACACCGCTTTACGCTGGGATTTTAGGACTGCTCTTTTTCGGTTTGTCGGCGATGGTCGTCCGGCAACGCAGTTTGGATCAAGTTAATCTGGGCACGGGGGGCAAAGTCACTCTGGAGCGGCGGGTGCGGGGACATGGCAATTTTGCTGAATATGTGCCGTTAATTTTGGTGTTGATGGCGATCACCGAACTGAGTCAAACTGCTGCCTGGCAGTTGCATCTGATTGGAGCGCTGCTGCTCGTGGGACGGCTAGCCCATGCCTATTGTTTTCTGTTCACCCGCTCCTCAGTGGTGACACGGGTGGGCGGCATGATTTTGACGTTTGCGGCGTTGATTATGGGCTCGTTGAGTTGTTTGGCGATCGCCTTTGGTACTGTGTAGAGCGCGATTGCCCGCTTGAGAAACGCAACGCTACTCATCCCCCAATGTAGGGCGCGTCATCAATTAACCTCAGAAGCCTGATGGGACAAGCGATGGAGCACCCGACCCAAAAAATAGAAAAAGGGGCTGTAAGCTAGCCATAGTAAGAGTTTGCAATCTAAATGCTAGCCCCTAGCCAGCCCGTTTTGCTGAGCAACTGTCAGTTCACAATGGGTTAAACGGTGGGGGTCGTGTCCCCCGCCCCGACACAGTCTGTTTTGCATCAGGTCATCGGGAGAGCCTGAGAAGCTGTCTCAGCAGCCGAGCGTTGTATTTCTCTGTTCAAAGTATTTTCTGTTCTGAAAAGAAGACTCACTCAAGCAAAAGCAGTATGTTAATGTAGGTTTGCTAATCGATCCTGCTCTAGATAGTCTAGTAATCTTGCGTGAGTCTGGGACGCAGAATCGAGGTGGACACTTGTTCGGTCACTCATTGCTATACCAATCTTATTTTGAGGTGACGATAACCCACTTTAATTCATTCATTCTAGGGCGTGTCATCAATTAACCACAAAAGCCTGATGGAACAGAGGATAACACGCCCGGCCCAAACAACAGAAAGAGGGACTATATGCCAGTCACCGTCAGAGCTTGAAATCCAAATAATGACAGCCCCTAAGCTCTAGCCATTTTTTTGATCATCAATTGCAACACTTTCCTGCTCTGAATATCCAGGTTTAACAATGAAAAAACCTCGTCTACTCTACGCATCCGGTCCTTGTGATAGCCTGCGGCTCTACAACTACTATCGTCAAGGAGAAGATGATCCAACACATTTTGCTGTGATCTATACCCAGCAATTTTTTGATGCTTGCAAAACATTGGATGCTATTGGTATGGCAATCTCACCGCATATTCGAGCCGGGGCGATTCGGGATCAGCAATTCACCATTAGCCATTGGCCCTTTTTCTTTAAGAAGGGTCCTGCGATCGCCTATCATCTCTATCGAATTTGGCTTAATTTACGCCTGGTTGTCACTGCCCTGCTCTTTCGCGCCGACGCGGTGATCGTCGTTGGCTCATGGCATCACATCTATATCCTCTTCCTGTTAACCTGGCTGGGCATTCCTGTGATTCCCGACCTCCACACCAAACTCTGGGCCCCTTCGGCAAAGCGTAAAGGTCTCTCAGAGCTCATTTTAAAGCTCAATAGCCATCTGTTCAGCCATGGCTGTCAAGGCATTTTAGTTGTTTCCGATGAAATTGGTTCCCAAATCAAAGCGGTTACCCAGAATCAAAATAAGCCGATTCATCGTTTCTTTCCCACCTACCGTCCCCATCGCTTTAACCATATCAAAGCCGTCAATCTCCAAGCCTCACCCTTTGTTGTTCTTTATGTCGGACGGATTGAACGCAATAAGGGAGTTTGTGATTTACTTGAGGTTGCGAAACGCTTTGCCGCAGAGGGTCAGAATATTGTCTTCCATCTCTGTGGAACTGGGAGCGAACTGGACAAACTCCGTGAGGCAGCAGCCGATGCCAATCTCCAGGAGCAGTTCTATTGTCATGGTCACCTCTTACAAGAAGATCTACGCAATATGTATAGCCAATCTAATGTCGTGATTGCCCCCACAACCAATAGTTTTGCCGAAGGGTTTAACAAGGTTGCCCTTGAAGCGATTTTGGCTGGACGACCGATCGTCACTTCATCCGCCTGCCCCGCGCTAGCTGATGTGGAAGCGGCAGCTATGGTTGTCCCACCCGGAGATGTTAAGGCTTATGGCAATGCGATCCTCAAACTTTGGCAAGACAAAGCGCTCTATCAGGCTAAATGTGAAAGTGCTTTGCGGATGCAGGCACAGTTTTATGATCTGCGCCAGGGCTGGCAGTCAACGCTGGAGAGTGTTTTAAAGCCCCTACTGAATGGGGAGCAGGCTTAGGGTCTTGGGCTAACACAGGGCAGGGGAACCCATCCGTGTGAGCTTAACGCTCCCCCTCCGGGGTACTCCTCCCGGTCGGAGATTTCAAAGCAGAATATCCCCTCTTGGGAGGGGCGGTCGCGCGTAGCGCAGACCGGGGTGGGTCGGGTGTTTATCGCCTCACCAGACCCTTGTATACAAGGCGTTTCGAGCTTAAGTTCACACCATTGAGAGAAGCCCTGCCCCTATGGCTGAATCGAACGGTTTCAACCTTTTTCTAGAGCACCAAATTATCCAGTGGTAAGCCCCAACCCACCCAGAGCCGGAAACCCAGGAAGATTGCAACCATACCTACCAATAGTAGGCTAGAGAGCAAATCTTGCACCAGGCACAGCAATTGTTGACGCGCTAAACCCCAGAGCAACATAAAGTAGGGCAAGAGATCACTAAAAGAAATAACCGTAACCGCACCGGGTAAATCAAACAGACGGTGGGCAAGCGGCACACCAAAGGCAATGACCGCAAAGCTCACAAAGTTGCTAAAGGCAATAAACTTGGGTTGACCCAGCGCGAGGAGTGCTGGACTCAGGGTGTAGAAGAGCACGACAAACCAAGTCCCTGCACAGAGAATGGGCATCATCCAGGTGGCAGCAAGGTAGCGATCGTCGTATAAAAGACCAATGACCAAGTCCCCAAAGCTGATCAACAGGCTGAGTAAGGCCACTGAACCCAGGAGAATTTTCCAACGTTGACGGCGAAAGCGGCGGCGAAGCTGATCGCGCGGCAGGTCTTGCTTACGAGAGATGGCAGGGAAAAGAATCTGGCTACTCAGGCGTTTGATGAGGGCACGGGGAATATTGGCCAGACTATAGGCGATCGTGTAGACCCCAAGGAGCTGAAAGGGAATAATTTTGCCCAGAACGAGGCGATCGGCCTGTTCGGCGAGAAACATCATGATCGCGGAGACGAAGATCCAACGCCCAAAGGAGGTCAACTCCGCCAAGGCTTCCTTTTCCCAAGCAGGTTTAGGGATGGGTTCTTTGAAGAGTACATAACCCAAGATGAGTTTGAGTGCGTTCCCAGAGATACCCCCACCGGCTAAGGCCCAGACGCTTGGGCTAATGCTCGCCCAGCCAATCATCACACAAAAACCAAACAGAGCCGTTCCCAAAGAGAGCAAGTTAAAACTCCGGGAATGGAGATGTCGCGTGATCCGAAAAATAGCTGGAGACATCAGCCCATTAAAGACTGTGATCAAACCCACCAAGGGAAATAAAATCAACAGTTTAGACTCACCGTAAAACTGGGCTGCAGGGTAAGCGAGCGCCACACAGACAAGCCAGAGAATCAGACCTCTGAGCGCCTGCACTGTCCAAGCCGTACGGATAAAAATGGGGTCATCCCCGCGCGGACTCCGCACCACGCTTTGGCGAATACCTACATCAGAAAACAACTCTAGACCCATCCGCAAAGTATTGGCGAGGGCCATAATCCCGAAGAATTCGGGAACCAACAGACGGGTAAGAATGAGGTTATTGACAAAGCGAAGCACCTGTTGGCCGCCATAGCCAAAAACAACCCAAGCGGCCCCTTGGGTGGCAAGTTTTCGTACTGAGGGGACTGAGGTCATAGGGGTATCGCAAACGGTGGAAGTTGGTAACACCATTCCCCGCACCGCTAGGGGGATCGGGATGGGATGAAATCAAGTGGAAGGGAAAATCACGAGTAGACAGGGTTTAGCCAAAAGCACCCAAATCCAGATCGGCGATCCCGGCAAAAAACGCCAGCAACCGTTCTTTGATTTTGGCCACGCCGCCCTCTACATTCGACTCAATATTGAGCGGCAGCACTGGATCATGGAGCGAGAGGCGCAGGAGAAACCAGCCTTGTTCTGCTGGAGATTGACAAGCGACGCGAATCCCTTCGTAATTCTTGGGGACGATCGCCCAATCTGCCTGGGCTTCAGCAACGGTCTTGAGCTGTTCAATCACCTGCTCACCCTGAGTTTTAAAGTCGGGGGCTTGGATTTTGATCCGGATTTCTTGGCTCTCGGCAGGCTCTGGGAGCGAGGCAATCAGATCGGTGAGCGATCGCCCGGCCTGCCGTGCTCGCGCTAGCTCAATTAGTAACTTGCTAATCAGATAAGCCCCATCGTCAAGGAAATAATTCTCTTGCATTGCCCCATGACCCGAGGTTTCGATCGCCAGCCAAGAGTCCTCCCCCGCTGCGTTTAAGCGAATCGCCTCATTGATCACGTTCTTATAGCCCCGCTTAAAGCGATGGTGTCGCCCGCCCAGTTCCTGCTCAATAAACGGGGTCAGACCTGCGGAGGTGATTGAGTCGGTCACCACCGTGGAGCCAGGATGCTCCCGTAGGACAATCGCCGCGATCAGGGCAATCAGACGGTTGCGGTTGAGTTCCTGGCCCTGATGGTCTACGGCGGCAGCGCGATCAACATCCGTATCAAAAATAATGCCAAAATCCGCCTGCTGGGTCAGAACGGCCTGAGTAATGGCCGCCATCGCCGCCGCGTTTTCGGGGTTGGGAATATGATTGGGGAACATCCCATCCGGTTCCAGAAACTGGCTCCCGGTGGTGTCTGCACCCAAGGGTTCGAGCACCTTGCTGGCAAAGAAGCCCCCTGCCCCATTGCCCGCATCCACGACGATCTTGAGCCCTTGGAGCGGCTGGGCACAATGCTCGGGATGGTTGACCGCCGCTCGGATTTTTTGTACGAGTTGGCTGGCATAGAGCGAGATAAAATCCCGTTCTGTGACCTGGCCCACCGCCTCCGCCACAACAAACTCATTGGCGGCAGCTAAGGCCAACAGGGCCTTAATATCCGGCTTGCCCAAACCCCCCTGGGCGGTAAAAAACTTCAAGCCATTGCGATTAAAGGGCAGATGACTGGCGGTCAGCATGATCGCTCCATCACAGTGAAAGCCCGGTGTCACCGTGCTCATAAACATTGCGGGGGTGGAGGCCATGGCCACATCGTAGACATTGCTGCCCAGGCTAGTCATCCCGGTCATCACCGCTTGCATCAAGTCTGGACCCGAGAGGCGGCTGTCTCGACCGATGGCAAGTTGGAGTTCAGGGGTCGGCTTATTTAACTGCTTCCCTAGCCAGGCGGCAAAGGCCTGACCGATACGCTGGACGACGTCTGGGGTGAGGTTAACCGGTTCATCGGCAATGCCGTCGAGGGCAACCCCCCGAATGTCGGAGCCGTTTTGGAGCGCTGACCAGTTAAAGTCTGGGGGAATGGCAGGCATGGGCGATCGCCTCTTAAGAGCAACAGAGCAACGCTCCGATTTTGCCGCTCCCGGATGCCCAGTCTGGAAAATCCACCGTTTTGATTAAGCAATGACGTGTATCAATGCCGATGATGCTCTGGATTGCGCGGCTGGGAGGATTTCTCACTCGCCTTAGACCGTCTGGGGTTGCCCTTGGGGTTGGAACTGGAACAGGGAAAAGACCACATTGCGGCGAATGTCAATCATGGTTTCGAGGAACATTTCATAGCCCTCTTGCTTGTATTCAATCAAGGGGTCTTTTTGGCCATAGCCTCGTAGGCCGATCGCCTCCCGCAGCGCATCCATGGTTTGCAGATGTTCCCGCCAGAGGGTGTCAATTTGCTGCAAGATAAAGAAGCGTTCGGCTTGGCGCATCAGGCCCGGTTGAATTTTCTCAATCTGGTTTTCCTTGATATCGTAGGCTTTGCGCACCTCTTCGTGCATAAAGACCTTGATCTCGGAAATGGTCATGTCTTCGAGATGGCTGGGCTGGAGGTCTTCGAGCAGATAAACAAACTCTTTGGTTTTATTGATCAGTTCATCCAGCTTCCATTCTTCGGGAGGCAGATCGGGGTTGGTATAGGCATTGACAATGTCGTCCATCGTCTGTTCGGCATAGTCGATCACCTGTTCCTTGAGGTCACGGCCTTCGAGGACACGGCGGCGTTCGGTATAGATGGCGCTGCGCTGATTATTCATCACCTCGTCGTATTCAAAGACCTGCTTCCGGGTGTCGTAGTAGAAGGTTTCCACCTTCTTTTGCGCCCCTTCGAGGGAGCGCGTCAGCATCCCGGACTCGATCGGCATATCTTCCTCGACCCGGAAGGCGTTCATTAGGCCGGCGACGCGATCGCCGCCAAAAATCCGCAGCAAATTATCTTGCAAACTCAAGAAAAACTTGGTGGAGCCGGGATCGCCCTGCCGTCCAGCGCGACCGCGCAGCTGGTTATCGATGCGGCGGGACTCATGGCGCTCGGTGCCAATCACATGCAAGCCACCGCGCTCCACTACTTGGTCATGCTCTGCGTCGGTGAGTTGCTCATACTCGCCGCGAATCTGTTTATAGGTCTCGCGCAGTTGAACCAGCACGGGGTCCGTGATCGGCGCATTTTCGGCGGCGATCGCAATCTTTTCTTCGGCTTCAAGCTCCGGCAGCTTCTGCTCACCGTACTTTTGGACGGCAAAGCCTACCACCTCCTTGAGCTGGCCTTCGGTTTCGGTTGCAAGGGGGCAGGGGTAAATATCCGGCGAAACCTTCCAGGTCTTGGGCTTCTTACCCTCTCCGCCAAAACCTTGGGCTTTCGAGCGCTTGCGCGGCGCACCGGGCACCGCAGCCATCAGTTGCTTGTCGTCCTCAGGCATCACTACGCGGGGCATCAGGTATTCACGGATCTTGAGGCGGGCCATATAGTCCGAGTTACCACCCAGAATGATGTCAGTGCCCCGGCCAGCCATGTTGGTGGCGATCGTCACCCTCCCAGCCCGACCGGCTTGGGCGACAATCTCGGACTCCCGCTCCACGTTCTCGGGGCGAGCGTTGAGCAGGTTATGGGGCACCTTGCGCTCCTGGAGCAGCCCGGAGAGCAGCTCGGATTTTTCAACGCTGGTCGTCCCCACCAGCACCGGACGGCCGTCTTCGTGGACTTGGGTGCATTCCTCGGCGATCGCCTTCCACTTGGCCTCTTCCGTCTTATAGACCACATCCGCCAGATCCGCCCGAGCCGAGGGCCGGTTAGTGGGCACGACCGTCACCTGCATGTCGTAAATTTTCTCAAACTCGGCTTCTTCGGTCTTGGCCGTCCCCGTCATGCCGGCCAGCTTGTCGTAGAGCAAAAAGAAATTCTGATAGGTAATCGTGGCCAGGGTTTGGGTTTCCTTTTGGATTTCTACATCCTCCTTGGCCTCGATCGCCTGGTGCAGCCCATCACTCCAACGCCGCCCCTTGAGCACTCGCCCGGTGAATTCATCGACGATCACCACCTCGCCCTCCCGCACAATGTAGTTCACATCTTTAGTGAAGAGTTCCTTGGCTTTGATGGCGTTGAACATGTAATGGGCCCAGGGATCTTTGGGGTCGTAGAGGTCGTCGACTTTGAGCAGTTCTTCAGCCTTGGCAAAGCCGTCATCGGTGAGCAAGACGGTTCGTGCTTTTTCATCCACCTCATAATCGCCCGGCCCCTCTTCTTCTTCCTGGGGCTCGAGTTGGGCGGCGATCGCCGCCGCCGTCACATATTTCTCCGTCGGGCGCTCTATCTGACCGGAAATGATCAAGGGTGTCCGGGCCTCATCCACGAGCACGGAGTCCACCTCGTCGATGATGCAATAGTTGGGCAGTCGCTGCACCACATCCTCAATCGAGGTAGCCATGTTGTCGCGCAGGTAGTCAAAGCCCAGTTCGCTGTTGGTGGCGTAGGTAATGTCACAGGCATAGTTCTTCTGGCGCTCCGCCGGACTCATCCCCGCCTGGATCAGCCCCACGGAGAGCCCTAAAAAGCGGTGCACCTGACCCATCCATTCCGCGTCCCGGCGGGCCAGGTAGTCGTTGACCGTAACAATGTGCACCCCTTTACCGGTCAAGGCGTTGAGATAGGCCGGCAGCGTGGAAACCAGGGTCTTGCCTTCTCCGGTTTTCATCTCGGCGATCTGCCCCTCATGCAGCACCATGCCGCCCAAGAGCTGCACATCGTAGTGACGCATGCCCAAGACGCGCGAGGCGGCCTCGCGCACCACCGCAAAGGCATCGGGCAAAATATCATCGAGTAAGTCTTTTTGGTCGCGATCGCTCTTGACATCAGCCAGTTGGGTCCTGAACTCATCCGTCTTGGCACGGAGTTGCTCATCCGAGAGGTCCGACATCTCTTCAGCCAGCAGGTTGATATCGACGACGTAGGGCTGATACTTTTTCAGTTTCCGTGCATTAGGGTCGCCAAAGAGGGTTTTGAACATATGCCTTTAAAATCTGCCTTGAATACAGAGCCGCCGATCGCCGTTAGGGGTTATTTGTCATTCACCATTGGTCTGAACATGGGTCTCATTTTGACGAGAGACGAGAGCCATGACAGTCAACGCTGAACCCTCATGGTATCACCGAGGGGCTGGGGTTTGGGACGATGCCTAGTGACCGGAAACGGTCGGTTTCCCGTACCAATCCCGGCAGGACTCAGACGGGTGATGAAGGGGGCGATCGCCAGACGTAAGCAAAAGCCGATACGCCAAATCAATGTGGGGCAGAACAGTTATGGCAAAAAGTGTTGCACTCTCCTAACGGACTGATTCAAGCGGATTGAGGCTGACTAAAATTTATTTATGGATAGAAAAATCATGTCCCCCCTCACTCCCCTGCTGAACCTCTATCGCCAACGCGGCCATGTCCAATATAGCGGCGAAGACGTGACCCAGCTTGAACATGCGCTGCAATGTGCCACGCTGGCAGAAGCAGCTAACAGCTCAGCGGCGCTGATTACGGCGGCATTGTTCCATGATCTGGGGTATCTGGTGCATCATCTGGGAAAAGATCTGGCTGAGCAGGGCGACGATCGCCATGAGTATCGGGCGATTCCACTCCTCAAAACGCTATTTCCGGAAACGGTTATCGCCCCCATTCGGCTCCATGTGGCCGCCAAACGCTATCTCTGCGCTGCTGAGGAAGACTATTGGGCCAGCCTTTCCGATGTTTCCAAGGTGAGCTTGGAGTTGCAAGGGGGCATTTTTGACCGTGAGGCGGCAGCGACGTTTATTCGCCAGCTTTTTGCTAGAGAGGCGATCGCGTTGCGGCGTTGGGATGATACGGCCAAGGTCGTGGATCTACAAACGCCGGATCTGGAGCATTTCGTGCCGTTTTTGGAGGCGGTGCGGGTTGAATAAATTTCCCCAATGGGTATCGGGACGTTTTCGGGCGGGTCATCCGTTAACCGCAGAAGCTGGATGGGAAAGGGCATGGAGCGCTCGACCCCAACAGATGACAGCCTGGGAGCATCCCACTTTTGCCAATACTGCCCTCATCCCCCAGCCCCTTCTCCCAAATATTGGGAGAAGGGGAGCAAGATTCAAAGTCCCTCTCCCAAACTTGGGAGAGGGATTTAGGGTGAGGGCTGCTAAACTGGGATGCACCCGACAGCCCTTAATTATCCCCATCATCGAGTCGATCGGAACTATCGCCCTCTAGGGAGTCATTGCTTTGCCTAAAACGGTTGAGCCGTTCCTTCAAAAGCTCAGTAATCTCAAAGAGCATCAGGCTAAAGGGTGTATTGATATCGCCTTGACCTTGCACAATATTGACATTTGAGCTAGTCATACTCTTAGCCAGAGCAGTGGCAATTTGGGGTAGCGCATCTTCGATGAAACTCTTCTCAAGCCCAGCCGGTGTAATATTATTCTCAACTTCCATGCGCTGACGCAGGGTTTCAATTTGCGCTTGTTCAGCACGGTTTTGGGCTTCGGCTTCGAGACGGCTACGCTCTAGCTCAAAGTCACTCTCAGCCCGCAGTCGTTCGAGTTCGTTTTGCTCTCGCAATTTTGCCAATTCTAATTCTTGAACATTGACAGTCTTTTTGCGTTCGAGTTCCTGCGCTTTCAAGTAGGTTTTCTTTTCCTCTTCCGTCCGGATTTTAGACAGTTCTAACTCAGCCTCCTGAGCCATCTTTTGAGCTTTGAGTTCAGCTCGTTTTTCGGCAAGTTCGCTTTCAATCTCTAGCTTTCTGAGTTCTTGTTCTTTGCGGCGCTCGGCAAGTTGAGCATCGAGCTCTAGCTGCTTGATTTCGAGGTCTCGCTTTGCCTCTAGCTCGCACAGCTCAGACTCCCGCATTTTCTGTGATTTAAAAGAGGTCTGGAGTGCATTAAAAATATCATCATCTTGAATATAGATATCCTGGATGTCAATGGTGACAATCTCAATCCCCCAAGAATTAGATTCATCATCCACAACCAGCGAGATTTCTCGTTTTAGGGCATCTGCAATATCTTCTTTACGTCTGCGAATACATTCTTCAACTGCCATATTGGCAATCAGCCATTTGACAATTGAACGACAAAGATCACCCACCATACGGGCGAGCTTGTTCTCAGCCGCCTGACGATTAAAAAAGTTAATCTTAGCGTTGATTTTAAGGGGATCAAAAATCCGATAGATGACAATTCCCCGGATTCGCACATCTACATTGTCAACCGTGAGCTGATTGGACTGAAAAACAATTTGTTTTAAACTACTGGGAATAATGACAACTGTATCACCGGGCAGCTTAAAGCATTGAGCCCCTTGACCACTCGATCGCTTCCTAAACTTACCCTTACGATAATGGATCAAGTACTCGTTAGGATAAGCAGAAACGTAGCCGAACACTTTACTGGTTCGGTTGTCATTGGGAGAGCTGGAGGTGACTTCAATATCAGAGGATAGGCGAAAGTCATCACTGGTTTTTGGCTCGGGGGCGATCGCTTTGCGTGGCGTGGCTCTTCTGTCTTTTTTCATTTTACGGGTCTAATCTAAACTCGTCACTCAATAGATATGGAATTTGTTATAGCTCACGCTTTACTGAATCTAGAATAAAAATCATGCTTTCTTAATTCAGAACTTCCTCATCCCACAGTGCAGAGAAGGGAAGGGCTTGACCTGTTTTCGCTTCGTGCTAGGCTTGGCGCAGGCTCTCTAGCATAACGGATTTGGGTTCGTCGTCAGGATTGTCTTCAAGCAGGACAATGATGCGAACTCGGCTTTGGGCGGCGAGGTTGAAGGGCTGTTCAGGTTATAGATTTCCTTGAGCGTCAACAGTGGCGGCAACTTCGAGATCTTTCATCATCAATCTTTATTACATCTCTACGTTAGGGTTTGCTCGGCCAACTTTAGGAATAAGACGGCGCGATCGAGATTTTCTCGGGCTTCAAGGGCGGTTGGTGTGAACAGGGCATCATAATCAGCTCTTGTTCTTGATTGTTCGGCTTCGATCAGATAACGATGATATTCTGACGGTAAGCGGCCGGTTTTAGCGAATATTTCACCAAATTTACTGATGACTGCTGAATGTTTGGAAAATGACAAGCCTTCACCAATAAGAAAGGCTTCTGTGATGTAAAACATCGCGTAGTAGGAGCGGGAAATTGATACATCATAAAACTCTTGCTCAAATAAAAGCTCAGCAGCTTTGATGTTTTTGTTCGCTTTGGCAACTAATTGCTTTTGCTCATCTAACATATGACAATTCCATCTTGATTAATATTTCGAAGTAAAGTAGTGTCGTGATTTAAATATTGATCGCGGGACATAAAGAGGCTATTGATTAGAATATTATGGTCTAAACAAAGCTGGGCAATAATCTGTCCTGTCCTTTTGATTTCTGTCCAAGAATCAACTTCATCTTTGAGAACTATAAGGATATCAATATCCGAGTCTGATCTTGACTCGCCTCGTGCCTGAGAGCCAAAGAGAATAATCTGATGCAAGCGCTCTTGGTAAAGGGAGGCGATGCGATCGCGCAGCCTGTACAAAATCTCACGGGTTGGTTGTTGAATCGTTTCCAGCATCATTCACCTCAAGATCTAGTGTATTTATAACGACTCCAACTCTCCATAAAGGTGTGGCTGACGCCGCTGAAGTTCGGCCCAGGGCAATAATAGATTCTCCTCAATTTCAGTACGACAGCCTTCAGTAATTGCTCCTTCAATTTTCATCAGGTTAGTCAAAAATATGTTAGCTCTGTAGTACCGTCGAAGCTGTTGCTGTTGTTCCTGAGTGAAATGCCAATTATGCCCCATGTTGCGATATTTAGTCATAACCTGCTGGAGGCGCTCGATCCATCGATTTCCGTGTGATAACCACCAGCTTTGAACTTCTTCTGAGGAATTTGAGGTTGGTAGTTTGTTCTTAAGTTGGTGCAGATGGTCAGTAAAGTCAGACAAGAGGTTAAGGTCGCAGGCATGTTTGATAGCGAAGTCGAGGGCACGGTCGAGATTTAGAGCATAAGCACGGGCAAGGTTGAGAGTTCGAGCTTGGCCAGGATTATGGTCGAGGACATGCGCTCGGGCATTGGCTCGGGCACGAGTACATTCCATGGCACGGTCAAGGCTGAGGTTGGAATTAAGATTAAGAGGACAATCGAGGTCGGGGTTGAGATCGAAGTCGAAGTTGAGAGCATGATCGAGGCTACTATCGAGATTACGGGCCAGGACAAGTTTGAGGTCAAAGTTGAAAACGATGTCTAGATCAAATGTGAGATCGAGGTTAAAGTCGAGGTCAAGATCGATAGCACAATCACTGGTAAGTGAATAATAGAATGCTCGGACTGCCACGGATTTATAGCTGGTTTGAAGAGAGTTTGACTTTTTCAGTAACCAAATCAAAAAAGATTGGAATGTAAAATCCTGTGTTATGGATTGATCAATAGCCTGCTTGATTAATCGAAATAAATAATCGATAGGTTGTTGCGACTTGACAAGTTGTTCTACGACATTTCTCCATTGCTGATCAGAAATCTTCTCCGCTAGCTGTTGAGGTGATAAATGAGTTAGCCATTGGACAGTGAAATACTCCTGAAAGGTTAGGTGAGAAAATGACCACAATTCATCGGCTCTCTCAATTAGAAGACCATGCTGGGCCTCGATGGACTTCAATACATTAGATCCCTGCTGCACATTAGCTAGTCTTAATTCTTGAGTGATGTGTTTGGCTAACTCATCTTGCTCAAACAAAATAAAGTTTTTGGGATTTTCAAACTTACGTGCTGCGATTTCAATGAGCAATTTCTCTTTATCCTCAACACTCAATTGGCGATAGAAATCAGCACCAATTTCCCAACCCTTAATATCTTTATCTTCATTCCAGCGACTAAGTAATAACTTTATTCCTTTTCTGTACAACCAGACTCGATTTTTTGGCATTTCTTCTTGCTCTTGTAAAACCAAACACACCAAATTCAAAAGAACTGGTGTAGCACTCACTTCTTTCAAGTCAGGCTGTTCGACTATGGCACACTGAATCATTTCCCATCTCTTGAGAGCTTCAAGCTCAGATTTACCGTTTGTTATAAACCAGTTCAAGACAAATTTCTTGACCTGACTTGAATTAAAATCTGCTATTTCAACTGGGTCTAAAATACTTAAAACTTTCTCCATGACTTGAGTCCTGCAAGTCATAATAAAGCGATTTCCAGGATATTCTCTTGCTATTTCAGTCACCTGATTTTGAATGAGATAACGAAGATCATGAGTGGATACTTCGTCCAGACCATCCATTAAGATCAAAAGTTTTTTCTGCTCAAGAAGAACCTTGATGCTTGAGCGACATTCTTTGAGTTTCTCTAGATTTGATTTAATTCCCTCTTTAAGAAAATCCTCTTTGATTACGCCTTCTTCTGATGCCTTTTTGAAATCGCTTTCTTCTGATGCATTTTTCAAGATACTTAGTAGGCGTTCTGCCTCTTTGATTTCCTGTAGATATTCTTGAGCGTTCTTCCAGTTACTAAAGCCTAATTCCTTGTCGAGGATATCCATTAAATGCCATACGTTGTCTTGAATCTCTCGAAGTTCAATAAGAACAGCGATCTTATCGGATTGAAATTCACTATTGCACCAGCTAACAGCTAAGTGCTTCAAAAATGTTGTTTTTCCAGAACCCGGTTTTCCTAAGATAATGAGCTTGGGATTGTTTTTCGCAATCTCGAAACCTGGATTACGTTGAATACGCTTACCCAAAGCCAGACGATCCTTCTCAATATCAAAGTTCTCCAACAAGCTTTCTGGGGTATTGAAATGTCTACGTTCAGGTTTTTCCAGCAGCCATACATCTACATAGAGCTGATCAACTCCAATCTTTTGCCCACTTATCAAACGCATTCGGCTGTGTTGCTTCAGAATTCTCTGACGACAGTGTTCTCTGACTCGCTCAATAAAATCTTTATCAAATTGTGCTTGGCTTAAAGGTTGGTCATTTGAGGAGCTTGAAGGATGCTCAACTGAAGAAACTTCCTCCCAATTCAACAACCCTAGTGCCTTACAAATTTTGCGAAAGCTAGACTCTCCAACTGGCTCTTGATTAAAAAACTTGGTTATGGTCGTTCGTGACATTTTCATACGCTTTGCCAGCTCTGACTTGTTGCTTGCGTAACGCAGATCTAAAGCATTGTTCGCTGCTGTCCAATTTGTGAGTGTTAACTTCCGCGATCGCCCCATACGTCTTGCTACTCAACAGGTTTAGCCTACGCATTATTTTAGGCCAGTGAACAACCGTGGACAGTATCGAACACCATTGAACGTCCAATGGGCGATCGCTGAACAGCAGGCAATACAAGGGTTCTGAACAATGGAGATAAATCAACCCGATAACTCGCCATGAACAAACTCCTGCTCCGCTTCGCCGTTGCGACAACTTCCACTGCTCTAGCCGCCAGCCTCTACCTCGCCACCCTCGACAATCCCACCGAGATCCAAAAACAACTGAGTGGAACCATGAACGCGATCGCCATCGCCGGCACAACCGCCATCTTCGGGCTCCTAGACGACGATGAACCCGATAAAAACCCCGATCGCTAACCCGATTGAGCGATACAGTCAGGGCAATCTCCTAGGATTGCCCCAACCTCACCTCAAACCATGATCAACCGCTCAACCCCAACTCCCATAGCCAAAAACGCCGCAGACAAAACCCGCCCCGACGGGTGTTGCGTTTCCTGCTGACAGATCGCCGCTGCCTTGGAGCAACCCACCCGGCTCGATCGCAACGCTGCAATGCCGGGCGAGAAATACAGTTTCATTGAACCTTTACTGCGCCGTTTGCTCAGGTTCCGCCACGGCGTCAGGCCGCTCATCTTCAGGTGCTGCCTGGGGTTCAGTCTCGGGGGTGTTTGTGAGCTCAACAGACGTTACAGGCGTTGCTTCGATCGCCGCCGATTCAGCCTCCTCTAACTCAATGCTCTCAGATTGAATCCCCTCCGATGCAGAAGGCTGCTGCGGAGCGGGAATGATCAGGGGAGAGCGCGGATCATCCAGGGAGGGGGATGTGTCTGGCTCAGGCGGAGGATTGATATCACTAGCACGGGGCAAGCCACAGGCGCTCAGGCTACCAACCAAGCCCAGTAAAATAAAGAGCTTCAGAGAGTGTTGCATGGGTCAAACCGCCAAGGAGGCGATCGCAGGGTTACATCCCCAGTAGAACACCCCCCTCGAAAAAAACGCGCAAAGGTTGGCCCAGTATTTACTTTGTCTAACATTCAGTTCGCAGTTCGCAATTTCACCGCTGGGGATGCTAGCGCAAACGCGGTCACAAAACCGTTGCTATCTAAGGTGAGTTCTGGATAAGCAGACATTGCGAAAGATGCTAAAACACAGCAGAATCCAACAATACTAGCTCCGATATTGCCGGAGTCTGAGGGGGCAATTTCCCCCTCAGCGGGAGGTGTCGGGGGGCAGGTCCCCTGACAACCGGGTTTGACATTGAGATTTTAGTGCTTTGAGGAATACGATAGCTTCGCTTAACCGAAACTCACGTTATCTATGGGTTTGAG
>JBCDEB010000140.1:0-19153 GCA_039180005.1 Cyanobacteria bacterium P01_G01_bin.54 | reverse complement strand
TCTGATGACCTTGCGGTACAATTGAGGCAACATTTTTCCAGGGTGGGTGGTTTTCCAATCTCCACCCTATTTCTTTGGGCGGGTTAATGTCTACATCCTTTGCCTAGTCTCGCTTCTAACCTGCTTGTCATCCCTAAAGGATAACGTGCCAATTCACTAATGCAGCGTCAACTCTAAATTGTAGGTTGGTGTTGAGCCTAGCGAAACCCAACACAACCAATGTTGATACTGGGTTTCATGATTCAATTCAATCTGCGATTGATTAATATTTGCCCACGCTACCGATCCATACTCCTAATCTCCATACCCTGACCAAAGTGTTTGAGCGCAGTAAATACTTGGTTGATATCTTCATCTCGTTCTAAAGAAAGGGCATAGGAGCGCTGACAGTGAGGATGGTTATTTTGGGTGGTGAGTTTGAGAAAAGTAAATTCAAGACCGTTGGTTGCCAACCCATAGGTGGGATGGGATTTAGAATTTGTGAGTAGATAAAATAGGAGTTGTGGGATCGCGGTAGTGACATTGATTTGGACACGTTTGGTCTCAATCACCAGTAACCATAATTGCTCCTGAATAATCAAAATATCCATGAAGCCCCGTATGATCGTGCTTTCGTCTTCGATGCTGATTTCAACTTTCTCTTCGGTTTTGATCTCGAAGTCTTGATCATAAAATCCGGTAGCGGCCAGCAAGGGTGACAAAACAACCATTTTTACTAGATCTTCGAGCAGGGGACGACGGCGGTTTAAGTTGAGATAATGCTGGCGGATGCGGTGTAAAATCGCTTTTTCTGCCTCGGTCGGGGGGGCTTGGGTTTGTAGCCAAGGGGTCAATAGTTCAGGCACGATCGCAACTTCGACCCCAAATCGCTTTTCGAGGTCATACAGACTTAGGTCTTTGGTAGCGATTAGGGTGGACATGGTGTTGGGTGTTGGGATTTAGGGCACGTCAGCAGTTAGAGCCAGAAGTTTTACGGGAAAAGCGATAGAGTACCCGGCCCAAACAACAGAAGAGGGACTTTAATTGAGTCACCGCAAAGGTTTGAAGTTTAATTGATGATGGCCTCTAGGTGGGACGGTAATTGCAAGGTAGGCAAAATTAGTGATTCTAAAAATGGTATCGATTTATCAATTACTTGCCCACCTCACTGTTCAAAATTCCGACTCAATTTTTCTGACGCCGCAAAAAGCGTGTCCCCACCCACCCCAATGCGAGTAAACCGAATGTCATTGTGGGCTCGGGAACGTCCTGGTTTACAGGCTGGGTGCTCAGCTCTACATAGTCAATCGCAAGATAGGGCTCATCGGGTGCAACTAACTCAGCCATCAGATAACCCTCATAACCTGACCCGGTGCGGGTAAAAATATCCTCAAAGCTCAGCTCTAAGAAGGCAGATTGAATCAGTCCATCTCCCCCTGCACGATTATTCTGGCGGATGAGACTTTCGGTAAATGTCGAGTCATCAGCGCGGGTAAACTTAACTTCAGCAGGGGCAACATCATAGTCACCAAAAATCAGGTTAAAGAAGAATGGGACATCTGCGTTGACTTGGTCAGCAGTGAAGTCAAAAACAAAGCGACGTGCTGGGAGCTTTCGATCTTTCTGGTAGCCCAAATCAACTAGTTCATTCATCTTGCTTGCATGGCTAGTTGAAAGTGCAATATCTGTGAGCGCTGAGCCACTACTTCCCTGGTCAACATAGCCCTGACCTGCCAAGAATGTATTACTTAACTCATCGGTACGGTTATCAAAGTCATCATTGCTTACCGAGCCAACGGCTGGCCGCCCTTGGTTTTGTCGGTCACCCAAGTTAGGCAAGTATTCACCCGACTCCAGAATGCCGTTACCATTCACATCTGCGGCTCCGCCATTGGCAGCTTTCAGATTCGTTGGATCAAAGCCAAAGCCATCTACATCGCCAATACGGATCTGTCTAAAGGTTGCTGCCTGGGCAACATTTCCAGACAAGACCGTTACTAAAGCAGCAGCAACAGCACTCACAGTTGTGAAGGTAATTGTTTTGAATATCATCATTATTACTCCCTGATCATTGAGTTCTATCAGATTTGGACTTAATTATGTATCTAGGCAATCTCTCAGGCTAAGTATTACTCACAGTTGTGAAAAATTGTAAGGGAGGCAAAATGATGGGTCTTAGAACGAAGGCAACGATTGAGCAATTCCCCGACCGCAGCTCAATATTTGCGCTCCTTGGGCTCAAAGCGATTCACAACGACAGGCATATAGTCAATTTTAATCCCCTCCGCTGTTGCATAGGCTAGCGTATGCTGCAGAAACTGCGCATCATCGCGCTGGGGGAAATCTTCGCGGGAATGGGCCCCGCGACTCTCCTGGCGTTGCAATGCCGAGGCCAGAATCGTCTCACCCACAACCATAATGCTCTGGAGTTCGATCGCTTCGATCAATTCGGTGTTCCAACAGCTTCCGGTATCATCCAGTTTGATCTGGGTAAACTGCTGCTTGAGCGTCCGGATAGCGCTTAAGCCCGTTTGCATGATCTCGGCGGTGCGAAAGACACCACAATGCTCGCTCATCGTGTCTTGGAACTGCTGCCGTAGCTCGCCAATTCGAATCGTGCCGGGTTGGTCAAGGAGGGCTTGAAGGCGATCGCGGGCCGCCTGTAAATATTGCTGCTCATTCACCTCGGGCAGGCTGCGGCCCGGCAAATAGTCGGCGATCGCCGCCCCCGTGCGCTGCCCATAAACCACACATTCGAGCAACGAATTACTGCCCAAGCGATTCGCGCCATGCACCGACACACAAGCCGCCTCTCCTGATGCAAAGAAGCCCTCCACCAACTCGGTGGCATTGCGCCGCACCCGCCCCGAGGTATTCACCGGAATGCCGCCCATGGAATAGTGAGCCGTCGGGCGCACGGGCATGGGGTCGTGAACCGCATCAATGCCGACCAGACGATGGGCCTCCTCCCAGCAAAAGGGGACGCGGCTCATGATTTTTTCTTTACCCATATGGCGCAGATCCAGATGTACAAACGGCCCCCCCGACGAGCCATCCGCATGGACGCCGCGCCCCGCCCGCAGCTCTAGGGTAATGGCCCGCGAGGTGATATCCCGTGGGGCTAATTCCATCTGTTTGGGGGCATATTGGGTCATAAAGCGATCGCCCTCACTATTACGCAGATATGCGCCTTCTCCTCGCACCGCCTCAGAAATCAATACGCCGACCGGGTAGAGCCCCGTGGGGTGGAATTGGACAAACTCCATATCTTCAAGCGGCAAGCCCATCCGCGCACAGATAGCCAGGCCATCCCCCGTGGAGGCAAAATCATTAGAAGTGGTGTTAAACACCCGCCCGTAGCCCCCAGTGGCAAACATCACCACCTTGGCCCGCATCACGACCAGTTGCCCATCCAAGAGGTGATACATCACCACCCCCTTGGCTTGGTTGTCCTCTAGGATCAGCTCCAGTACATACCATTCGTCGTAAATTTGCACCCCCCTGCGGCGCAGGTTATTCACTAGTTCGTGGAGGATGGCATGGCCGGTTTTGTCGGCAGCGTAGCAGGTGCGCTTGTGGGAATGACCCCCAAAGGCCCGCTGGGCAATGCGCCCATCGGGCAGGCGCGAAAACAAGACCCCCAGGTGCTCCAGCTCAATAATCACCCCAGGGGCTTCCTTGGTGAGGAGTTCTACCGCATCTTGATCCGCCAGGTAGTCTGAGCCCTTGACCGTGTCAAAGGCATGGGCTTCCCAGCCATCGTCTGGATCAACATTTTGCAGGCTCGCGGCAATCCCCCCTTGGGCGGCAACGGAATGGGAGCGAATCGGGTGAGTCTTGGCGATCAGGGCGATCTGGGTCTCGGGTGCACGGCGTTTGATTTCTAGAGCGGCACGACAACCGCTCAGACCACCACCGACGATGATCACATCATGTTCGAGCATGGTGTTAGGCGTGATATTACAAGGAGTAAAGCAGTCTTTTCATCTTGCCTTGCCTGGAGAGCGGTCTCGCCGTTCTACCCATATAACTTAATGTGTTCCCACAGCCCACCCTTTAAATTCTGGATTAGCAATCCCAAACCGGGATGCGGTTTACTTATCCAATCAACCCATTCATCCAGCCAAAAAGCCAACCAAAATCCCAAAAATCTGGTCAAGGGTCTTGAGGGAATATTCATCGAGATCAATGCTGGCTTGCTGACCCTGTAACTGCAAAAACTGCCAAGCTGTTCCGGTGGTCACCGCACCATAAATGGTGTTGATTCCAGTATCCTGACGGGCATTGAAAACCTGGGCTGCGACCATTTCTGCTAAGCATTGGGCTAAACCCGACTTTAAATTGTCATTCTTGGCTTCCACGAGGGCGACGACGGGGGACTGGATCAACAGTTGTTGGGGCGATCGACTGAGTAAGAAATCACAAACACCAGTTAAGTTGCGATCGCCATCCACATTAAACTCCACCCCAGAAAATAGACTAATTTGGTTGTGAAAATGTTTGCGCAACGCCACTAAAATCGGCATCACAATCAGTTCTGAGCGGGCTTTTTCGGTGCCAATGGCGATCGCCAGCGGCACATTATCTGTCAAAATCATGCTCAGGAGTTCAGGGGGTTCTACGGGTGGCGCAGTGGCGAACAAACCCACCGTTTCGGTTAAGGTCAGACCAAACTCGTGCTGTAGATTCGCTAAGGTTAGTTTACTGTAGGACATATTTTTCCGGTGGGGTCATGGGATGTGGGGATAAAGATATTGGTACGTTATCTAAGCCTTAAGCCAACCTTCGATCGCCCCCGCCACGATCGCCCCAATCGAACTCGCTCTCAGTCCTTCAAGCAATCCACCTCGGGCAGCGGCGATGACGTTTGCTTTAAAGGTGGCGTCGTTTTCGATCTGTTCGATGGCTTGTATGGCAACCTGCATCTGTTCGAGCGTGGTTGTGGAGGGGTGGGTGGCGGAGAGTTGCTGGAGCAGGATTTGAACTTCGGCGGCGGTGCTGCAGTTTTGTGGTGGCTGGGCGTTGATAATTTGAGCGCCTTGGACGGTGCCTGCTGCGCCATACACGGGCCCCTGGAATTCTTGTTGGACTGAGTTGGCCTGATTCTCGGCTACTGCGGTGGTTTCCACATTAACCGGAACATTGATCGGGCGACTTGCCAACATCTTAACGATGTCGGTCATGTTGGTGTTTTGCGATCGGTAAATAGCGATCTGTTCATCTTTGAGTTGGAGTTGGGTTTGATAGCTGGCTTCGAGGCGTTTAAGTTCAGCATCGTATTTGGATTGGAAGTTCCGTTCGATCGCGGCTTTATTGGCAGTGGGTGGCGCTTCGACACTAATCACAAAAGAGCCGTCTGATTTTCTACCGATATTTTGAATTGAGAGTTCACCATGTTCGCCCGAAATTTGCAGATCTTGAAACGAACTTAAAAAGGCTTGCCAATCAATCCCATTGCCAAAAATCAAGTCTACGGTGTCCCGCGCTTGTTCCATCAGGCGAGCAAAGTCACCGGGAGCAAAGATTTCATCGGGATTATGGGGGCGGCGATCGGTGGGGCATTGTTTTTTCTCATCCCAGCCGAGGTAAATAAAGTCACATTGAACACCAGTGAAGTTTGTTTGCTCATTAATTCCCCACTGAGCAATACAAGCACCTGTTAAATTGGCATTGCTGAAATCAGTAAACAGGGCTTGAGATTTGATGAGGACAACTCCCTGAAGATCAGCATTTTGGAAGTCCACGCCTTGCAGATTAGCGCCTTGCAGATTAGCGCCTTGCAGATTAGTTTTCTGAAGGTTAGCGCCCTGAAAATCAACTCCCTGGAGATCAGCACTCTGAAGGCCAGCATATTGTAAGTTGGCGTCCTGAAGTTTAGCGTACTTGAGGTTTGCGTATTGAATGTGGGCGTTCTGAAGTCTAGCGCTCTGGAGATCAGCATTCTGAAGGTTGGCACAGTGTAGGTCAGCGTTCTGAAGCCTAGCATCTTGAATATTAACACTTTGAAGGTTAGCATTTTGGAAGTCAGTGTTCTGGAGGTAAGAACTCTGGAGATTAGCATTTTGGAGATTAGCACTTTGGAGGTTAGCTTCATTAAAGTTGATGCCTTGAAGATTAGCCCCTTGAAGGTCAGCATCTTGGAGTTTAGAAAACTGAAGCTCAGCGTACTGTAGGTAGGCACCGCGAAGATCAGCGCCCTGAAGATTAGCAAATTTAAGATTAGTGTCCTGGAGGTCAGCGCTTTGAAGGTCAGCATATCGGAGATTAGCATCTTGAAGATTAGCTCTCCCAAGATGGGCGTACTTTAGATCAGCATCCTGGAGGTTGGAATTGAGACGATCAGCATCCTGAAGCTTAGGCTCAGTATTAGGATTATTCTTTCGCCACTGGTTCCAAACCTCGACTCCTTGCTCTAATATCCTGATGTGCTTACGATTAGCCACAATTCATCTTGTCCCTACTAGACATACCAAACATTTCAAACTGTAAGTTGAGCAAAGTTAGCAGTCTAAAAATAAAGGTGGCGCTTTGTAAATATTTACCCACCCTACAGACTCCTGCGCTAGAGAAGTGTTTCCGGATCAACACCCAGTTGCCGAAGGCGCTCGAGGAGTTGTTGATTTTTCTTGTTGGCTTCCTCTAGGGCGGCTTGGGTTTGTTCCTTTTCCTGTCGTTCCCGAGCGGCGGTTTCAATGGCGCGATCGCGCTGATCTTCAGCTTGAATTGCCCTTTGTTGTTGGCGATCGCGCTGCTCAACCACCTCAACAAAGTCAACAAAGCGCTCTCCGTTAGGGTGAAAGAGTGCAAGATCGCCTTCACGGGTGCTGAATCTAATGCCTAAAAGCGGGCTTTGCCATCCCTCCATCTGGGCAATTTCAGCTAATGTTCCGCCCTGTCGCAACCATCCTTGTAGCCGATTCTTTTCTGGATCGTATACATAATATTCTTCAATGCCATGGGTTTGATAAAACGCAAATTTTTTCTGCATCTCCTCTAAAGAATTGCTGGGAGACAAAATTTCAAACGCCATCTGAGGCGCAATATTGTCTTCTTGCCACTGCCGATAGGAGCCCCGGTCATTTTTCGGTCGGCCAAAGACGACCATGACATCTGGTGCTTGCGTTTGCGGTTTTTTTTCGGCTCGAACCTCATCTTGGCTCAATCGCACTGGGTACCAGAGTAAATCTGCTGCGACAAACACATCTTCTCTCTCTTTAAAGAGTGCATCTAAACCGCCTTTAATGGTGAAAATTAAACGGAGTTGAATCGTATTATCAGCCAATGGTTTTCCGTCACTATCTGGGTAGAGACGTTCGGGGTTAATGGCAAGGGGTTGAAGCTGTTGTACCATTGCTCTATCAAAGCGAAAGAATCGATACGCACTTATAAATTGTATCGGCGATCAGGTTGGGGCGACCATCAGCACCTACCCTGTCGGCTCCGTCTGCTGATTTGCTAGGGCATAATAGCGTCCCTTGAGCGCCATCAACTCCGCATGACTCCCCTGCTCCACCACTGCCCCTGCCTCCATCATGACAATGCGATCGGCCACCTGAACCGTGCGTAAGCGGTGGGTAATAAACAGCACTGTGCGATTGCCAAAGGCCTGAGATAAGTTGGTGCAAACCTGCTGCTCCGTCGGATAGTCCAGGGCGCTGGTGGCTTCATCCAAAATTAAGAGTGAGGGCTGCTGGAGCACCGTGCGGGCGATCGCAATTCGCTGTCTTTGCCCCCCGGAGAGGCTGGCTCCTCGTTCCCCGACGCGGGTGTTGTAGCCGCTGGGCAGTTCCATAATGAAGTCGTGAGCCGCCGCCACTTTTGCCGCCGCAATAATCTCTTGGCTGGCAGCTTCCGGGTTATGCATGGCAATGTTTTCTTGGATCGTGCCATCGAAGAGCAACGGGTCTTGGGGCACGACGCCAATCTGCCGTCGTAGGGAATAGAGTTCGACTTTGGCCACATCGTAGCCATCGATGAGGATGCGCCCGGTCTCCCAGTCATAGAGCCGCACCAATAGCTTAGTCAGCGTACTCTTGCCCGCGCCACTGCGCCCGACAATGCCGACAAACTCGCCCGCCGGAATATCCAGATTCACCTGCATCAGTTGCAGCGGACTGCCCGGTTTAAAGCGGAAGGCCACGTTCTCGTATTGCACATGACCCTGGATCGCTGGCATGGGAATATTGCCCACATCCGCTTCGCCCTCCTGGGGCGTATCCACAATATCAGCCAAGCGCTCTAGCGACAGACCCACCTCCTGGAAGTTCTGCCAGAGTTGGGCAATGCGCAATAGCGGGTTGGTGACGTAGCTGGCGATAATTCGGAAGGCAATCAATTGCCCCAAGCTGAGTTCGCCTTCGAGCACTAGAAACGCGCCGCCCCAGAGCACCAGCAGACCTGAGACCTTGCTGAGGAAGTTACTGGCAGAGTTGGCCAAGGTCGAGGTCTGGACGGTTTTAAAACCTGCCGCCACATAGCGGGCGTAATATTCTTGCCAACGCCAGCGCGATCGCAGCTCAATGTTTTGGGCCTTGACCGTTTGAATCCCCGACATCACCTCCACCAAATGGGACTGGGTTTGGGCATTGCGCTCGGCCTTAAAGCGCAACTGTTTCCGGATGATCGGTGAGAAAAAGAAGGTCAAGCCCATAAACAGGGGCACGGTGATCAACGAGAGTAGCGCCAGCTTCCAGCTATAGATAAACATCACCGCAATATAGACCACGGAAAAAAGTGCATCCAGCACCACATTTAGGGCGGTTCCGGTGAGGAAATTGCGAATATTTTCCAGCTCATTAATCCGGCTGGAGAGTTCCCCCACCGGACGACGGTCAAAATAACCCAAGGGCAGCCGCAGCAAGTGATCAATAATCTCCGAGCCCAGGCTCATATCAATACGGTTGGTCGTGTCCACAAACAGATACGTTCGCACCGTGCTGAGCAAAAATTCAAAGACTGCCACCCCGAGTAAGAAAAAGCCCAGAATCTGTAGCGTATCTTTACTGTTTTGCACGATCACTTTATCGATGATCACTTGGACAATTAAGGGATTGGCCAGGGCAAAAACTTGAACAAAGAAAGACGCCACAAATACCTCAACCAAAACCCGCTTGTGTTTCGCCAGCACCGGCCAAAACCAGCTCAGACCAAAGCGCTCTTGCGGCGTATGCTTGGAGGGTTGTAGGAGCAATACTTGGCCGACTTTGTCCCAGGTGTCAGTGAAATCGGTAAGATTGCGCCGCAGAACGCCCAGCTCAGGCACACCAATCACAATTTGACGATCGCTCACCTCATACAGGATTGCTAGACTCTCCTGCCAACGTACCAGCACGGGCGTTTGGATTTGTGGCAGCGATCGCGCCGGTAGATTCACCAGTTGGGCATTGAGACCCATCAATTCGGCGATCGCGCCGCAGTTGTAAAGGGAAATTTCCCCCTGGCGGCGCATCTGGTCATTTAAGACCCGGCTGATCACCTCCCGGCGGAAGGGCATATGGAAATATTGACTGACCATCTGAAAGCAGGCGATCGCAGCCTCAATACCGGCGGCGGCTCGCACCAAAGGATAAGCCCCCCGCCGAGCCGTGGACTCACTGCTGGTGAGCTGCGGGGCGGGGGGCGCATCAACCGTTCGCACCTCAGGGGCATAGGGCACATCGATCGTGGTCGCTGCCGCCGCTTGGGGAACCGTCTCTAGCGCTCCAGCAGGTTCAGATGTCAATGCAACCGTCGGGGATGGGGACGCAGGCGGCGGTGCTAGCAGCTCTAGCTCAGCAATACCGATTAGGCGGGCGGGCTGCTCCCCCACAATTTCGAGGCTGAGCTGACTGGGGGGCAGGTTAAGGGGTTGATTAGGGCGCTGGCCCTTAACTTCACTACCGCCACTGACAAACCAGGTGGTGCTGGGCGTCTGGTGCAGGGGGAGTTCAGCCGTCACATGACGTCCCGGTTCAAGGCTACAGACCTGGATCTCGGGGAGCACCGAGCTAACCAGCTTACAGAGCGCCTTGGGGCCCTCGACATTGGGCAGGGACTGGTGGGAGAGCAGATCAAAGACTTCAGAAAGGTTGGTCCGCTCATGAAATTCTTGAGCCAGGCGGGGATATTGGTCGAGCAGCTCTAGAAATTGCTCGGCGGCGATCGTCAGGCCAATGGTCTCGGTGGAGGCGATCGCCGTCTCGCAGGCAATTCCTCGGAGCAACCCCATCCAACCGATCATTGCCCCCGCATCGAGCCGCTCTAGGGTGGCGGGCATTTTGGTTGTGGGATCATAGCCCAACAGACGCACCTGGCCTTCGTAGAGAATGATGATTTGGTGGGGCAGTTTATCCTTGAGCAGCAGGGTCTGACCCATGCGGTAGCGCAGGGGTCGCATTTGGCCCACCACCTCGCCCAGCACTGAAGGAGTCAACACCCGGAAAGGTGTCTTCTGGCTCAAAAAGGTCTGAATCTCAGTGGCGGTATAGCTCATGGAACCCCGAAGCACAAGCGGACGCTCTTTAGGATACCGGATTTGTTTGTCCTTGGCGGGAGTAGAGATACCTACGAGCAGTTTACACAGGGGTAGAGTGGGCAAATATTGATCAATCGATGCTTTAACTTAAAGACCACGAATTTAGCCCACCTTACAGTTCAGTTTAGAAGTTCAATAACATTCGGTAAGGCGGATGATCTTGCTCCCATACCTTGATGGCATCAAACATATGAGTACTTTTAAAGTCGTCTTTCTCGTAAGCAAGGCGTAGTTCTCGCTCTAGGATGTCTGGGGAAACGGCTTGGGTGTTGTGGGTGCCCCAGAGTTTTTGTAGAGCGAATCCCAAAATAGCAGTTAGGTCATGGCCGCAGCAGATTTGCCAGATATTCATTGGCTGCGATTCGAGTTCTTGAATCGATCGCTGGAGTTGAGATGCTAAGTCTTGTCGTTCGGAGCGATCGGTGATGGTCTTGATGAGCTTCGTGATATCAATCGCCAAATTGTCTTTATTGATAAAATCTTTGAATTTTTTCACTAAATCTCTAAACCGCAGATTTAGGTTATCTCGTTGGGAGATCCAGCGTAGGTAGCCGAGATAAATGGCCGGTTGGGCGATCGCCCCTCGACAATCTTCGGCAACAGACTCAATCGTTTTGTTACCCAGTTTTTCACTACTGACAAACTCCCTGAGGACTTTAACAAAAGCGGGCGATCGTACCAGCATCACCTCTAAATCATGATCATCGGTCAAAATCAGGTTCTCTAATTCAATCGCCTCACCCCTGATCGCATCAAAATCTCGATCTACAATCCCAAGTGCTCCCTCAAAACCATTTCGTTTGAGGATTTCGATAGTTTTAATAATGAGCGATCGATTACTATCCACTCCTGGCGGTGCAGATCTGATTTTGCATTGGGATTGATCAATTAGATTGCCGTAAAACTTTTTATCACTATTTCCTTCAACCAGTAAGAATGACCCTTCATAACCACTGCTGTAGCGCAGCATTCTCAGTTCATTGGCAATAAGATTTTCATCAACAAAACTATTCAAGTCTTCTTTGGCACGACGTTGCAAAGCCCTTACCCCTTAAGTCCAACCGTTAAATCCCAGCGATCGTGAATCAGTGATGCAGAATGAGTTGCTATCATTACATCAATTTTTGATAGTTTAACAATCTGAACCAAGTCTTCTAGAAACTCAACCTTCCATGCCATGTGTAGTGAGATTTCAGGTTCATCTAGTAATACGAGAGAATTGGATTTCAAGTTAAACAACAACTCATACAGCATAATGATTTCGTGTTGCTCACCCGACGATAGATCGATTGGCATTAACTCATGACCTGCTTCCGTATGGAATACCAATCCTTTGTCAGGATCAACAGTCATTGATTTCTTAAGCAACTTTTGATTAATTATCTCCTTAAAAAGATTGATCTTCTCATGAATATTATCAAATACGTTTAGCTTTTTTTCGACATCTTCAAGATATACAGACAAAACCTTTTTAGTTCCACTGTCCATTGATTCATCTAGGTTGAGCTGAAATTGTGTCTCAGTATCTGGCTTGATAAGTCCATTGGTAATTAGCTTTTCTCTCCACTTCTCTAATTCTTGAACTCTGCTTCTCAGGCTTTCTTCAGAAAGCTCTTGAGAAGAACTTTTTTCTAAAACTCTTGCAGGGAAAGAACTATCTAAACGATTTGACAATTCACCATAATGTGCCAAATTATCCTTGATGCATCCAGCTAGATGCTTAGAGTAAAGCTCAATGGAATTTTGAAAGTCCTCTCCATTGAAAGAGGAAAAGCTCTTTCGTTCAGCTATTGACTTGTCTAAAAGCAAACGTTGGTATTGAATAAAGTGAATATCAACAGAGTCGGTCACATGACTCAACCATGCAGGTATATCTGTTTCCATAGCGAATCCACAAGAAAACTCTTCTTCACGATCACTTTTCACAAGAAAATCCATTAACTCACCACTAAGAATCCCCAAACTTAATTCAGTGGGAATTTCGATAGTTTCAGACGGCTTCAATACATTTGAAAGATGTTTTTTCCTTGCTTGCTTGGGAATGGATAGTGAGTATTCATACACTTCGCTATCTATATCCGAAAAAAAGAATTCTCCCACTTTTACTTGATACTTGTTCAATACAGGAGATCCCTGTCGTAAACTTTTGACTTTTATAGAGATAAATTGGCTAGAATCAAAATCAATTAGAAGTTCACTGAAATCAATATATAGTAATTCATCAAACCTTTTATTAAAGAAGGCATCGATCATCGAGAGTAGAGTGGTTTTACCAACACCATTTAACCCATGAAGAATCGTGATTCGATCCTCCATGTTGAGAGCAATGGTATGGTCAAAGCTGCCAAAGAGACCCTTAACCGTGATTTGTTTAACTCTCATTGCTCTTGCCTCTACATAAAACTGCCATGATCCGGGCTGCACATTACCCATATCATGACAGATTTAAACGGTGTAGCCTGGATTGTTTATTCTGCCGATTTTTGGGTTGTTCTGGCTCATACACAAACCGTGGCGGGCAAGATGCCCGCGCTACGGGCTCTAGAGCCAGACTGACCGTAGCGCAGGCGTCTCGCCTGCCAGCACGAAATCCGTATGAACTTTTTCGGACGAAAATCCCACAAAGTGAACAACTCAGGTGTAGCCCATGGGCAATCAATAGCTAATTGCCCATGGGCTGCAATTTAGCTCGTTGTTACCGTCGCCGTTTCCTCCGCCACTTGAGCCTGCTTAACCGCCTCTGCCGTCTGCGCTTGCTTCAGGGCGTCTGCCTTCTTCGCATCCTCCGCCGCCAAGAACTTCTCTAGCTCCGTCAGAGCATCCGCATCCACCTTGGTCTGCATGGGGCAGAACTTCGGCCCACACATCGAGCAGAACTCTGCCTCTTTGTAGATGTCAGCAGGTAGCGTTTCATCGTGATATTCCCGCGCCCGTTCTGGATCAAGGGAGAGCTCAAACTGCTTGTTCCAGTCGAAGTTGTAGCGAGCATGAGAGAGTTCATCGTCACGATCGCGCGCTCCCGGCCGCCGCCGAGCAATATCTGCTGCATGGGCCGCGATCTTGTAGGCGATCAGGCCATTGCGTACATCCTCCGCATTGGGCAAACCCAGGTGCTCCTTGGGGGTGACATAGCAGAGCATCGCTGTGCCATACCAGCCCGCCATCGCCGCACCGATCGCCGAGGTGATATGGTCATAACCCGGTGCAATATCTGTCACCAGGGGACCCAGCACATAGAAAGGCGCTTCCGAGCATTCCTCCATCTGCTTCTTAACGTTGAACTCAATCTGATCCATGGGCACGTGACCGGGCCCTTCCACCATCACCTGCACATCATGTTCCCAGGCCCGGCGAGTGAGTTGCCCGAGGGTCTTGAGTTCGGCGAGTTGCGCCTCGTCCGAAGCATCATGGGTACAGCCCGGTCGGAGGGAATCCCCCAAGCTAAAGGAGACATCATATTTTTTAAAGATTTCAATGATGTCATCGAAGTGGGTGTAGAGCGGATTTTGCTTGTGGTGGTGCAGCATCCAGCGGGCAATGATGCCACCGCCGCGCGAGACAATGCCGGTGATCCGGCTGCGCACCAGGGGCAGGTATTCGATCAAAATCCCGGCATGGATCGTCATGTAGTCCACGCCTTGCTGGGCATGCTTCTCGATGATATGGAGAAAGTCGTCGGCGGTCAGGTTTTCGATCCGACCATGTACCGATTCCATGGCTTGGTAGATGGGCACGGTGCCGATCGGCACGGGTGAGGCATTGATAATTGCCGTGCGGATTTTGTCTAGATTACCGCCGCCGGTGGAGAGATCCATCACCGTGTCTGCCCCATATTTCACGGCGAGTTCTAGCTTGGCCACCTCTTCAGCCAGATCTGAGGAGTTAGGCGATGCGCCAATGTTGGCGTTGACCTTGCACTTGGCGGCAATGCCGATCGCCATCGGTTCCAGGTTAGTGTGGTTAATGTTGGCAGGAATAATCATCCGCCCCCGCGCCACCTCATCCCGAATCAACTCAGGGGGTAAATTCTCCCGCTGGGCAACGTAGTGCATCTCCTCGGTCAGTAGGCCCTGACGCGCATAAAACATCTGCGTCACGTTTGTCTGGCCGCGACGCTTTGCAACCCATTGAGTCCGCATATTTAATTTCCTCAAAAGAACAGCTTCCCTCCGCTGGTGTTAACCAGTCTCAGGTTCTAAGGGTCTTTCTCAGCCCAGCACAAGCTGAGCACCCCTAGCTATAAGTGTGGATTTTATCACGGGGATTCAAGCCAGCCTGTGAAGATGGAAAACGATATATGAAGATGAAAAACTATACATTTGGCAAAATAGAAACCGCACCGCATTCCGACCTACCCCATGTCTTTGCAATATCCTCTCAGCCGCCAAGCTGACACCACCGACACCCTGCATGGGGTCACGATCGCCGACCCCTACCGCTGGCTGGAAGCGTTGGACGCTGAGGAAACAGTAGCCTGGGTTGCCGCCCAAAACCGTGTCACCTTTAAATGGCTCAACGCCTTGCCCCACCGCGATCGCCTGCGCGATCGCCTCAGCCAGCTCTGGAACTACCCGCGCTACAGCCTGCCCTTCAAAAAAGGAAACCGCTACTTCTACCGCAAAAACGACGGTCTGCAAAACCAGAGCGTCCTCTATGTCCTCGATCGCCTTGATGGCGAGCCCCGCACCCTCCTCGACCCCAACTTGCTCTCGGACGACGGTACCGTTGCCCTAGGGGGCATCTCCGTCAGTCCGGATGGGCGCTATCTGGCCTATAGCATCGCCACGAGTGGCTCGGACTGGCAGACCTGGTTGGTGCGCGATGTGGAAACGGTTGAGGATAATGGCGATCGCCTCGATTGGATCAAGTTTTCTGGGGTCTCTTGGGCGCGCGACAATGCGGGCTTTTTCTATAGCCGCTACGACCAACCCGACCCGAAAACCCAATATTCAGCAGTCAACACCCACCAAAAGCTTTATTACCATCGTCTGGGGACATCCCAGGCCGAAGACGTACTGGTTTACGAGCGACCCGATCACCCGGATTGGGGGTTTGCCGGCATCGCCAGCGAAGACGGACGCTACCTGGTGATTCTCGTCTGGCTTGGTACAGATTCCCGCAATTTGGTCTTCTACCGTGACCTAACCCAGCCGGACGCGCCGATTATCGAGCTGGTGTCGGAATTCACGGCCAAATACACCTTTGTGGATAGCGAAGACACAACCTTCTACCTGCAAACCAACGCCGACGCCCCCAGCGATAAGTTGATCGCCTGGGACCTGGTCAGCGGCGATCGCCGCGACATCATTGCCGAAGGCCCGGAAACCCTGGAGAGCGTCAGCCCGCTCAATGGCCAGTTTGTCGCCTGCTACCTCAAGGACGCCCATAGCGAAGTGCGCTTCTACCAGCGCGACGGCCAACTCGATCGGCGGCTGGAGCTACCGGGACTTGGTTCGGTATGGGGCTTTTACGGCGATCGCAACGCCCACGAAACCTTCTACGCCTTCACCAACTTCACCACGCCAACGACAATCTACCGCTATGACTGTGCCACGGGCAGCAGCGACTGCTTCCGCCGCCCAGCAGTGCCCTTTAGCCCAGAGGACTACGCTAGCAAGCAGGTGTTTTACACCAGCAAGGATGGCACTCGGGTGCCGATGTTTTTGACCTACCGCAAAGGGCTCGATCGCAACGGCCAGATCCCCACTTACCTCTATGGCTACGGCGGCTTTAATATTCCTCTGACGCCCAGCTTTTCGGTCAGTCAGCTCGCCTGGCTTGAACTGGGGGGCCTGTTGGCGATTCCCAACCTGCGGGGCGGCGGTGAGTATGGCGAAGCCTGGCACCAAGCTGGGATGAAAGCCCACAAGCAAACCGTATTCGACGACTTTATTGCGGCGGCGGAATGGCTAATTGCTGCAGGCTACACCAACCCGGCTCAGCTGGCGATCGGCGGTGGCAGTAACGGCGGCCTATTGGTGGGGGCTTGCCTGACCCAACGCCCTGAGCTGTTTGCAGCGGCGTTTCCCCAGGTGGGCGTGCTGGACATGCTGCGCTTCCATCAGTTCACGATCGGTTGGGCCTGGTGCTCAGAGTATGGTACGCCGGATGATCCCGACGACTTCAAGGTGCTGCGGGCCTACTCACCCCTGCACAACCTCCAACCCGGCACGACCTACCCGGCCACCCTGATCGTCACTGCCGATCGCGACGATCGCGTCGTGCCTGCCCATAGCTTCAAGTTCGCGGCGGCCTTGCAAGCGGCTCATACTGGAGACGCGCCGGTGTTGATTCGGATCGAAACCAAGGCCGGACATGGTGCGGGCAAGCCCACCAACCAGCAGATCGAGGCAGCCGTCGATTGTTGGGCATTTATCGCCGCAGTGTTGGGAATTCGGGAACCGATGGAGATGAAGAATTGAGAACGCAATCGATACAATTCGTGTCAATTGAGATATCCAGTAATGAATCCCAACAAAATTGCGGCACCAATCCAGACGTTTTGACCAAAAATTTTGCCATAGGTAGCACGGGGAATCACGGGCTGTAAGAGAGTCCAAGTTTGGGCAGACCAACCCCAGATTGCCATGACCCACATCACCCAAAAGCTGCCATTGAGTTGCTCCAGATAGGCAGCAATACCGAGCAACAGTGTTGTTAAGGCAAAGCAAGCCCCGACAAAATGAGGCGCAAACCGACCAAAAAAACGCGCACTGGAATTGACGCCGATGCGGGTATCGTCCTCGCGATCGGACATCGCATAGACTGTATCAAAGCCCAGAGTCCAGTAGACCACCGCGCCCCAGAGTAAAACTGCTGGGCCATTGAGTGAGCCGGTGACAGCGGTCCAGCTAATCAGTACCGCAAAGCCCCAGGCGATCGCCAGCACCAATTGCGGAATCGGAAAAAATCGCTTGGCACTGGGATAAAGCAGGATGAAGGGCACGGCTGCCACACAGAGCCAAAAGCTTAACGGGGTCAGATAAAACGCCAAGCCGGCCGCGCAAGCGAGCGCCACCAAGCCTACGCCAACCCCGACTTGCACGGATAATGCCCGTGAGGCCAGCGGTCGGGTTTTCGTCCGCTCCACCAAGGGGTCAATGTTGCGATCCCAGAGGTCATTGGCCACGCAGCCTGCAGCGCTGGTGGCAATGCTGCCGAGCACGATCACAATCACCAGGGGCAGGGGCGGTTGGCCCTGGGCTGCCATCACCACTGCCCAGAGGGCAGGCAACATCAAGATCAGGCGTCCGGCTGGTTTCTCCCAACGTAGGAGTTGGACGATCGCCCGCCAAGTTGGGTTGGTTGTGGGCAGCGGTGTCATGGGGCAAACGAATTCAGGTTTAACTCATCGGTATCGTACTGGATTTGACTGAGAAAGGCGAAAACCGTGTCAGACGACACCGGATTGGGCCAATGATCCAAAGAAAGGTTTAAAATATAAACAAATGTAAAAAATGATGCTTTTTTCTTGACGCATCTGCCTCATTATGAATTTACGTCGTTAAACGGTCTCCATTTATGCAAACTCTGTCCGTCTCTCCTACAACACACCCCCTCAGCCCCTTGGCCGCTGAGCAAATCAAAGCGTTCTTGCAAGAGACAGTGGGTGAATGGCATTCTCAGCGTCGTTACTACACCTTGGATAAGGGGGTGGTGCAAGAAGTTGAGAGCCTCCTCTCCGTTCGCTTCCTGGAGGCAGGCAGTGAACTGCTCCAGGAACTCGCCGGGCTCCATGGCCTCGCCAGCGATGCCCCCATTTCCTGCGGCACCCAAGTGACCTGGGAGAGCACCTACCCGAACACCAGCCGCAAACCGGCGGTGGGCTCGACCATCTTTGGTGAGTATCAGGGACTATTGCTGCGCGATCGCGGCTTTGCCACGCCCAAACCGGTGACGGCGACCTACACCTTTCCGAGCGATCGCACCCTCTGCCTCCGCACTGAATATAAAGGTTCCAAATTTGAAGAAGAGGTCAAGCTGATTGGAACCCAATACCGGACGCGCCAAAGCATTATTTCCCGAGCGGGTCAGGAAATCATGATCGGGCAATATTTAGAGAAACGGATTTAGGGCGTATCGTCAGTTAACCCCAGAAGCCTTACGGGACAAGCGATAGAACGCCCGACCCCGAGACAGAGGGGCTGTAAACCCGTCATCGCAATCGTTTGCGATCTAATTGATGACAGCCCCTAGGGCATAAAGACCATTGGTGTGAACTTAAGCGCGAAACTCTCTATATAAAAGGGTTCCAGGGGCGACAAACACCTGACCCACCCCGGTCTGCGCTACGCGCGACCACCTCTCCCGCGAGGGGATGTTCTACTTTGAAATCTCCTCTGGGGAGGAGTACCCCGGAGGGGGGAGGTGGGTCGACCCACTCAAACTCCCACCCAGAGCTGAATACAGCGTTAAGTTCACACCCATACGTAAAGACCCGACCCACCCAGGTCTGCGCTGCGCTTGACCTGCCCCTCCCAGGAGGCAGGGTTGTTTTATGTTTACCAGAGAAAATTCCAATCGACTGTAGGGGCATGGTTTCCGTGCCCGCGCAACCTTTAAAACCGTCCTGCCAATGTTATCGCGTGGGTTGCAGGGCGGGGAAACCCACTGGCGTGAACTTAACGCTGAGAAGCCCGCCCCGCCTGAGGCTCAAGCCCC
>JBCDEB010000139.1:0-19256 GCA_039180005.1 Cyanobacteria bacterium P01_G01_bin.54 | reverse complement strand
CCCAGCCCCTTCTCCCTTTTTGGGAGAAGGGGAGCCGGATTCAAAGTCCCTCTCCCAGCTTGGGAGAGGGATTTAGGGTGAGGGCTTGCGTAACTGGGATGCACCCTTTAGTCTTGCTTTATGAAGTGTGAACTGCGGATGAAATGCTGGGTAGAATTGAGTATTTATGATTTTTTCTTAAACCATGAAAGAACGAGTACAAACCCAACAGGAAAACCCTACCCCAGAGAAAGACACAAACGCCCCCTTTTTGGCGTGCCCGCAACGAGTGGCATCAAAGGCTCACGCTGGGGAAAACGTCCCGGCGGTGGGGATGAATGACGGACGAACGGCTTTACAATTGTTGGTAGGATCTTCATGGTTGAGTCGGGCGATCGCTCAACGGCAAGCAGAAAAGCAACCAGCCAATCAAGCCGGATTGCCCGATCGCCTCAAGACCGGGATCGAACGCCTGTCTGGCTACAATCTCTCCGACGTGCGGGTTAACTACAACTCCCCCAAACCCGCCCAAGTGAATGCCCTGGCTTATACCCAAGGCACGGCGATCGAAGTAGCGCCCCGGCAAGAGCGTCATTTGCCTCACGAAGCCTGGCGTGTGGTGCAGCAGATGCAGGGACGGGTGAGAGAGCAGTTTAAGGTGGACGAGGTTGGGGTGAATGGCGATCGGGGGTTAGAGCGAGAGGTAGATGTGATGGGTCGGCGGGCGGTGCGGTCGGGCGGCTAGGGGTGAGTAACAAGTATTGACCTTTTTGGGCGGGGCGATCGCCTTAAAAACTCGTTACTTGTTACTTTAAGTGCGATCGCCCCGCCCATAGGATGCGTTAGTAGAGGCGGAATCTATCAATCAATCGAATAATTCCTGTTACTGGAATCGACCCTCATATTCCGTGGGTACACCGCCCGAATGGAGCATGAATGAAACCAGTAGATTCCGTTGGGCATCGGTGAGTTTGCTATCGCCGATCGCCGCCAAAATCTTAGTGATGCCATCCGGGTCGCCATTAAAGAGCGGGCTACCATAGCTGCTGCTAGAGACACTCTTTTGGGTCATGAATTGGAGCAATACGTTGCGCTGATCCACCGTCAATGCCGCCCAAGCTGCCTTGAGTTGGGTATCGGTGACAATCCCACTAGGATCATCGACCCCACTGTCCTTAAACAAGGGTTTCCAAGCAATGTTTAAGCCATTGAAGACATAAAAGCCTAACGCAGACTGCTGACTACTGGTGAGGCTGCCCCAGGTATTCACCAACGGCAAAATACCATCGGGATCGCTGCCATCCAAGAGGGGACGATATTTGTCAAGATTGCCGCTCAAACCACCGTTAAGCACCGCCTTAATATCCTGGCGCTGTTGGCTGGAATAGAGTGCCCAGATTTTGTCCAGCTCCAGAATATCACTGGGGATTTGGCTGGTTTGCACTTGGGTCACGGTCTTTTGCGACTGGTACCACTTGTAGGCTTGGTAAATGCCAACGCCGATACCGCCCACCAGGCCAATGCCACCCAGCACAAAGCCCAGCTTACCCAAAACGGGCAGCGAAACAAACTTGCAGAAGATACTCTTCAGAAAGCTGCCGGCTTTCTTGAAGAAAGAAATGGCTTTGGAGAAATAGCCCCCCACTGTCTTGACAAAGCCAAAGACCTTTTTGACCACCTTGATGACCGGGCTAACTACCTTCACCACCGTTTTGACAACTTTCTTAAAGAAGCGCTTGACTTTCTTGAAAATGGCCGGACGTTCTGTGGTGAAAGCAGCATCTAGTTCTGTTGCAATCTCGGCTGTGGTGGCGTCAATGTCTAGGGCATCCACCTGGGCCGAGTCTTGGGCGGCTTTGACGGCCAGACCTAGGTTCAGCAGACCTGCCCCCGTGTTGAGATCCCAGCCAGGCGCATCGAGATCAGTCGCCGTGGCTTTGAGTAATGCCTTAACTTCCTCAGCAGTGAGATCCGGATTTGCGGCCCAGACTTGTGAAGCCGCCCCCGTGACCTTGGCTGCTGCAAAAGATGTCCCGGCATTGGCCGCTTGACCCGGCACAACTTCAGGGTCGATATGGGTTGCCAAAGACTCATCCATAAGCTGCTGCAAGGCGGCCATTGCAGTGGTTTGGTCGCTGTCGGAGAGGCTGACGATGTTGGTCAGGGTCAGCTGCTGACCGTGGGCGGTCGTTGCCGTCACGGTTGCTTCGGAACCTGATGCGGCCAAGCGTTGCAAAACAGTTTGCTGCTCCAATGAGAGGTTAGCGTAGCCCGGCAGTTCGGTCAGGGTGGCAGCAGTGTCATAATTTTCTGCTCGTGCGCCATAAGCCATGAGATCCAGACCTTCGCCATAGCTAGAATAATCTGCTCGCCCAGCGTCACCGTTGGCTGCACCGACGGTGATCAGGTTGCTGAATTCTTTAGCAGCCAGCCCCAGCGCAGAGAGTTGGGCAATACCGCCATTCCCTGCAGCTGCGACCACCAACACATTATTCTCGCGGGCATACTCTAGGGCGGCTCGTTCAGCGGCCGTAAAGTAAGTTCGTGGTGTGCCATCGGCGTTGGCCAGGTCAAAGCTGAGGTTGACAACGGCATTGGTTTGCCCTGAGACTTTGGCCGCATCGACAAACTCGGTCAGCGACTCAGCCCATTTGCCAGACCCCACTGCCCGACCCAGCCAGAGGGGGGCGTCATCGTTGACGCCGTCAATGCCCAGGTTATTGTTTTGCGTGGCGGCGATCACTTCGAGCACCTGAGTCCCGTGGTCGGCATCAGCATGGCTGCTATCAAGGATCGGGTAGTCGTCGCCATCGATATGGTCGTAGCCCCAGAGGATGCGGTTCTGGTCAATGTCGGCGATCTTGGCAAAGCCGGTGTCGATCACGCCAATGAGTGGCTGATCGGCCGCCTCAAAGTTGTAACTGCCGGCCAAAGCGCTGACATCGGCAAAGGCATCGTCCTGGAGTTGGGCGATCGCCTCTTCCAGCTTGCGCTCCATCAGGGCAAAGTTCTCATCCGTGGGCTCGGTGATCGCGTCGAGTTCTGGATCAACGGAAATTTCGACATCCGGTGCTAAGGCCTGGAGCTGGGTCGTCAAGGTATCTAGCTCTTGCTCTAGCTGCGGCACAGTATCCAGTAGGGATTGATTGATGGGGGTCGGTAGGCCGATGACGGGCGGATCGCTGGGCTCGATAGGGTCAATGGGATCAATTGGCTCAATGGGCTCGAGCGGGTCAACCGGATCGACTGGGTCAATCGGGTTATCCGCTTGATCGTTCACGTAGGCCAGGATCTCTTGCCCTAACTCCGTGTCCCGCCAGTCGGGTTGGTCGAGCAGGATGTCCATTTCAGGGGCTTCTCCCGTTGCCCCGTGGACTTGGAAAATTACATCGTTGTAGTCTCGATCGGAGCGGCCGCTGATGTTCAAGTCTTCAAAGGCAAAGGTATTGCCATCACCGGTGACATCGCCGATCTGGCCAAACTGGAGATTATCATCGGGGTTGGCGGTGGCCATGGAGAAGCGCACGCCCCAGGTTTTGCCCTCAGCGACCTCTTCAATCGATTGGTTAGCAGCCAGCATCACGCCAAAGCGATCGCCGGACTGCATCTGCACCGTTTTGACACCTTGGTATTCGCCCTCATTAAAGTCAATCTCCCCAAGCCGACCACTAAAGCGAGCGCCTTGGGCGCGATCAGAAATCACCACATGGCCCCGTTCAGACTGGCTGAGGGCGCGATCGGCCGCTTCTTGAATAAACGCCTTAGAACCCGGTTCCAAGTCCTCCATCCCCTCCAGACTAAAAATTGCCACATCGCCTTCATAGACGCCGCCATCAAAGAGGAAATCAATGCTCACCTCACCGGTCTCCCCAACTGTGAAAACCCCGGTGGTAAAGGGCAGGTCGGCGTTGGGAGATTCGAGGGCTGTGACAAATGCCAGGGAATCATCACCATCACCCAAAACGTTAGACGATTCAAGGAGCGCCATAGGAACCTCAGCCACAGCCAGATCCCCCTCTTCGCACCCCGCATCAACCAGGCCACTTGGCGTCAGCATGGGTTCGAGGACTTGAGTGGGAACTCGGCGGCGGGAGAAGCCTCGGGCCGGGGCACGACCCGATTTACGCGTTGCAAAATTCAGCATGATGATTGAGAAAAGATCAACAAGAAATGGACATAAAATTCCCGCACGCTGCCAAATCAGAGGACAGCGCGTCTAGTGGGGATTGCATCGATGCAATCGCGATGCACCCCAGTTGGAGCAGGGAAAAGAGCGTTAAAGTCTGTCGAAGCAATATTGAATGCTTCTATTTCTTTTTCTATGGAAGAGAAAAACTTTTATGCAAGGATGCGAGCAAGGGTACCGCTCTGGCGGTATCGCTGGTAGCCAAGACGGCTCTAGGCGCGTTTTTTTTGAGCAGGATGTGGCGCGAACAAACCTCGATCGTGACAGACCTCGTAGTGCTGTGGGGTTTGGCGATCGCCTCAAAAACTTGTTACTTTTTAACGTGAGTTTCGGTTAAGCGAAGCAATCGTATTCCTCGGGAGCACTGAAGTCTCGATGTCACACCCGGTTGTCAGGGGACCAGCCCCCCGACACCTCCCGCTGAGGGGGAAATTGCCCCCTCAGACTCCGACAATATCGGAGCCAGTATTGTTGATTCTGCTGAGTTTCAGTGTCTTGCGTGATGTCTGCTTATCCAGAACTCACGTTTTTTACTCGTTACTTCAGCACGATCGCCCTGCCCGAGACAACGCTCCTAAGGTTACACCCATCAAAACAGCGCTTACCATGGTGGCTGCGGTGGATTTAATGGTATCAGCTATGAAACTCGGCTTCCGTTCCCTGGCCCTCAGCCTGCTCCTCCTCTTCTCGGCGGGCAGCTTTACCCCCCTGCGGAGTGAATCCGGTCAAGATCAACTCCGGGACTATTACCAGAGCGTCATCGATGACTTTGAGGGTAATCTGGCTGCCACCCAGACGCAGGGTGATCTCTATGGTGAGGCGGCGCTGTGGCAGTCCTACAGTCAAGCCCTCACCTACCTGGGCGACTTTGAGAGCGCCAAAACCGCTGCCGAAACGGCCTTGAAGCTCATTCGCTCTCTGGAGAACCCCGACCAGCGCCGATTAGAGAACGGCATTCTCTGGCAACTGATCACGGTACAGAACCAACTGGGTGACGCGTTTGGGCGCGAGTTTCTGGAGCAGGAAGTGGAGCGAGCCGACCTCGATCGCTACAGTTATCGCCTTGTGCTTGAGCAACTCGTGCAGGCCTATACTAGCCTCAACAGTGATACATTCTTTGCGCGGGCGCAGGCTTTTGCTGAAGAGGCAATTGAGCTAGCCCGCAGTGATGGCGAGCCCCATGAGGTGGTTGAGGCGCAGGCTCGCCTCGCCACCCTGTTGAATATTCAGGGCAACCGACGGGCGGCGATCGCGATCCTGCGTGAAGCCCAACGTCTTGCCCAAACCCTTGAGGCTCCCCACCGCACCAGCAGCGATCGCAACGTCACCTTTCAGCTTGCCCAGACCCTCCACCTTGAAGGCCAGAGCCCGGAGGCGATCGCCCTGCTGGATGCCCTGGCGGCGCGGGCGGCGGTTGAAACCCCCGATGATTTGCAAAATATCTGGGTGATTAAAATGCTCCAGGCCGGGCTCTACCGGGATACGGAAAACTATGACCGGGCACTGCAACTCCATCAAGAACGAGCGGCGATCGCCCGTCAAATGGTCGAGAATAATGGCCACTTTCAACTGGCCTGGACCCTCCAAGACCTCAGTGAACTCGCCTTCTGGCATGACGATCCCCAAGGCGCTCTGGCCTACCAAACCGAAGCCCAGGAGCAGCTCGAACTCGAACGCGTCCGCCTGGGCCAAACCGTAAATTTGCACAGCAGTCTGGCCCATGCCCTCAGCAGTAGCCAGCAGCGACTGGGTTTTTTGCTCTCGCGTTTGGGGCAGCTCGATGCCGCCGAGACCGAGCTCCGCGCAGCCCTAGAGTTGGATGCCTTCTTCCGGGGTGAGGTGCTGCACAATACCAATAGCCTCAATGCCGATCGCGATGAGTTGACTGTGGGGCTCTACGGAGCCGCCAGTGATATCCACCGTCGTCTGCAATGGATCTATCTCCAGCAGAGCCGCCTCAACGATGCCCTACTCGCCTCGGAACAAGGGCGGGCGCGGGGCTTTTTGAATCTGATTCGCAATCGTTTTGCCAGTGACCCCCAGCATTTTGACCTCGAGCCCCCCACGCTGGCACAGATCAAGGCGATCGCCCGCCAAGAAAATAGCACAATCGTTCAATACAGCCTGCTCTACGAATATCCCTTCTATTGGCGCTATGGCTTTGGTCGCCACAAAGCCGCCGGGTCGAGCCAACTCTTGATCTGGGTGATCACCCCCAGCGGCGAGATTCACCATCAGGTCGTCCCTCTGAGCGAAATTGACCTCAGTCAGCTCATTCGCACCATGCGCCGTCGGATCGTCTCGGGGGGGCGGAGCAACCGGGCAGCCCCATACCTCAAAGACCTCCATAATCTATTGATTGCGCCGATCGCCGCTCAACTGCCCCGTGACCCCGCCGCTCGGGTCACCTTTATTCCCGATGATGACCTGTTTTTTGTGCCCTTTGCGGCCCTGCAAGATGCTAATGGTGTGGAGCTGATCGAGCGTCACACGATTCTTACCGCCCCCTCGATTCAAGTCCTTGGTGAGTCTCGCCGCAACAAAAGCCGCCTCAAACCCAGCAGCAGCGCCTTTGTGGTCGGCAACCCGGCGATGCCAGAGCTACCCGCAGCCCCTGGGGCCAACCGCAGCAGCCTCTCTCCCCTGCCGGGGGCAGAAGCCGAAGCCAAGGCGATCGCCAGCTTGCTGGGCACAGAACCGCTGATTGGCCCGGCGGCCACCGAAACCAAAGTCGTCCAAGAGATGCAAACCGCCCAGACCATCCATCTGGCCACCCATGGTTTGCTGGAAACCAGTAGCTACGCTAACTCCCTAGCTCTCGCTCCTACCGCCCAAGACGATGGCTTCTTGACCGTGCGTGAGATTGCCCCCCTCAAGCTCAATGCTGAACTGGCGGTGCTGAGTGCCTGCGACACCGGGCGGGGCAACGCCTTCAATAGCGAAGGCGTCATTGGTCTTTCGCGGGCGTTTGTTGGGGCGGGGGCAGCCAGTGTCGTGGTGTCGCTCTGGGCAATTCCCGATCAGCCAACTGCTGTACTGATGACCGAGTTTTATCGACAGCGGGCAGCGGGCGTCGATAATGCCACTGCCCTGCGCCAAGCGATGTTAACGACGCGATCGCAGTTTCCGGGCCCAAGTAATTGGGCGGCGTTTACAATTATGGGCGCAGTGGATTAAGCGGGTTCAGGGTTCAAAGTTCAGAATGTTTGAGTCCGTTCCTGACAGATAGCCAACGGAACATGCCCTATCCCCTCTTGGGAGGGGCGGTCGTGCGTAGCACTGACCGGGGTGGGTTCGAGATATCGGCCACCTGTGCATTCATTGCCTTGAAGTTCAAGGTTCAGACTGTATCTAGGCCCATCAGCTCCAGAAATTCTCCGGCCCGCCCCTTCACTTTAGATTCTCTTAATGTTTTAATTTTTGTAACAGCTTGGCATGATTTGATGCTGGGCTGTGGTTATCGCTGTGGTGAAAACCTGTCCCCGGCGGACTTAAACCTCCTTGTTGGTTAGAAATCTTGAGTGATCCCCTTTCTATCTGTCTCTATGTACCGATGGCGTCTTTGGCGCGATCGCTACAAGATCTGCTCAGAAGCGCACGGTTCCAGGTCAATGCCTTCGCTGAGCCCCCTGCTTTTCTGGATTATGTGCAGCAGCATAACGCCCTGATTGATTGTCTGATTATTCAGAACGTCGAGACGAACCTCGGTTTACTCAATCAACTCTACATTCAAGGTATCCTTCTCCCCGTTGTGATTCTGGAACCCAAACCCTCCGAAAACAGCAACCAAACCGTCCCTGAGCCGGAGCTCTCGGCACCAAGTGCCACCAACTATCGCTATCACACCGGCGAAGTAAGTCTGCTCACCGATCAGCTCGGCGAGATGCCCACGGCCATCGATCGGGCGATCGCCCGGTTTTTAAAACTGGCTCCGAGCTGTGCGATCGATGCCGCCACTGACACCGAGGCCCCCCTCTCTGATGACGTCACCCGACTCGTCGAACAGCAACAGCGCCTTGCCGAGAAACTCAAAGAACGCCTAGGTTATCTGGGCGTCTACTATAAACGCAACCCCAACGACTTCTATCGCAACCTCCCCCCCCAAGAGCGTAACCCATTGCTCAAGCAGATTCGCACCGCCTATCGTGAGATTATTCTTAACTATTTTGTTGAAGACTATCCCCTGAACCAACAGATCGATCAAATTGTCAATCAGGCGTTTTTCGCTGACCTATCCGTTTCACAAATCTTAGAAATTCATATGGAACTGATTGATGACTTTGCCCAACAACTCAAACTAGAGGGGCGGAGTGAAGATATCTTACTCGACTATCGTTTGGCCCTAATCGATATCATTGCCCACCTCTGCGAAATGTACCGCCGTTCGATTCCCCGTGAGGATATTCCCTTTGAGGTTTTTAATGGCTAAACCACTGCTTATTTTGTTCCATTCTCCCGATCGCTTACCCCCATTTATTCTTCCCTACTGCCCATGAGTTCATTAAAGAAAACCTATGTGCTCAAGCTCTATGTAGCGGGCAACACCCCCAGTTCAGCACGGGCGCTCAAAACCCTTAAAAATATTCTCGAAGAGGATTTCAAAGGCGTCTATGCCCTCAAGGTCATTGATGTACTCAAAAATCCCCAACTCGCCGAGGAAGATAAAATCTTAGCTACACCCACCCTCTCTAAGGTACTACCTCCTCCGGTTCGCAAAATCATCGGCGATCTCTCCGATCGCGAAAAGGTTCTCATTGGTCTCGATTTACTCTATGAAGAGATCAATGATGACTAGGCTGCTCTACGGTTATGACACCCCTGATACTCAATCTATGCGAATAACATACCGTACGGGAGGGTTTAAAACCTTCCCCTACCGTATATTTTGTTCAGGGGGCACACCAATCGGACTCAGTCTAAACTAGGGATGCATAATCAATGCAACACCCAAAATCCCTGAATCCAGATTGGATGCTTCATTCCCCTGAATCTCTGTAAAAACTACCTTTAAGATCCATTTGTGCCATTCAAGCCAATCAATCGACTGAATGATTCTGTTGAACCCCTTTAAAAATCCCTCTTTGCCGCCAAACCCATGAATCAACCGACGAATTCCGACACTGAACAATCCACACGGCCGATTGGAGTGCGGAAAATTCGCACCATGATCGAAGGCTTTGATGAAATTAGCCATGGGGGGATGCCGATTGGCCGCACCACCCTGGCCAGCGGTACATCGGGCACTGGAAAAACCTTGCTGGCAGTGCAGTTTCTCTACAACGGCATTCAATCCTTTGGTGAACCGGGGGTGTTTGTCACCTTTGAGGAGTCCCCGATCGACATTATCACCAATGCCTATAGCTTTGGCTGGAACCTCCAAGAACTCATTGACCAGGGCAAGCTGTTTATCTTGGATGCCTCCCCCGATCCGGAAGGTCAAGAAGTGGTAGGCAGTTTTGACCTTTCGGCGTTGATTGAGCGAATTCAATATGCAATTCGTAAATATAAGGCTAAGCGAGTCTCGATTGACTCGGTGACAGCGGTCTTTCAGCAATACGAGGGGGCGTCAGTGGTGCGACGGGAGATTTTCCGTCTGGTGGCCCGCCTCAAACATATTGGCGTCACCTCAATCATGACCACAGAGCGCGTGGAAGAATATGGCCCAGTGGCTCGCTTTGGTGTGGAAGAGTTTGTCTCCGACAATGTGATTATTCTGCGCAATGTGCTTGAAGGGGAGCGGCGGCGGCGGACGATCGAAATCCTTAAGCTGCGTGGCACAACCCATATGAAGGGGGAATATCCCTTTACAATTACGAACGATGGCATCAATATCTTTCCACTCGGTGCTATGCGCCTAACCCAGCGATCGTCGAACAACCGCATCTCCTCGGGTGTGGCAACCCTGGACGAAATGTGCGGCGGTGGCTTCTTCCGGGATTCGATTATTCTGGCCACGGGGGCCACCGGGACGGGGAAGACGCTGCTGGTGAGTAAGTTTTTACAAGAGGGCTGCCGTCAGGGCGAGCGAGCAATTCTATTTGCCTATGAAGAGTCCCGCGCCCAGCTCTCCCGGAACGCCAACTCCTGGGGCGTCAACTTTGAGGAGATGGAGCGCAAGGGCTTGCTGAAGCTGCTCTGTAACTATCCGGAATCGGCCGGTTTAGAAGACCACCTGCAGATGATCAAGTCGGAGATCGAGGAGTTTAAACCGGCCCGGATCGCCATTGATTCCCTCTCGGCTTTAGCCCGGGGGGTCACGAACAATGCTTTTCGGCAGTTTGTCATCGGGGTGACGGGCTACGCCAAGCAGGAAGAAATTACCGGTTTCTTCACCAACACCACTGACCAGTTTATGGGCTCCAACTCGATTACCGAGTCCCATATCTCCACCATTACCGACACGATCATTATGCTGCAATACGTGGAGATTCGGGGCGAAATGTCGCGGGCCATTAATGTCTTTAAGATGCGAGGGTCTTGGCATGACAAGGGCATTCGCGAATACACGATTAGTTCGGCGGGTCCCGATATCAAGGATTCCTTCCGCAATTATGAGCGCCTGATTAGTGGTTCACCGACGCGGATTGCGATCGATGAGAAGACTGAGCTCTCGCGGATTGTACGAGGGGTGCGGGATAAGGCACCGGAGGAGTAATTTGATAGGACTTGCGTAAACCGTTCGTGAAGACTGAGCGCCGGGCTATCCCTCTGGGAGGGACGTTGCGCGAACGACTTCGCTCAGCCCACCCTATTGCTAATTTAACGTGAGTTTCGGTTAAGCGAAATTATCGCATTCCTCAAAGTCTTGAAATCTCGTTTTCAAATCCGGTTGTCAGGGGATCAGCCCCCCGACACCTCCCGCTGAGGGGGCAATTTCCCCCTCAGACTCCGGCAATATCGGAGCCAGTATTGTTGATTCCATTGAGTTTTATGAGTTTTTGTACTCTTGGCTTAACCGAAACTCAGGTTAATTACACTCGACTCATAATACCGATCCTCTAAACTAGAGCTACAGATCAGAAAGTGAGGGTTAAGCGGAGTCATTCACGCAGCGTCGCCAGAGGCGAGAACCCAGCATCAACTGCAAAATCTCATCTGTAGCTCCAACATAGCGCATTAGCATAACTCAAACATGAAACGTCCTCTTGGTATTCAAGTTATCACGATTTTACAAACTACTGTGGCTGTCGTTTCTTTCCTGATTGCGATCGGCTTCACGCTCTTGCTAATCGGCGAAGTGACGGGTGTTTTTCTCGTTCCTGATATTGTGATTACGCCATTGATCGCGATCGCCAGCTTCTTCTACTTCATTGGCTTCTCCGAACCGCCAACGATTTTTGGCTTGCTGATCAATCGTGTTTTGCTTGAGAGCATCCTTAGCTGCTTTTTTATGTTCCTGTTCTGCTCAACCACCCTACTCACGATTGGCGTTTGGCAGCTCAAGACCTGGTCTTGGCGGGTAATTATAGCGATTCAATTCCTATCCGTTATGGCAAGTTTCTTTGGTCTATTTCTCGATAGCTCTGAATATGCATTGATTTACACGCTTAACCTTATGGTTGCGCTGCCACTCTTTTTCTACTTCTCTCGCAGTAAGATTAAGAGAGTCTTTAAGGTTCAAGAATCGACGTTTGAAATTTGAGTAAAAATGATGTTCTGGAGCGATCGCCCATGGTCTACAGTCCCCCTCAACCCCTGAGCCTGGCCGCCTTTTTAGCCGAACCCGAAACCCAGCCCGCCCGTGAATATCTCAATGGTCAAATCGTCACCAAGCCCATGCCTCAAGGACATCACAGCGTTATTCAAGGTGAATTGGTCAATGTCATCAATGGCGTCGTGAAGCCCAGCAAGGTAGCACGGGCGTTTCCTAAGTTGCGTTGTTCGTTTGGTAATTGGGCGATTGTACCCGATGTGTCAGTCTTTACCTGGGATCGAGTTCCCCGAGCGGACACCGGGCGGATTGCCAATGTGTTTGCCTTGGCTCCAGATTGGTTGATTGAAATCCTCTCACCTGATCAAAGCTCAACGAAGGTGATTAAGAAAATTATCTCTGCCCTGCAAAATGGAACGCAGATGGGTTGGCTGATTGACCCTGAGGAAGAGACGCTCTTCGTCTATCGTCCGAAACAGGAAATTGCGGTGTTTGAGTTGTCAGCGGTGTCTTTGCCAATGCCAGCATTTATGGGAGCGTTTACGTTAACCACACAGGTGTTATTTGGCTGGTTGATGGAATAAGCTAGCGATATTCCTGCTCGATACCTGGCTCTGCTGGGTCAGGAAACCTGGGAGCATCCCTCTTCTGCCAGTATTGCCCTCATCCCCCAGCCCCTTCTCCCAAATTTGAGAGAAGGGGAGCAATATGCAAAGTCCCTCTCCCAAGCTTGGGAGAGGCGATGCCCTGAGCTTGTCGAAGGGGATTTAGGGTGAGGGCTGCCAAGCTGGGATGCACCCGGAAACCTGACCCTTACATTGGATTTATGGAGTAGTTGAGCTGTTTATGGGATCGAGGTGTGGCTGCCGCGCCTGAGCCAACCCTGTATTCCCGACGAACATCTTTCTAGTTGCTAAACCATGACCCTTCCCCTACCGATGCGATTTGAAACAGAGCCTCTGCTCTGGGTCGTGGACGATGTCTACAGTCTCGAAGAATGCGATCGCTTCATTCAAATGATCGAGCAGTCAAAACCAACCTTGGCAACCAACAATCCGTCCTATCGCAACCAAGATCGCATCATTGAAGATGATCCTGAGATTGCCCAAGATCTCTATCAGCGCCTCCAGCCCCATCTACCCCCAGCGATCGGTTCTTTCCGCTCCGTAGGATTAAATGAACGTTTACGGTTCTATCGTTACGCCCCTGGACAATCCTTTTCACCCCATATGGATCACTGGTTTCGCCCCAGCTCTAATTGCATTAGCCTTCACACCGTTTTGGTCTATTTCAATGCCAACTTTGCCGGGGGTGAAACCCGCTTTCAGGAGCAACTTGAAGCCGTTATCACGCCTAAACCCGGTTTGGTGGCTATTTTTCAGCACAAGATTCGCCATGAGGGCTGTGTGGTGCGATCGGGGTGTAAATACGCCCTGCGCACCGATGTGATTTACGAAGCCCCGGATGAAATTGGGCAAGTCCGGGGGTAAGGGGATACCTTGGATCATGGCTTTCTCGCTCACGACCCTCGCCTTCAAACCATGATCAAGTTCTTCCGTTCCCTCGCGCTGGGGGCATTGGTGCTCACGCTGCACGGCAGCCTCACCCCCCTCCAGAGTCAGACCAATGATTGGGATGTTTTAACCGAGCGCTATCAGGGGATCGTTGACACGTTTCTGGAGCAACTCACGGCAGCCGAGCAACGGGGCGATGTGGCTGAAATTGCTGAGATTTGGAACGACTATGGTGAAGCGCAACTCTATCTCAAGAACTATGCGGCAGCCCAGGAGGCAACGGAGACGGCCCTACGCCTGGCGCGAACCTTGGCGATCGCGGCGGAACAGGAGGAACAACGTCTAATCTCAATCCGGGAATATTGGTATGTCAGACAGCTCACGCTTATCCACGATCGCCTCGGTGACCCCTATGGTCGGGAGTTTCTAGAGCGAGAACTCAGTAACGCCAAACGGCTCCATCCCCTGCGCTACCGGATTGTTCTGCAACACCTTGCCGCGAGCTACAGCATCATGCAGAGCACCGCCCTGATGGGTCGGGGGGTAGACGTGGCTCAGGAAAATGTGGAACTGGCGATCCAAGGAGGCGATGTTGATGAAGCGACAGCAGCGTTGCGGCTCTTGTCCGGCTTACTGAGTCTCACACCCGAGACCCAAGCGCGTGCCATTGCGGCCGAACAGCGTCGCTACAACATCCTGTTGGAGTTTGGCGATGCCTCAGACCAAGGTGCGGGGGCACTGTCCTTAGGGGCAACGCTGCAGCGGAGTGGCCAGACCGATGGGGCGATCGCAGTCATGGATGGGGCGATCGCCCACCATCTCGCCCAAAAGGCTGGCGAAGCGTGGGATTTGAACCGAGGTAATGAGCGCAGCTATTTTGAGAGCTTTCTAAATCTACAACGCTTCAAAGCCTATCTCTATCAAAGCCAACGCAACTACGACTCGGCCGCACAAATACTCGCAGCAGTCGAGCCCTTGGCCCGGCAGTACCAAGCCGAGTCCTACAATCCGTTTTCGGTCTATTGGACGCTCCGGGATAGCAGTGAGATCCGTTTCTGGCAGGGCGATCGGGAGCGAGCGCTGGACTATCAATTGCAGACCCAAGCAAGCTGGGATGCTGTGAACCCTGACGTTACCCAGGTGTTTCATTCCGGCTCTGAAGTCCCTCCCGACCCCCTTTACTGGGTCTATGCGGGGGAGGCTAGTACCCAGCAGATGTTACTTGGCTTTCTCCATTTGGAATTGGGTCAACGGGAGGCGGCGGCCGCTGCGCTGCACCAAGCGTTGCGGTTGGACACCTATGCGCTAGAGACCTTTTTGCAAACGATGAATAATCGCAGCGCCAAAGACTATCTGAACAGCCCGGAGGGGCTGGTACGCTTCTACAACACAGGGAGTGATGCCTATCGGCTGCTGCAACGCCTGCGGCTTGAGCAGGGCGATGCGGAGGCGGCCTTGATAGCCTCGGAACAGGGGCGAGCGCGGGGCTTTTTGAATTTGCTCCAAGCTCGCTTTGCGAGCGAAGTCGAGCCGCCCGAGACGCCCGAGCAGCTAACGCTGGCAGAGATTAAGGCGATCGCCCGGCGTGAGAACACTACCTTGGTCTATTACAGCCTCAGCCACGAAGCACCCCAGGTCTGGCGCGATGGCCAATGGGGCTTTCACCAGCGCCATCAGATCCAGCAATTAGCCGTTTGGGTGATTTCCCCCCAGGGTCAGATCACCCATCAAGTGGTGCCCCTTGGGGAGACGGATCTGGATGAGTTGATCCAGGGGATGCGCCGTCGGCTGATTGCCAGTGGTCAGAACAATCGCGCTGCCCCCCTGTTGCAGAAGCTCCATGGCTTGCTGATTGAACCGATCGCCGCTCACCTGCCCGATGATCCCGCCGCACGGGTGACGTTTATCCCGGATCATGCGCTTTTCTTTGTACCCTTCCCCGCCTTGCAAGATGCCAATGGCGTTGAGCTGATTGAGCGCCATACAATCCTGACCGCGCCTTCGATTCGGGTGTTGGGGGAGGCCCGTCAAAACAAAGGTCGTCTCCAGCCGCGCGATCGCGCCTTGGTCATTGGCAATCCGAAAATGCCCGATATTCCCGCTGTTCCCGACGGCACGCGGGCCAGCCTCGCCCCCTTACCTGGCGCGGAAGCTGAAGCGAAGGCGATCGCCACCCTCCTGGATACACAGCCCCTGATTGGGGCCGCAGCGACGGAGTCTCGCACCGTAGAACGGATGCAAACTGCTCGGGTGCTACATTTTGCCACCCATGGCCTCCTGGAAGCCAATAGTAATGGCTATACCAATGCTCTGGCTCTCACCCCCGCCGGCCAGGACGATGGCTTTCTCACCGTGCAGGAAATTATCACCCTCCAGCTCAATGCCGATCTAGCGGTTTTGAGCGCTTGCGATACGGGTCAAGGCGAGCTTGCCAACGGTGAAGGGGTAATGGGGCTCTCCCGAGCCTTTATGGGTGCAGGGGCAGCCAGTATCATCGTCTCTCTTTGGGCCATTCCCGATCAACCCACTGCCATCCTAATGACCCACTTTTACGAACAGCTCGATGCCGGGGTCGATAGCGCCACCGCCCTGCGACAAGCGATGTTGGCAACCCGCCAACAGTTTCCTGCGCCGAGTAATTGGGCGGCGTTTACGATTATGGGGGCGGTGGACTGATAACAACCCCCTGACTCTTCTGGATTTGCTGTTCTAGCTCCGCCGGACTCATCGCCGGCGGTAAACAGGCAAAGCTGCGACAGACCATCCCCACCGCATCAGCGGGCAGATCGCTTGCTGCTTTGTAAACGGCTTTGGGCAACCATTGCCGCTGTAACGGCGCAATCGCTCCAGCCTCAACCCGTACCGAGGTGCCATGCAAGAACCAGTCCAGCCCATTGACCAAGCTGGGGCAAGCGGTGGGTGAGGCCTTGAGGATCGGGCTAAAGGCTTGCAGGATTTGTTCGGCGCGATCGCCATACGCTACCGATTCGGTCAGCAGTGACAAACGCACCAGATTTGCCACCGCCACCCCATTCGCTGCCGGTGTGGCATTGTCGATATAACTGCGCTCTTGAATAATCAACTCCTGACTCGTTTGGGGCGGCGCATTCAAATAACCACCCTGCTCGGCATCCCAGAGCTGCTCATCGAGCTCCGTTTGCACCTTGACCGCTGTAGTGAGCCAGTCCGGGGCTTGGGTTGCCTGATGCAAGTCCAGTAGCGCCTTGATCAGCAGCGTGTAATCTTCTGATTGGGCTGACACGGCGACCTGCCCGTTATAGTTGAGACGATGCAGTCGCCCCTCCTGCCATTGGTGATCCAGGATAAATTGCGCGGCTTGAGTGGCTAGCTCCAGGGCCAAGGTCAAGTCAAACACAGTGGCCGCACGGGCCAGCCCCGAAATCATCAGGCTATTCCAGGCCACGATCATCTTGGTATCGGTGACAGCGGGAATGCGACCGGGCCAGGTGGTGGTTTTCGCCGCCGCATTGTCGATAGCGGGGGGAAAAGTGGCAATCGCCTCGGGGGGTGCACCATAGCGCACGGCAAAGAGTTTATCGAGAGCGGCTTGAAGCTCGGGCGATCGCGTCCCCCCCTGCCGCCGCTGCAACACGGTTGACCCTTCAAAATTGCCCTGGGGCGAGACAAAGAAGCAGTCTTGCAGGGCATGAAACTCGGCTTCTGTAAGCAACTGGGTCAACTCCGCCTCGGTCCAGATATAAAAGGCCCCCTCTTCTGGTTCCCCATCTTCCGGCATCCGGAAGCTATCGGCATCCTGAGCCGCATAGAAGTAGCCCTCAGGGGCTCTCATTTCCCGTTGCAACCATTGCACCGTGCCCTCAACTGCCTGCTGATAGGCCGGCTCCTGCATCCCCGCTGTCCACAGGTCAGCCAGATATTCCATAATCTGCCCATTGTCGTAGAGCATCTTCTCAAAATGGGGCACGGTCCAGGTAGCATCGACGGTATAGCGATGGAAACCGCCGGCCACATGGTCATAGATGCCGCCCAGCGCTAGATCATCGCCGCGCCGCTGGGCCGCCGCAAAGGCGGGCTGCTGCTCCGGTAAGCGACTGCCCTGCAAGACGCATTGAGCGTAGGGAATCATCGGGAAACTGGGGGTTCCCGGCGCAATGCGAGCGACCACCTTGGTGTTGTCGGCGAGCCCCCCATTGAGCAGTTCTGCCGTCAGCCGTGTCTCCCGCTCGCTAGGCAGTTGCACCGACTGGGCCAAGCCTTTACGCACCTCGGTTTGGATACTGGCGAGTTTGGCTTTGTCTTGGTGGTAAAACTGATCGAGCGCCTTGAGTAGATCTAGGAAGCCGGGCCGACCATAGCGAGGCTCCATCGGGAAATAGGTGCCACCGTAGAAGGGCAGGCGATCGCTCGGCGTCAAAAAAATATTCAGCGGCCAACCCCCCTGGCCCGTGAGCATCTGGAGCGCTTGCATATAGATGCTATCTACGTCAGGGCGCTCTTCGCGATCGACCTTGATCGGCACAAAATGCCCATTCAGATAGGCGGCAATTTCCAGATCAGAAAAGGCCTCGCCCTCCATGACCGTACACCAGTGACAACTGGAATAGCCCACAGACAAAAAAATCGGCCGGTCTTCGCTGGCTGCCTTTTGCAAGGCCTCGTCACACCAGGGCCACCAGTCGATCGGGTTTTCGGCATGTTTGCGGAGGTAGAGGCTTTGGCTGTGGGCGAGGCGGTTCATGAGTGCTGGCAAATCCGGGATTTACCGGGATCGGACACCCATAGGATCGCAGAAAAGACTGAGAAAAGGCAAACAGGCGGCGATCGACGGCACAATGATTACGACACTGTGAACAAGAGCATGATACCGAGATGCTTAATCTAGGTCGAACAGGCGATCGCTAAAATCACGGCTCAATCTATAATGCTCATGATCGCGATTAATATCCGCACCTCAACCAATGAAATCCGCTCTGATTTTTACAGACTGGTTGAGCGGTGGCATCAAGAAAACCGATTTGTCTCTTCAACCCATCAAATGGTTTTGCATCCCGCCTATGAGCAAATCATTGGTCTAGATGAACTTGTGCTTCCCTTGTTACTAGAGGAATTGGAGAAAAAGACGGGACGTTGGTTTTGGGCGCTGAAAGCCATCACACGATACGATCCTGTGCCACCCGAGCATCGTTGCCGCACAAAACTCATGATCCGTGCCTGGCTGGATTGGGGTGAGCAGCATGGCTATCGATGAGCTGGGCAATGCTGCATGGCAAAACTATTGCCGCGCTGAGCTAGAAAAAGCCTACAGCAACCTTGCCCAGACAGGATATCGCGTGACCAGCCCAGACACAATTGATGACAACTGCATCGCTTGGGCAGTGGCAGGTGATACTGAAGAATGGTGGTAGCCCGATGCCATGGAGCAAGACTATTGGCCACCGGATGCACCACGAGAAGAAACGCTTGAAGCTTTTTTAATTGCTTTTCAGTCTATTGGCTATGAGGTTTGTGAGGGTCCAGCGTTCGAGTCAGGATATTGGAAAATCGCAATTTACATGGACGCCCAAGCCGTACCGACTCACGTTGCCCGTTTGCAAGCTAATGGTAAATGGACGAGCAAATTGGGTCAGTATGAAGGGAACCTCGATTAATTGATTTCATGATATCTCAAGAGAACAGAAAGAGAGGATTTTAACTCAAAGCGAAAAACCTCATATTTATCACTATTAACTATCTTGAATTCAGAGCTGATTGCTCATTTGTTTCCATCCTTTTTTAACGTGAGTTTCGGTTAAGCCAAGATCACGAAAACTCATTAAACTCAACGAAATCAACCATACTGGCTCCGATATTGCCGGAGCCTGAGGGGGCAATCTCCCCCTCAGCGGGAGGTGTCGGGGGGCTGGACCCCTGACAACCGGGTTTGACAACGAGATTTCAGTGCTTT
>JBCDEB010000138.1:0-19443 GCA_039180005.1 Cyanobacteria bacterium P01_G01_bin.54 | reverse complement strand
TTTACTTTGAAAATAGACAATGTTAATACTCTTGCACCAAGTAAATGAAGCTAGCGAGATCCCCCCGGCTACGCCGACCCCCTTGGTAAGGGGGTTTTCATCGTTGGGGGTGATAACCCGTCATGACTCGTTGGTATGAGGGGGCAATCTCCCCCTCAGCGGGAGGTGTCGGGGGGCTGGCACAGACCTGACAACCGGGTTTGACAACGAGAGTTCAAGGTTTTGAGGAAGGCGATCGCTTCGCTTATCCAGAACTCAGATATCTTTACCTATCCCTTACACCGCTGCCCCGTTAAAAACTGCTCCGCCAGCAGCTTGGCCGTCGCCAGCCGCCCCGGTTCTCCCGTCTGGGCAATCCAAGCTGCCAGGCTCTCCAGAGCGCCATTGAGCATCATCGTGAAGCCCTCCACATCCGGTGGGTCAAGTTCGCCCGCCGCCACAACGGCCTGAACCCCCTGGCGCAACAAGCCATACCCCTGCTGCTGGTCAAACTGGGCCAGCGTCTCTGCATCCAACACGGCAGGCGCTTCGACAAAGACCAGACGACGGATATCCTCCCGATGGGCAATTTCTAGAAAGGCATGACAGCCCCGCACCAGTTGTTCCCAGGGCGTCGCCGCACCTCGGGCTTCGGTCTCAATGTATTGAGAAATTTCCTGGAACATCTCGGCAATTACCGCTTGGAAGACGCCCTGCTTGTTGCCAAATTGGTGGTAGAGTGCGCCCCGCGTAATGCCCAGATCGGCGATCATCGCTTCGGTTCCGGTGGCAGCGTAGCCTTGGGCAACAAAGAGTTGCCGGGTGTGGTTGAGGATTGCTCGTCGGGTTTGAGCCGTTTGCTCGGCTTTGGTTTTTTTAGCGGCCATCACTTGACATACAGACTGTCTGTATTTTAAATTAAAGATACAAACAGATTGTATCTGTCTTGAGTGTCAACTGCCCTTAAACTTCACTCCCATTGGAGGTTTCAATGCTCGCATCCCCATTAACCCAATCTCCATTAACCCAAACGACAATTGCCGCTCCCACCCCGAACCGCCCCACCGATGTTTGCGTTCGCCCTGCCACGATCGCCGACCTGCCAGTGCTGGCAAAAATCCAATACGAAGCCCTCTTGCCCCCCTTGAACCATTGTTTCTGGGATGACCTCTTGGTGGGAACCCCAACTGACACGTTGGCGTTTATCGCCGCGATGCTGCGGGCCAATGCCAGTAACTGGGGCAATGGGGCTGACTTTTGGGTCGTTGAAGTGGCTGGCACAGTGCTGGCGGGAGCGGTGGGCTATACCCCCAACGAAACGGACTATCGCCCGCTGGATCTGACCCGGTTAGACACGATCGCCCAGCATCTGGGTTGGTCAACGGTCACGACCCAGGCCTTTCTCTCTCGCTATGAACGGCTGTGGCGGCCGAACCCTAAGCCTGTGTTTCTCGCCCCCCAAGCCCCCTGGATTATTGAGACAGTGGCGGTGCTGCCCGAGGCGCGGGGTCAAGGACTGGGGAAACAGTTGCTACAAGCGGTGCTGGCGGAGGGACGATCGCGCCAACATTCCCACGCAGGCATTCGGATTGTCAATGGCAACGATCGCGCCCAAGCCATTTATGAATCCTTGGGATTTAAACCCTACCAAACGTTCTATGCGGACTATTTTGAGGAGCAGTTTCCGGGGATGACAATGCTACGGATGCGGTTGGATTGAGTGGTGGCGATCGCCCAAAAATCTGCGGGTTCACTGACTTACCTGCCGGGGTCGGTCTTGCTGATCCCGGTAATTTATTGAACCTAAGTTTTGGATCAGCAGACATTGCGCAAGACACTGAAACTTAGCAGAATCAACAATACTGGCTCCGATATTGCCGGAGTCTGAGGGGGCAATCTCCCCCTCAGCGGGAGGTGTCGGGGGGCGGGTTCCCTGACAACCGGGTTTGAGATTGAGATTTCAAGGCTTTGAGGAATGCACTCATTTCGCTTTATTAAATAGCGCTGGTGGTGTGCTTGGGGTGAGTGCTCAAAGGAGCGATCGTAAATTATGCAATATAATCCGCTAGCACTGAATTTTACTGGTATCATACGGCTAAATTTGACTCACAGGCTTGGTTGATAAAGCGGCAAGTATCAAGCTGAAGTTCCATAATTGATCACGTGAGGTTCAGACCATGGCATTTCGCTCCAAGGTTTACCAGTCAGTTCAGCGTTGCACCACCCCGCAGCAATCCTCGCAGCAAAAGAAACAGCCTTTATTTGCGCCGCCACGTGGCTTTGGCTACGATGGCCCGGAACCGCCCCAGTTTGCCAACCTGCCAGCGGGGGCACTGATGAAGAATGCTTTGGCGCATGAGGCCGCTAAGGCAGCAGCAGCAACCCCGGTTCAGGCGCAGTTGACCGTAGGGGCAGCCAATGACCCCTATGGGCAAGAGGCGGACAAGGTGGCGCGGCAGGTAGTGAATGAGATTCACAAACCGCAGGTGGATAAAAAGCTGGAAGAAGAAGACGACGCGCAAACGATTCAGCGACAGGTGGCCGTACCCAAGGTGCAGTTGCGCACCACCGGAGGCAATAGCATGGCTGCACCTGCGGCGGTGGAGCAGGACATTAACCAAGCGCGGGGTAAGGGACAGCCGCTAAATGACGCGGTGCGGCAACCGATGGAGCAGGCCTTTGGCGCAGATTTTGGTGGGGTGCGAGTGCATACGGATGCCCAGGCCGATCAGCTCAATCAGTCGATTCAGGCGAAGGCCTTTACGACGGGGCAGGATGTGTTTTTTCGGGCGGGGGCGTATCAGCCGGAGAGCAAAGGCGGGCAGGAGTTGATTACCCATGAGTTGACCCATGTGGTGCAGCAGGGAGGAGGGGCGACTCAAGAGATTAGGAGGGCGATCGGGTTTGAGTATGAAGTAGGGCATATAAAGACTGCTCCTGAGCCAGGGGATGTAAATATACAGAAGTCGATCAATATATGTTGGAGTTGGTCAAGTATTTACGAAGTATCAATGCTGAGTTTTTAAATTCACCCCAAAAGAAAGAAAGATGCGTAATACAGTAATATTTTGAATTGCAATAGGCATTTGTCCAACACAACTCACTATAGCAATCCTACTTAATTCTGGGACATAGATATCCTCTACGGTAGATGCTAGCTGACATAAATAAGCTGAAATCCTGACCGCTTAAAACACCCTACAATTGAACCCCTTTCGTACTATCATGACACACCTTAATGAGTGCATTAGCCCCTTCCGTAGGGTGCGTTAGTAGGTCAGGATATTGATAAAACGGGAATCATCCTATTTCTTGCGTAACGCACCACCGATAATTTAAATACTGGCGAATCGGTGCGTTACGGCGGATTTTCAACTGACAAAAATAATCTAAAATTCTGACCGCCTAACACACCCTACCATTGACCCCCCTTCCGTACTGTCATAACACGCCTTAACGGGTGCATTAGATTATCAACTGGTAAAACCTTGAAACCACTTTCTGTGTTAGGTTTCGCTCCGTTCAACCCCACTGATACCAATACATCTTTGTAGCGGGGTCATGGCATTACAATTGAGTCGGCAGGTGGACATATGGCCCACCCACAAACCCTCGCCCGCCCACGACAAAATGTTCCTGATCCTCTCCAAACTGCTCCCTCTCTTTGTCTACCCCTTGGGGCTCGCCTGTGTATTGCTGGTGGTAGCGCTGGTCTTGATGGGGCGGCGATCGCGCTGGGCTCCCCTGCCCGTGGTTTTAGCGCTGCTGATCTTGGGCGCGGCGGGCAATGGCTCGATAAATATTGCCCTCTTGACCTCCTTAGAATGGCGCTATGTCCCCCAGGGAGAGCTGCCCACCGCCGATGCGATCGTCGTGCTCGGGGGCGGATTGGTGCCCCACGACAGTCCCCGTCCGGATGTGGAGGTGGCCGAAGGGGGCGATCGCACCCTCTATGCGGCCAAACTCTATGACCAGGGGAAAGCGCCGATGATTTTGGTGAGCGGAGGGCGTGTCTCTTGGGACGGAGAACAGATTCCCGAGTCCCGCGATATGGCATCACTGCTACGGCGCTTGGGGGTTCCCAACAACGCCATTTGGCAAGAACCGAATTCACTGAATACTTACGAAAATGCCGTCTTAAGTAAACCCATTCTAGAACGGCGTGAAGCCCATAAAATCTTGCTGGTCACCTCCGCGACCCATATGCCCCGTGCCCGGGCCGTATTCGCCAAGCAAGGGTTTGAGGTAGTGCCGGCCCCCGCTGACTTCCGAGTGACCGAATTGCGGGCCGATGTTCGAGAAAAGACCCTCGTCGGTAGACTGCTGCATTTTATTCCTGACACGGGCAATTTCTGGACCACGACAATGGCGATTAAAGAATATGTCGGTATTTTTATTTATTGGTTACGGGGCTGGATTTAGGACTAGCAAATCAATACTCCTCTCCCAACCAACCCGCCACCTTGGGCCGACTCAATAACCGCCCCATCTTCTGATATTCCAACTTTGCTGCCGCTAGGATATGTTGCATCGCCACTGGCTCTCCTGCATCCGCTGCGATAAACGCCGCATTGAGAGCGATCGCCCGAATGGTCCCCCCCGCCACATCCAGATTACCGAGCAGCTCAAAATTTAAATTCTCGATTGGGGTTTGCGCTGGAACGATCCGTTGCCAAATCTCGCTGCGAGCGGCGCGATCGGGGAAGGGGAAATTGACAATAAACCGCAGACGCCGGACAAAGGCCGGGTCTAGTGAATCCTTGAGGTTGGTCGTTAAAATCGCCAAACCTCGATAGGCTTCCATGCGCTGAAGCAGATAACTCACCTCAATGTTTTGGCATGGCGATCGTGGCTATCTTTGACCTCTGTACGTTTGCCAAACAGAGCATCCGCCTCATCAAAGAGCAAGACCACCCCACCCGTCTCCGCCGCATCAAAAATCTGCGCCAGATTCTTCTCGGTTTCGCCGATATATTTGCTGACCACCGCACTGAGATCAATGCGATAGAGATCTAAGCGCAACGCATTGGCCAAAACCTCTGCCGCCATGGTTTTGCCCGTGCCGCTAGCGCCTGCAAACAGCACCGTGATGCCCAAGCCACGACCCCCTTTGCCCGCAAAACCCCAATCTTGATAGACTTTGGCCCGCTGCCGAACCTGCATCGCCACGGCTTCGAGAACCTGCTGCTCTTTTGGGGGCAGCACCAAGTCTCGCCAAGTGGTGGTGCTTTCAATCCGTTGCGCCCGCTGCTCCAGACGGGGACGGGACTGCTGACGGCAAAAGTCCCAGAGTTGACCGGGAAAATCCCCTGCCTCCGGTGATAAGGATTCGCAGGCGGCTTGGATTTGGCTGCTGTTGAAGTCAAACTGAGCAATCAAGGGTGCTAAGGCGTCCTTAAGTTGGGTGGCCGGCTCGCCGCAATCTTCTGGGTCGAGATATTGCTGTAGATAACGCCAAAACGCGCGGTTGAATCTTGAGCGGCGCTTGGGCCAGGGTGGGATGGGGGGCGAGTTCGAGCAATTGCCAGCGGAGGAGGGGACTGTGGGCGGCGAGGGCTTGCCAATCGGCCTGGGGAAAGAGCGCCAATGCCAGGGCGAAGGTGGGGGAACTGAGGCGCTCATGGCCCATGACCTGGCCGTATAGTTGGGCGATCTGGAAATCCAGTTCCATGGCCACACAGAGCAAGAGGATGAATTGCTCAAAAGGGTTGAGGCTAAACCGCTGGGCGAGGGATTCAAAGGTGGATGGCCAAGTGAAGCATGGCAGGGCTGCTCTAACCTCGCCCTGAATTGAGCTCTGAAGACAATGCCGTAACTGGTCAACGGCTTGATGGACTTGGGCCAGCGGTGAGCCGGGAGCGACGGACAGGGGGATTCCAGAACATCGTTTGTTTCCAGACATAATCATTTCTAGACATAATCATTTCCAGACATTACATCAACGGATTCAAACCCAGCAAAAATCAATCGTCAGTCGCTTGCTGAAGCCCTTTGTTTGATTGACTCTGGGCAACTTCTGTCTAGAGGGTATCTATCAATAAAACCTTAAACTCAATTGCAGTGGGTTGCAGAGTCGGGAGACCCGACCCCTACATTTAATCCATTTAGGGGGAATCTAGAGTCTGGATAGGGTGCGCAAGGTTTGAAAAATGTAAATCTGCTCTGTAACAAATTCCGCTACTTAACCATCAAAACTTGCATCTTCTGGGCCTATAAACCATACTTAAGTATTAAGAGACTGTGGAGAACATGACCTGAACAGGGCGATAATCGAAGGAATATCGCGCTCAACGCCAAATCAGATCCCTTCTGAACTTGGAAAATGCCCGGTAATTTTAATTGTCGAGAATTCACTATAATGCATAGGTATTTTAGCGTGATGAGGTGGCGTTAAGCACGGCTGGCCCCCTCAAGATTGAGATTAAGATTATAAATTTGCTGACGTTCCGATGCCCGATTTAATCAACACAACCGTCGTCCCGCTCAAGGCGGCAATGACCGATCGCCCCCTTGTGGTCTCCCCCCAAACCCCGCTGCGAGAGGCGATCGCTCACCTGAATCATCCTCAACCTGCGGCAACGGCAGTGACTGAACGGGAAGACCCCAGCCAAGCCCTCCATCAGACGCTGCGATCGCGCTATTTGGTCATTGCCGAAGCGAAACAACCCCTGGCCATCGTCACAGCCCGAGAGCTGCTTGAATACACGGTGTCAGAGCCTGAGCAAAAAAATCTGCAAACGGTGTCTAACCTGTCCTTGTCTCGCCCCACCACGGTGATGGAGACCACCTTAACCGATGCGCAGCAGCTCAGGGACTTGCTCCAAGCCAACCAAATGCGCCCCCTGATTGTCTTGGATTCGTTGAATAACATTATTGGACTCCTCACCTATGAGGGACTCTACCCCTATTTGCTGCAGCAGCCCGACTCATCTGCCGCCGTCGCTAAAGGGATACCGGCTGAAGATGCCCCGCTTGTGCAGCAACTCCAACGGGTCTTGGAAGTCACCGCCAACAAAATGGGCAGTGAGTTTTTTGAGACCTCTGTTTTGCAGCTCGCCGAAGCCCTCAATGTCGCCCATGTGATCTTGACCGAGCTGAAAGGCCCCATTCTGCGCACCTTGGCCTTTGCCATGGATCATGTCTTGCAACCGACCTTAGAATATCCGATTAAGGACACCCCCTGTGAACAGGTGATGGCCACGGGCGAATTTTTTTGTGAATGTTTTGTGCAAAAGCAGTTTCCCAATGACCCCGATTTAATTCTGCTCGGTGCGGAAAGTTATCTGGGGTTTGCCATGTATGGTGCTCAAGGGGAAACCGTCGGTCATCTTTGCGTCTTGGATCGCGAGCCGATTCTCCGGTCGGACTGGGCGGTACGCTTGATGCGCACGTTTGCGGCGCGGGCCTCGGCAGAACTCGAACGGCAGCAGGCGATCGCAGCGCTGCAAACCCTCAACCAAGAACTCGAAGCCAAGGTGGCAGAGCGCACGGCTGACCTGCAACAGTCTTACCAACAACTCCAAGATACCCAAGTGCAATTGGTCCAGTCGGAAAAAATGTCGAGTTTGGGTCAGCTCGTAGCGGGCGTTGCCCACGAAATTAATAATCCGGTCAACTTTATCTCCGGCAATCTGGCCCCCTGCCTCGACTATGCCAATGATTTGTCCCATCTCATTGGGTTGTATCAAGCCCAATATCCCCAGCCGACTCCCGAGATTGAAACCTTCATTCAGAAAGCGGACATTCCCTATATTCTGGAAGATTTTCCCCACCTGATTCAATCGATGACCCTGGGTGCAACTCGGATTCAAGCCATTGTTCAGTCCTTGCGCACCTTTGCCTATGCCCAGCAGGAGGGCAGCAAAGCGATTGATCTACAGGAGAACCTCGACAACACGCTAGTGATTTTGCAAAGTCGCCTCAAGGGTCGTGGGGGTGATCTAGCAATTCAGGTGGTGAAACACTACGCAGCGCTGCCCTTGGTGAATGGTTTGAGTGGACTCTTGAATCAAGTGTTTATGAATCTGTTGATCAATGCGATCGATGCGATCGAGCAGCGTCAAGCGCATGAAGATGCCAATTATCAAGGGTGTCTGACGATTACGACTCAGGTGCTCCAGCCCAGCAAAGTGGCGATCGCCATCCAAGATAATGGCGTGGGCATGTCCCCGGAAACCCAAGGGAAGATTTTTAATCCCTTTTTCACGACCAAGCCCGTGGGCGTGGGCACCGGAATGGGACTCTCGATTAGCTACAAAATTGTCACGGGCGATCATGGCGGCACATTGACCTGTGATTCGATTTTGGGGCAAGGCACAACCTTTCGGATTGAGCTACCGCAACAACTGCCCCCGTCTTGAAACGAGCGAGAAAATCCCCCGAACCGTGCTTCTATAAAACATCCAATAACGAGGGCAGGTTTGAAACCTGCCCCTACAGGTTGGGTCAGAAAAACACCATTCGAGCTTCGGTAGGGGAGGGTTTGAAACCCTCCCGCCCCCGCCATCTTCGCTATAGTTTGGGGATGAGCATTTTGGACGGGCGATCGTGGCGAATCCTGAGCATGTAGCGATATTGAGTCAAGGAGTTGAGGCTTGGAATAGGTGGCGGGATCAGAATACTTCGGTAAAACCTGACCTCAGTGGAATCAAGCATTTGGGAGCAGATCTCGATGACAGCGGATTCTTACTTTGAAAATAGACAATATTAATACTCTTGCACCAAGTAAATGAAGCTAGCGAGATCCCCCCGGCTACGCCGACCCCCTTGGTAAGGGGGTTTTCATCGTTGGGGGTGACAGCCCGTCATGACTCGTTGGTATTAAAAATGCAAGGAGTTGACCCCAGTAATCCAAAAATCAGTACAAATAACCTCAGTGAAATTAACTTCAGTAATACCAGTCTCAGAGAGGCTGATCTCAGTGGCGTGAACCTCAGTGATGCCATTCTCACTGGCGCTGATCTCACTGGAGCCAACCTCTTGGCAACTTGCTTCAACTGTGCAGATCTCAAGGACGTCAATTTTAATAGAGTTGATCTTAGTAATGCCGACGTTAGCGAAGCCGATCTGAGTGGAGCTGACCTTAGTTGTGCTAACCTCAGCTATACCAATTTCAGTGATGCTTATTTAACTGACGCTAAGCTCCATGAAGCAGACCTCAGTTTTGCCGATCTCAGGAACGCAGACCTTAGTTATACCAACCTCAGCAAAATTAAGTTTTCTAGAGCTAATCTCAGTAGTGCAGATCTTAGAAGAGCCGAATTATTTGAAGCCGATCTCAGTGAAGTAGATCTTAGTTTTACTGAGCTTGATGAAGCCGATCTCAGTGATACCAAACTTAATTGGGCAGACCTTAGTAATGCTAACCTCAGTAAAGCTGACTTGAGCAAAGCCAATCTTTGTGGAGCCAATCTCAATGGAACTAACCTGAGCAGAGCCAACCTCAGTGATGCCAATCTGATGACGACTGACCTTAGAGAAACTGATCTCCAAGAAGCTAACCTCACTGGCGCTTGCATTCTAGACTGGGTAATCAATGATCGAACAAATTTGACAGATGTTCAGTGTGATTACATTTATTTTGGTTGGGACGCAGAAAAACAACAACCCACCGATCGCCGCCCCCACAACCCCAATGAAACCTTCGCCCCCGGCGACTTTGCTCGCCTAATGGAGCAATCTAGAGAAACCGTAGACCTGATTTTTAGTAACGGCATTGATTGGAGCGCCTTCCTGACTTCGTTTCAAAACCTCCAAGTCACAGGCGAACATGGCGAACTCTCCATTCAAGGCATCAACAAAAAGTCCGATGGTTCTTTTGTGATCAGCGTTGATGTGCCCCAGACGTCGGATAAAGGTGCAATAGAGAAAGACTTTCAGGTTCAATACAAATCCGAGTTGAAGCGTATCGAAGCACAATATCAAGCTGAACTCAAACTCAAGGATGTGGAGCTAGAAGGATATCGACGAGAAAACACCAACCTAAACCAAATTGTTCGATTGATAGCGGCTAACCAATCTCTCTCCAATTACCAAACATTCAATGCACCGACCTATGGCGTTGCCGGGCAAACGAACAATCAAACGGTCAACCTAGAGGCAGAGGAGAGTGATGGTGAATCTTGAGCGCTAAAGTTTTCTTACGCATTACCTGGCTCTGCCAGGTAATGCGAACCGAGAGGCTCTGCCTAGGCTGTTCACTTTGCAGGATTTTCTACCGGAGAAATTGCAGATTCCGTGCTGGCAGGCGAGACGCCTGCGCTACGGTCAGTCCGGCTTTAGATCCCGTAGCGCGGGCATCTTGCCCGCCACAGTTTGTGCATGAGTTTGAATGGTCTGAAAAGTGACAGAATGAACAGCCCAGGCTCTGCTCTAGTCATTCATAGGTTGGCAAGAGCGCAGGCGGCAGAGCCGCGATCTGTGCAGGTCACGGCAGAGCCATGACACGAGGAAAACACAAAAATCAGAACGCTCCCTATCAATCCGGTTCAATCCCGGCAGCCCGCAGTTGCGCCAGAAGTCGCTGGGCACGTTGATGCTCCTGCTCTGCTCGTTGTTGCTCCTGTTCCGCTTTTTCCACACCCCACAACAGCAAGTTGCCCGCCGCGTCCCACCATCGCAACCATCCCCCCTGACGATTTTCCCGTTGTCCTTGCCAAACCCCCACAAAGAGGTCTAACTCGGGTATCCAGAAACGACCTGCTGCATTGGGGCTCTGGAGTTGATACCGTTGCTGCGGGTCCAACCGATGCAGCTCCAAACGACCGGAATCGGGGTCAAAAATGCCATATTTTTCAATGCCGTTGTCCCGTCACAATATAGGAGACCCGCTGGCCAATATTCGTAGCATGGTCTGCCATCCGTTCTAGGTGACGAATCACCAGCACCAACAGCAAAATCGGTTCCACGCAGCCCTTGAGATCCCGCACTTGGGCGAGCCTTTGATAGAGGTGGTCATAGGCATCGTCCACCACATCGTCCATTTCCTTGAGTGTGGGCCCGGCTTTAGGGTCGAGATCCGCGAGCGCCACGAGGCTGGTGGCCAGCATCCCCTGAGCTTGCTTGGACATCTGGGCAATCTCGGTCATGCTGGCATGCCTGGGATAGGGCAAGAGCTTGAGAGAGAGTTCGGCCAGATCTTGGGCATAGTCGCCAATGCGTTCGAGATCACGCACCAATTGCATAAAGGCACTCAGTAAGCGGAGATCCTTGGCCACGGGGCGCTGCAAGGTCATTAGGCGGGCACAGTCGAGCTCAATTTGGCGGTAATAGGCATCAATGCGAACTTCGAGGCGGTTCAGGGCTTCGATCGCGCTCGCATCTGGGACAAACAACGCCTCATGGGCCAAACGACAGGACTGCTCCACCAGGGTTCCCATCCGCAGCACCTCTTGGGTGAGCTGTTGCAGAGCACGGCCGAGTTGGGTAGTGGAGGGGGGCTGGGACAAAGCAGGAGTAGGAATAAAAACCATGATGATACAGGGCTGACGCGAGCGAGTGATCCAGAATGAGCAATACTGAATAGTCCTGTGATAACAAACAAACGTTAAGAATCAATGAAATCTGGGTAATTTGACCTGTAGCCATGCACCTTGGGTTTGAGGATGATTTTGGGCTGTGATTTCTCCCCCATGGGCGTGAATGATTTGTTGGGTAATGGTCAGGCCTAACCCACTGCCGTTTCGGGTTGGCTCAAGGCGGGTTTGTTCCGGTGCAGTCGGCTGGGCCTCAGATGGCGGAACGACCGGCCGCACTCTGGAGGGATCGCCCCGGTAGAGTCGCTCAAAAACGGAGTCGAGTTCAGTGGCTTGGAAGCCTGGACCGCAGTCGATAATGCTGATACAGGTATGCTCGATATTTTCTGTCGCCTTGATAACAATTTCTGCACCCTGAGGACTATGTTTGATCGCGTTATCGATTAGATTAAACCAAGCTTGAATGAGACGGCGAGGATCGCCATAAACCGATAACGCTGGGGGGGTTTCTTGATAGTGCCAAACCACATTTTTTGGGGCGGCCAGGGGTTGGAGCGTCTGCCACACCGATTCCAGTTGGGGGCGCAGAAGCTGTTGTTCTCGGTTTAAAATCTGCTCAGGATCATGGCTCAACTGACTGAGTTCTAGGCAGTCTTCCACCAGGCCCATCAGGCGATCGAGCTCTTGAACCATTTGACGCACCCAGCCCTGCTCGGGCCCTGAAAGGCGCAATTCAAGGGTTTCTGCCACCAAGCGGATCGCGGTGAGGGGGGTGCGGAGTTCGTGGGTCAGGTCAGAGAAGGTGCGATCGCAGGCTTCGATCGCCGCCACCAAAGGCTGGCGGTCTTGCAAAAAAACGCCCACTTCTTGCTCCGGCAAAGCGATCGTGTTCGAAGTCAAGGCAATTTGGTAGATCTGGGGCGGGCGAGGGTTGGCTGGGGGTGAAAGGGTCTCCGGGGGGGCGAACTCGGTGAGGCGATAGACCCAGTCTTGCTGTTGGGACTGTTGAGACTGACGGGTCTGCTCAATCAGTTGATCCAGCTCATCAGAGCGCACCACTTCGAGCAACAACCGCGACTGCCCCACTTGCCAGCGATCGATGCGCAGCAGTTCACGGGCGGCGGGGTTGCACCAGCGCAAATAATTGTCTTGATCCACCTGAAGGTAGCCGAGGGGGGCGAGCTCCAGCAAAGATTGCCAAAAGGCCTTTTGAGCCTCAATCTGCTGTTGGCTACTGGCTAGTTCTTCTAAACCCCGTCGGAGCCGATAGATCGGCTTGAGGGCCGAGGCGGTGCCAAAGCCCCCCGGTAGCAGATGGGTCAACTGCTCAATTCGGCGACGCAATTGATAATGTTGCCAAGCACACCCGGCCAACCCCAGCACTAGTCCACCAATGATGAACCAGAGTCCATTCATATCGACCCCAAATTGGTTAAGATACCCCTCTCATCAAAGCACAAGTCGTCTGAAACCGTGATGCACCATGCCACAAGACGTGTAACAATCTCGTTGCAACTGCGACGGTTCTGGAGTTGCGGTAAACTCAGGCGCTACACTGTCCCTAGTTTGGATTATTCATCGGGCAGGCGGGACGCACTTCGACTTCGCTCAGCGACCACCTGCGCTACGGTTTTTCCTCAATTACAGTCCGTAGCGCGGGCATCTTGCCCGCCGCTGTACTGAAGGTCATTTACCAGAGATTATTGGTAAGCGTCATGAGTAATGCAGACTAGACTTTACAGATGGGCCGTCAACAACAAGCCGTATGGAACCGATCGCCACCCCCATTACCGTCACTCCAGTTACCGTAAATGACCAAGGGGTACTGACCGCCCAAGTCACGGGCATTGCGCCAGGGGAGTATAACGCCTCAATTACGCTCACAGCGCTGGAAACGCCGTCGCCGTCTCCTGAGCCCCCACCACCCGCCACAACACCGCAATTCAAAGACACCGCTGGACATTGGGCCGAACCCTTTATTAATGGCCTAGCCCAAACGGGTCTGATTCAGGGCTTTCCTGATCGCACTTTCCGACCCGATAAACCCTTTAACCGGGCCCAGTTTGCCAGCCTACTGGCGGCGGCCTTTGACCTGCCCTTGGTGCGTGAGGCGATCAGCTTCATTGATGTCTATCCCAAATATTGGGCCGCCGAAAGTATTACCCGGGCCTACCGCATGGGCGTCTTGTCCGGGTATCCCAACCAGGCCTTTCGCCCCAATCTCAACGTCACCAAGATTCAGGTAATCGTTGCCCTGATCAATGCAATTAAGCCCACCGTAGACAGCTCAGGGCTACTGCTGCCCAAGTATTACAGCGATTGGACGACGATTCCTGAATACGGACAAAACGCGGTCAAGGCCGCCACTCAAGTGGGCCTCGTGGTGAATCATCCCGACCCCAAACTGCTCAAGGCCAATGAACCCGTGACCCGAGGCGAGGTGGCGGCGCTCTTTTATCAAGCGCTGGTCTACACGGGTCGGGTGCCAGCGATCGCCTCCGACTACATCGTCAAAGCCACGACCAAACCGGGGGAAGCCACGGTGACGGTGCAGCACCAACGAGAATTCCGGGGCGCTTGGGTCGCCTCGGTCTGGAACCTCAACTTTCCCTCGCGCCAAGGTTTGCCCACGGCCCAGCAGCAGCAGGAAATTCGCACGATTCTCGATCGCCTCCAAGACCTGGGCTTTAACGCCGTGATCTTTCAGGTGCGACCCGAGGGCGATGCCCTCTATGCCTCAGAACTCGAACCCTGGAGTGCCTGGCTGACGGGGCGGCAGGGCCAAGCCCCCAGCCCCTTCTATGACCCGCTCGAATATGTGATCGATGAGGCCCATAAACGGGCGATCGAAGTCCATGCCTGGTTCAACCCCTACCGGGCCAAAACCCCCTCCCAAACCTCACCGACCGTTGCGCCCCACATTGATGTCACCGACCCCAAGACTGTTTATGTCTACGGCAAACAACGCTGGATGGACCCCGGTCTCACGGCGGTGCAAGATCGCACCTATGCGGTGATTCTGGATGTGGCCCAGCGCTACGATGTGGACGGCATTCACCTGGATGATTATTTTTACCCCTACCCCATCTCGGGGGTGGACTTTCCCGACAAGCTCACCTACGATCGCTACCGCAACGGCGGCGGTAAGCTCAGTCGTGCCGACTGGCGACGGGACAATGTTAATAAAATGATCGAGCGCTTGGCTAAGGGTCTTCGCGCAGCGAAGCCCCAGCTCAAGTTTGGCATTAGTCCCTTTGGCATCTATCGACCCGGTCAGCCCCCAGGCATCACCGGCCTGGATCAATATGCCCAACTCTACGCCGACCCGAAGCATTGGCTGGTTCAGGGCTGGGTGGATTACATTGCACCCCAGCTCTATTGGCCGATCGCCCAAACCAAACAGAGCTACACCACCTTGCTCAAATGGTGGATCGAGAACAATCCTAAGCAGACGCATATTTACGTCGGTAACAATCTCGTCAAGGTGGGCACGGTGGGCTGGCCCAACAGTGAATTTGCCGCCCAAGTGCAGGTCTCACGGCAGCTGGCCCAGCAGGAATCTTTGGGCAATATTTTCTACAACGTCAAGCCCTTGCTGGGCAATACGGCGAATATTAATACCACGTTTAAGCAGCTCTATGCACAACCGGCTCTTGTGCCGATTCTGGCTGGGAAGGCGGGAGAACCGCCAGCCCAGCCAGTGAATCTGGAGATCCGCGATCGCACCGTGGCCTGGCAGTCGCCTCAACCGGAAGACGTCCGGTCATGGTCCCTCTATCGCGGCGCGGGCAGCGGCTGGGTGCTGGAGCGGGTGCTCCCCGGCCAAACCCAAAATGCCACCCTCCCCCCCAGCTACTATGCCCTCTGTGCCGTGAATCGTCTTGCGCAGGAGAGTAAAGGGGTGTTGTTTGAGGTGAAGTGAGCTGTTCTTTGGATATCGCTGGTAGCCCAGACGGCTGCGCTACAGTTGTTCCTTGCCAGATAATAGAGCAATCGTAAGGTGGGCAAAATCAGAGGTCTCGAAATCAAGATGTGATTTATCAATATTTGCCCACCCTACCATTAGCTGATGGAGATTACTCTAATAGTGAGATATCCAAATCATGGCATACAGCGATTTCACCCTCATTGCGCTAAAAGAGAAATTCCAGGTCGTTATTGAGGAGAAAATTAATATTTTCCCTGATATTCAGGAAGAAAAAATCAGCGATTATCTGGATGAAACCCTCGGGGAAAATATCCCTCTAGCGCTGGCAATTCATACAGAAAAAGCTCGCTCTGAAATGATTGTCACTCCGATTCTCATCGAACTGAGAAAGGTCTTGAATCGCCGAATCAGCCTATTCTCTGGTGTGGAATTCAATGTGGATAAAGCAAAAGGGTTAAACGGTGTTTGTGATTATCTTATTTCCCTCTCGGAAGAACAGCTTTATGTGAGTTCTCCGGTTATTGCGGTTGTCGAGGCAAAAAATGACAATATTAAATCCGGACTCGCCCAATGTGCGGCTGAAATGATCGCCGCCGGACTATTCAACGCGCAACATGGGAGCCCGATCAATCAAGTTTACGGCATTGTCACCACCGGGAGTATCTGGAAATTCCTGAAGCTAGAAGGCACAACACTTTACATCGATATCAAGGAATATTACATCGAACAATTGGGTAAGATCATGGGTATTCTGCGACACATTATTCGTTTGGAGTTGGGTGAATCGGAGTTGTCGTAAGCATAACGGCATTTTTCAACTGTCCATCGTTGCAAGGCGACGACGAACTTCACTGAGGGAAATTGTTCCTTCAGTTTGGGCACGTTGGCGAGCGCGATCGAGGTAGCAGACAAGAGTCGAGAAATCCGGCGGCTCATGCAGTTTTCAGCAGTTCATAATGAAGGAGCATCACCGCATCAAGGCTGAGGGTTTCCATGGCAAAGGTTGTACCATCGTTGTTGGCAAATTCGACTTCAATGGCTTCATTGCCGTATTCCATGACCACGGTTCCCACTTGACCTTTGTGCAAGTGGATCGGTTGGCCGGTTTCAAAGTGGGTGGTTGGGCGATCTTCGGTGAGGGCGACGAGATCAAGATCTTGGGGTTTGCGCATGGTTTTATTGATTAATTGGGTAGCAGTTGGTTAAGCGGGGAAAGTCTTCATCTGTACGGATGATCCAGCTAGTGAGAATGAGGGAGGAGCCGATCTCGGTTTGCAGTCGGAATTTGAGGTTGTAATATTGGCCATATTCGTTGGTCTTGCGTAAGGTAGCTTCTTCAGAAATTGCAGCGTTGTAAATGGCAGCTTTCAAGATTTCGGCGTTGTCACGGGTAATGCCCAAACGAGCGGCAAAGAGCCTGGCTTTATGTTGACCTTTACGATGATTGGGGTTGAGACAGTAATCATCAATTTTGTTACCGAGTTGGGCACGATCTCCGTTGGGGAGTTTCATGAATTCAGGGGTGGGATGGGGCTAGAGCTGGGAGCGGATTAGATCGCCGAGGGGGTGTTGGTTGAGGCGGGTGTCGGGGAGTCCAGCGGCGAGAGCGGTGCGGTAGAAGTCGAGACAACGATTCCATTGTTTTTGAGTTTGTGGGTGATCTTCTCCTAGACTGTTGAAAAGTACTTGCATAGCTTTGAGCATTAATGGTTCTGCGTCGGAATAGCGGGCCAGGTTTTGATAACAGCAAGCGAGGTTAATTTCAAACAAGGCAAGGGTAGGATGTTCATCATCTAATCCCTTATGTCCAACCTCAACCGCTTCTTTATGTAGCAGCAATGCTTGATTGAATTTTTCCTGTGAACTACGTGAATTCGCCAAGTTGTTAAGGCTAGTTGCCAAGCTAGGATGGTCAGGCGGCAGGCTAGCACGAACGATATCCAAAACTTTTTGGTATCGGGTTTCTGCTTCTGTATACTTCCCTTGGGTGTCGTACAACCCCGCTAGGTTGTTAAGGTGGGTCGCTAGATTAAGATGGGTGGGCGGTAAGCTTTGGCGATCGATCTCTAAGGCTTCAAGGAAGAGGGTTTCTGCTTCTGAATACCTCTTCTGAAGCTGGTATAATAGTGCTAGGTTATTAAGATTGATTGCCAAATCGGGATGGTTAGGAGGTAAACTCTGGCGAGCGATATTCAGAGCTTTGAGATGGAGCGGTTCTGCTTCTGTATATCTCCCCTGAGATCTGTACAGTCCTGCCAAATTGCTAATCGCCTCTGCCGTATCTGGATGTTGGTTGCCCAAACGTTCCTGTGCCACCGCTACACATTGAATTGACCAGGGTTCAGCCATTTTATAAAGGCCCTGTCCATCATAATATTCATCCAATGCTGATAACGGAGCAATAACATCCTCATCCGACAACCAGGGTAACAATGTTCCTGTGACTTCCTCCAGATGGGGAATCCAGGGTGCAAACTTTTGCACTTGGGCCTTTGTAATTGGATAGGGAATTTGCTTACCTTGTGCCACGATTCCGCCTGCCACTTCCCGCCGCAAAGCATCTGCATCTTCCGAAGTTAACTCTACAACTAGCCGCTTCTGTACAAACTGTCGAACCAACGGATGCAAACGCACTTGAGTTGCTACCTCCCGTTCCACCAAACTTAAATTCACTAACTGCCGAAACGAATCCCTCCATTTCTTTTGTTCTTCTTCTGTAAGTGGAATTGGAGCTGTCCCATATAGCCCCAATCGCAGTGCTAGATGCTGCGCCGCTTCTGATTTCAAACGCCCCCAGCTCAATACTAAAGCTGCCTCAACTCCGTGGGGATAGTCCATCTCGTCAGGCTTATTAGTAAGAGATTCATGGGTTAGGCTCAACTCTGCAACATAATCTGCAATTGGCAAAAACTTATCCATTGCCAGATAACGTGCCGCTAATTCCAAACCCAACGGCAACCCGTCGAACCAAACTAACAAATCCTCCAGCGCTTCCGGCTCCGCATCCAGCCGTGCTTTATCGATGTAGCTCGCTAATAACTCCCGTGCTGCTGACTTCGAGAGCTTATTGAGCGGATAATGCCTTATTCCTGTCCATTGTTCCCGTGTTGTCCAGACCACTCGAAACTTATCGCTCCCTGGTTGCAACATCTTGAGCTTCGCCCCATCACGGTCACGAGCTAAATCATCCAAAACCACCAGGACTGCACCGTGACGCCACTGTGCCCAATGCTGCCAACAGTGGGCAACTCGTTCTTCAAGGGTGGGTAATTCTGGCAATTCCACCTCAAATTCTGTCTGACAAAATAACGTCAACTGCTCCCCTGGATTCCCTGCTGCCATATCCAACCACACGACACCGCCTGGAAACGCCTCCGCTTCATACTGCTGGTATGCCCATTGCCAAGCCAATTCCGTTTTGCCTAGTCCGCCCATTCCAAATACGGCCGCAGCAATAGCAACTGTCTCGTTTTTTTGTAACAGTTCGCTTAACTCCTGCATCGCCACATCGCGCCCGACAAACTTTGGCACAGCACGGCGATAGCGAAAGAGGTTAGTGGGTATTGGGTTTGGGGTATCGGTTGTGAGAGATGTATTTGGGTTGAGTTCAGGGATGAGGTCACCAACCCCCAGCGCTTGAGCGATCGCCGCGATTGTCTTCTCGCTAATGTTCTTACCCTTAAGGCAGCGTTCGACTGTTTTTTCGCTGACACCTGCCGCCTCAGCTAGATCAAGATTTTTCCAAACCTCGCCGTCATAGTTGCGTTGACGGGCTTGAGCATCGGTCAATATTTTGCGACTTGCTGCACTCAGCACAATCCCCATCGTTGTTCAAGTCTCCCAATTGGTTTGACCTCAGACTCTTGAAAAAAACAGTTTCGTTTCCAAAAGTAGCACACCCAATTGTGGCAGATTAGATTGGATATTTTCCGACTGTCGGTATTTGTCGAGTCTTGTCTGGGGCGGTTTTGAGAGGTTAGGGCTGTCAAAGTTCAAGCACTGCGCGATGACTCCCTCTCAAATCCATCCCTACCCCCAACTCACTCATCATCTCGCCCTCTA
>JBCDEB010000137.1:0-19454 GCA_039180005.1 Cyanobacteria bacterium P01_G01_bin.54 | reverse complement strand
TTAAATTGTAGGTTGGTGTTGAGGGTCGCGAAACCCAACACAACCAATGCTGATACTGGGTTTCATGATTCAATTCAATCTTGCAACAACCCCTCATTTCACTCTTGACAAAGCACTAGCTATAGTTTTGTTGCTCTCAATTGCCGTAGGGTAGGCGTCTCGCCTGCCTTGGCTCAACCTCACATCCCCATCCTGGCAATGCAGATTGCTATACAATTGAGGGCGATGTGCGCCGAATGCTCTAATGCCCTTCAATTTAGACAGCTTTAGCCTAGATACCTTGAGCCCGGAGACGCTGCAAAGTCTCAATGGTTCTATCCTCCTCGCCCTGCTCTACTTGGTGTTGAGTGGTCTCTATCTGGTGGTCTTGCCGGGCCTGTTGTACCTTTACCTCAATTGGCGCTGGTACAGCGCTAGCTCGATTGAGCGATTGACGATGTATTTCTTTGTGTTTTTCCTGTTTCCGGGGCTGCTGCTGCTCAGTCCCTTCTTGAATTTCCGACCCCGGCGAGCATCGTGAGAGTTTAAGGATTCAGTTTAACCCATACAACTGTGCCGACCTGCCATTGTAAGTGGTCTTGGGCATTACCTTGGTTGACGGCAATTTCGATCCAGCCATGGCTGCCAATGAGGGCGATGAGCGAACCGGGGGGGCGATCGCCATAGGTCTTGACGCCCACCATATCCTGCCCCCCCAGCTCAACCGCCCAAGTTAGGTTGGCCACCTGTTCACCGGGAATATTGGTAATACAGTTACCAAAATGGTCAATATATTGCACCACGCCCGTAATTTGCTGGGCTGTTTGTTGTGTGGCAGGAATCGGTAGTTGCACAAGTCCGGTGGGATCAAGCGCCCTGCCCAGGGTGGTGAGGGCTTGCCCAGTGGCCAGATGGGCGGCGATCGTCGCAAAGATATCGCGGCCATGGAAGGTGGAACTGGGCTGGGGATTACGCCAATATTGGGGGCGATCGAGGGCGATCGCTCCCACAACCCTCTCCTGTTGCAGAACGGGGGTGAGGACACCGTTATCCGGTGCTACAAAATATCCCCGATGGGTCTGCACCGCAATGCCGTGCCGCTGGGTTCCCACGCCCGGATCAACCACCACGAGATGCACCGTCTGGGGCGGGAAATAAGGATAAGCATTCCGCAGATTAAACTGGGCGGCCCAGAGATCCTGGGGGGGGATCTGGTGGGTGAGATCGATGAGCTGGCTGTGGGGGGCAATCTGGGCGATCACGCCCTTGAGGATGCCCACATAGGCATCTTGGTGGCCAAAATCCGTGAGGAGGGTGATCGGGTGCATTTTGTCCATTGATCGGATGCAGGATTAGCATTTTGTAACAAGATATACAATTAATCATCTAAAATGTTAAATTAGATACAGATGTAAAAGCTTTAATTCTTGTTGAACTGCTGCTTATGTTGAACCAAAACCGGAAAGACCTTGTAAAGAACGCTGCTGCGAACCACCGTAACAGTCTGCGTCGGAGCCTCCAGCGCCGGATTGAAGCGGCGCGTGTGGCGGGCAATGATGACCTGTTACGTCAGCTGGAAGCGGAAGCGAATTATCTGGGGATGAGTTAGAACCTTCATCCGTTATCGTCTCAGATCTTGATCCCCCAGGCTCGCCGTGGGGGATTTGTTAGGCCTTAAACACGATCGCCGGATCAACCCGCATCACTTTTTGAATGGCGAACACCGCTGACCCCATACACATGCCCACCGCCACGCCGAAGACGCCGATCGCCGTCCAGGGAGTAATTAAAATCAAGATGCCCTGAGTGGTCAGTGCCCAATGGGCCACGCCCCAACAGATGAGCATCCCTGGAATATAGCCCAGAATCGCCATCCAGACCGACTGCTCTAGGATGATGCTGTAGAGAAAGCGATCGCTAGCGCCCATGGCCTTGAGTGTACCGAATTCCTTGATATGGTCGGAGACCGAGGCATAGAGAATCTGTCCCACAATCACCATCCCCACTACCACACCTACGGTTGCCCCGAGCCCCAGGATAAAGCCAACCCCAGTGCTGTTTTGCCAATAGCGCCGGACTTCTGCCGAGAAGGCGGCAGTGGTAAACGTCACCGTGCCGGGAATTTGTTCATTCAGGCGGGCCGCTAGGTTATCGAGATCCACATTAGCCTCCGCTTTGATCAGTACAAAAGCGAGGGGCGAGGCCAGGTTAAGGGGTTCAACCGCCTGAGGGTCAGGATTGATCAATTCGGTTTGGGAGTTGGCAGTGCAGTCTACACTGCCCTCGTCCAGGGTACAGTTGAGGGATGAGGAGACCCCGGCATTGGCGTAAAGATTGGTGTTGGCAAGAGAGGCAAAAATATAGATGCTCGATGCCAGGGATTGGGTGTTGCTGGTAATGCCGACGATTTGGGTGGGCTGATTGGCTAAGCGAATGCGATCGCCGACGCCGGAGACGTTGAGCGAGCGCAGCTTGCTCTCATCCACCAAAATCGTATGGGGGGCTTTGAGGGCTGCTTGCTCCCCCGCGACCAGATTGCCGGGCTGAAACAGCTCGCCAGCAGGGTCAAAACCAAACACCCGCACAATGGTCAGATCACCCCCCTCCACTTGCCAGCGGGCCGAGCCGCGCATCAGAGGCTCGGCTTTGGCCACGCCCGCGATCGCCTCCACCTGCTGGAGCGTCTCAAAGGTCAGGGGCAGCGTCCGCTCGAGATGGATCACTTCATCGGAGGCCAACCAGAGGTCAGCACTAGATTGATCAATCAAACGGCTAGTGGAGCGGGTAAACCCGGCCAGAATACCCGTTTGAATCGTCACCAAACTCACAGCAAACATGATCCCCGCTTGGGCAACCAAAAAGCGGGGCAGATCTTCAAATAAATTACGGCGGGCGATCGAGGGCATGGGGGAGAGGGGTTACAGAATCAGAACGAACTCGATTAAACCCCGTCTATTCTGGCGTACTGGGTAAGGGAGGGTTTCAAACCCTCCCCTACAGGGTTTAGGGGAATTCAGGATGGTTTCCATGATTCAAGACGGCGATAAATCCAAGGGCACAAACCGTTTCTGCTTCGGCGCATAGCGCCAGGCAATGCCTTCCGGATCTTTCTTGCAACTCCATTCAGGAAAGCTGGGGTCTTTCTTGCGCTTGGTAATTGTACCTGGATGCACCGAGAGTCGCTTGGCCAGTTCAGTCTGCAATAGGGCCGGGGTGCGGGGGGCCGCTACTTGGGTAAATTGGGGCAGGCGAGCCATCTCAGCGTCATCGAGCGCCTCCGCGTCAATGATCTCGGTGCGAGTCTCCGCAGGGCTGGCCAAGTCATCGGCGGCAAAGATGCTATCGAGCGCACTGGCGGTCAAGAAATAATACACTTTGCCCTGAGCCGGATGAACCTTGGTCTGACCGCCGTAATAGGCCGCCTGTTGGGCTAGAAACCGCTGGGCAACATCCACGCGTAGATCCGCCGCTAGGGCCAGATCCACCGCTGTGAGACAGCCTTGGTTTGCTTTGAGCAGACGGTTAAAAATGGGGACGAGGCGATCGCTCAGGCGTTGCCATTGGTAGCGCTGCCAAATTTGCACCAGCAACAGGAGGACCGCTGTCCCGAGGAACCAGCGCCAAGCACTGTAGAGCACCACCACGCCCACGGCAAAGGGCAGCAGCAAAATTAAACTGCTGGCTGTACTTTTTTCGCTGCCTTGTCCCGTCATGACCCTTGCCCTGCGGTTGCGCCAATGTTGCCTTAGAGTACAACAGTTACTGATCCAGTAGTGGCGGGCAAGATGCCCGCGCTACGGATACAGAAACAGAAAAAGATTAACCGTAGCGCAGGCGTCCCGCCTGCCTTGGCTCATTCTTTCTGAAGTGTACTCTTAACCTCTAGTTTACGATTTCTGGGCCAAGTGATTGAGGTCGAGGCGTTGGAGCAGGGCGCTGCGGGCTTGGCTTGCCAGTTGATCGTCTAGGGGGGCTAGGGCAATTTCCGTTTGGGACTGGTGACGTAGGGCGGTTTGCAGCAGCCAATCGGCCAAGAAAGGATTTTTGGGCAGCAGGGGCCCATGGGAATAGGTGGCGATCGCATGGCGATGAAACGCGCCTTCCCAGCCATCTTCGCCATTATTGCCATAGCCCTTGATCACCTTGCCCAAGGGTTGCACCTGGCCCAGATAGGTGCGCCCCCCATGGTTCTCAAAGCCGATGGCGATCGGTGGTACGCCTTCGGGCAACAAGGTTTTCAGGTCATCGACGAGGGGAGTTGCCGTCAGCTCAAAGACCACATTGCCAATGCAGCGGGGCACATTGAGTCCCGGATGCTTTGTCACCAGATCCAATAAGCCGAGACCCTCAATGCGTTGCCCTTCACCCGGCTCGTAGTAATGCCCCAGCAGTTGGGGTGAGCCACAGGTAAAGACCCCGGGAACGCCCGCCTCCAGTTGCGATCGCAAGGTCTCGGCCTTGGCCCCCTGCAAGTCCCGCATGACAATTTCCTGTTGACGATCTTGGGCCCCACCCCCGACGACCAAATCCACTGTGGCAAAGGTGGCGGCGTCTGTGTCTTGGGCCAGGGGGACAATCTCAACACCGATGCCCCGTTGCTGGGCACGGCGCTCTAGGCAGATCACATTACCGCGATCGCCGTAGGTACTCATCAACGTCGGATAGAGCCAACCAATCCGTAACTGGTGTTCGGGCATGGACAAACTTCCTTATATTCTGAATTGAAAAATAAACAGTGTTTCCGAAGGAGATAACCCAACAGCAGCAAGGGTTGTGTTGGGTTTTGCTCCGTGGATACTGTTAGCGAAATATAACTTAACGAACAAAACACCGATTCTACTGTGATTTTCTCGGGAGACCGAGGCGGGCAAGATGCCCGCGCTACGGGATTTTTTGAAGGAAAGAACCGTAGCGCAGGCGTCCCGCCTGCCACTGATGTTACGCAATATAAATTTCGCCAACAGCATCTGCTCCGTGCAACCCAACCGACAGTATCAAGCTAGCCTGGGCTTAGTAGGGCCCAAACACCAAATTCCCTGGGGCATTGGGATCGTCGCTATAAAAAAAGTCATGCATCAAGGCCAGGAAGTCAGACTTCTTGATCACACCATCCTGGTCGGTGTCCAACTTCGGAAATAAAACGCTGACATAGATCGGTGAAATGTTGCAAATGCTCAGGAATTTCGCCCATTCTGTGGCGCAAAGTTCTCCATCCCCATTGGTATCAAAAACATCAAAAATTTGCCCCTGGAGCAACTCCGAACGTTCCTTATATTTCTGCTGATCACCCAGTAGGTCATCATAGTAGCTAAACCATTCCTCAATGGAAATCTGCCGGTCTCGATTGGCATCGGCACTGCTCAGGAGACATTTCCACTCTTGGGAGAATTGGCCCGTGAGGGTGAGGCATTTGGGCGATCGTGTACTCCAGCCAGCGGTCTGTGTGAGCTCCTGCGCCACAGCATCAAAGTCCTTTTGTTCGAGCGCACCGTCACAATCGGCATCGTAAATACTAAAGAGCTTCATGAGCTTGCGTTTCTGGAGATCCGTGAGCATAAGAATTTGAGCCTCCGGGAGAGCAGACAATAGGGGGTTACAAGGTTAGAGTATTTCTCAAAAAAATGATCCGAGGCAGGTGGGACGCACTTCGACTCCGCTCAGTGACCGCCTGCGCTACGGTTGATCGCCTGTGCTATCCGTAGCGCAGGCGGGATGCCTGCCACTGGTGAACATCATTGACAGGTTTATTTTTTTCTGGGTGTACTCTAAAGAGAACGTATTCCAGGACTTATCATAGCGGAGGGTTTCCCGCTGCGGCGACGCCCTGCAGCAAACCGATACAGTCTATAACGCCCTCCCAACCATGGTGCTCCTCGCCTTACCTGCCCAACCGATCATTCAAACGGGCCAATGGGTTTGGCAGACCCTTTGGCAAATCATGATGAGTCAGCTCGCGCCCAGCCGTGACGATGGAACCTACGCGCGACCCCAAAGCGGCTTCCGGGATGCGGTAGGAACGGCGCAATATCCGGCAGCATCAGGTCGCTATCGGCTCTATGTAGGTCTGAGTTGCCCTTGGGCTCAGCGCACCTTGGTGGTGCGATCGCTCAAGGGGTTAGAGTCGGCAATTGATGTGGTGGTACTGCGGGCTTCCGTCGCAGCGGGGGGCTGGGCCTTTGTACCGCCCCATGCCGGTTGCACCACGCTGGCCCAGTTTTATCGCCAAGCCCACCCGAGTTATCGCGGCCGGAGCACCGTGCCGGTACTTTGGGATACGGAGACCGGGGCGATCGTCAACAACGAGAGCGCTGAGATTATTAAAATTCTCAACAGCGCCTTCAATGCATTTGCCCAGCATCCTGAGCGAGATCTCGATCCAGAGGCCCTGCGGCCGGAGATTGAGCAGTGGAATGCCGAGATTTACACCACAGTGAACAATGGCGTCTATCGGTGTGGTTTTGCCCAGAGCCAAGTGGCCTACGATGCCGCCGTAACTGCCCTGTTTGCCACCCTTGACAAACTCGATGCCCACCTCGCCAGCCGACGCTATCTCTGTGGTCAGCCCTCCCAGCTCACCCTGGCCGATGTGCGCCTGTTTACAACCCTGATTCGCTTTGATGCGGTCTATCACGGCTTGTTTCGCTGCGATCGCCGCCGCATTGCGGACTATTCTCACCTCTCGGGGTATCTGCGTGATCTCTACCAACATCCGGGGATAGCCGAGACTTGCGATCTTGAACAGGTTCGCCAGGATTATTACCAGACGCTGTTTCCGATTAATCCGGGGGGCATTGTGCCGATCGGGCCGGACTTAGGCGGGTTGAATGAACCGACAGAGCGCGATCAACTGCCCTAACAAAAAGAGGTGCAAAATGAGCGGTCTTGACGGGATTTGTCCACCCTGCTAGCGAGATCCCCCCGGCTACGCCGACCCCCTTGAGTAAGGGGGTTTTCATCTTTGGGGGTGACGCCCTGTCATGACAGATTGGGATAAACCCCTTTTTTAACCTGAGTTCTGGATATGCAGACATTGCGCAAGACGCTGAAACTCAGCAGAATCAAAAATACTGGCTCCGGTATTGCTGGAGTCTGAGGGGGCAATCTCCCCCTCAGCGGGCGGTGTCGGGGGGCGGGTCCCCTGACAACCGGGTTTGACATCGAGACTTTAGTGCTTTGAGGAAGGCGATAGCTTCGCTTTTAACCTTGCTCCCGGAGCCTTAAAACGGACGAGGAATCGAAGGCCGCACCGGCAACGGCAGATCAAAACCGGGCAGACGCGGCAGATCAAGATCGGGGTAGAGATCTTCTAAGGTGGCTTGCAGCTCTGCCATACCCGGCAAAGACGCTTCAAAATCAGCAAACAATACGCCAGCCAAGATTAACAACATATCATCGGCGGAGATAAATCCTTTTGCGCCAAACTCGCCCTCGGCGGAAATGGCGAGTTGCTCCCCGGCTTGGATGGTTTGGGTGTTCGAGTCTGGTTCAGGGCTTGGCTGAGCTTCGCTGGCTGTAGATGTCGCGGATTCTTCCGAAATTTCAAGCGTTTGAGCAATTTGTTTGGGTTTTACGATCTCAGGCTGTGGAAGGGAGAACGGGTTTGATGCCTCCGATTCTGAGTTGCCGACGGCGTCACGCTCTGCTGCGTCCTTGAGCGAGACCTGCACTTCGCCCTCCAGCACTTGGACTGTCTGGGCACCCGTTTCATCCACGCTAATGGTGTAGATCGTTCCCTGCACACCCACGGCAAAGGTGGCGGTGCAGCCATTGGCGGGGCCAGCCGCAAGCAGCATTCCGGCTTGGAGTTCAATGCATTGCCCGACCGTGACGCGGGACTCGGGGCCGAGGCGGCCGGCCGCGCCGTTATCAAACAAGAGGGCGGCACGAGCATCATCGGTGCGAATCGTTTCTTGGAAGGCGGCCACGGCATCAACGTCCGCTGGGGCTAGCGCTGCGGCCTCAGACCGCTCCATTCCGGCGGGCTCAATAAAGACCTCATCACCATCGACGATTTCGGTGATTGTGGCCTGGGTGATTTGGGCGATCGCCGGCGGCGTCATGGCCAGAATGGGGGCGAGTCCCAGGAGACTACCGGAGAGACAAAGAGCAGTCAGAGACCGTCTACCGAATGGCGCGGTGGGGCGATTGCTTGGGGCAGTGAGCAATGGGCGCTGGCAGTGGGGCATAAACATGGTGTGAGCCGTAGGGTGTTTACGGTTACGGAGAGAGCAATATCAGCATACTCGAAAAAAATTTGTCAGGAGAATGGTCGATCCGTCCCGTTTCTGGGTCATTGGGGGTCAATTTTGGAGGTTGATTTGGCGATCGCTCCTGAGCCGGAGCGCCCCGGCTTGAAGACAGTGTTCGACTGATGAGTTGACATCCCCGCAAACCAGCGTACAGTAGCGGTGGGGTTAAGCTGAATCCGTAATAAACTCTACCGTTATGACTTCTGTTGGTATTGTCACGATTGGCCGCAACGAGGGCGATCGCTTAGTGCGCTGCTTGAGCACCTTGCGCGATCGCCTGCCGCCTGCAACCCCGATTGTCTATGTGGATTCTGGCTCCACCGACGATAGCGTGGCCGAGGCCGAGCGTCGCCAGGTCACGGTGCTGAGCCTTGACCTCTCGATTCCCTTCACCGCCGCCCGCAGCCGCAACACGGGCTGGCAATATCTGGTGGCGCAGCATCCAGAGCTAGAGTTTATTCAATTTCTGGATGGAGACTGTGAACTTTTACCCGATTGGCTAGAGACCGCGCTGGCCAAATTCAGCGAAGACGACAACATTGCTGTGGTCTGTGGCCGCCGCCGCGAACGCTTTCCCGATGCTACCCCCTACAACCGCCTAGCCGAGATGGAATGGAACACGCCAGTGGGCGAAGCGGAAGCCTGCGGTGGCGATGCCCTAATCCGGGTGGCGGCGCTCAAGGCCGTTGAGGGCTACAACCCCCGCCTGATCTGTGGCGAAGAACCCGAGATGTGTATCCGCATGCGGGCTCAGGGCTGGCGCGTCTTTCGTATCGGCATCGACATGACGCTCCATGATGCCGCGATGACCCGCTGGGGGCAATATTGGCAGCGATCGGTGCGGGGCGGCTGGGCTGTAGCGGAGGGCTATGCTCTATATGGCAAGAAGACAGGCTACATGCAAAAACAACATACGAGTGGCTGGCTTTGGGGGCTGATTGTGCCCCTGATCAGCCTAGGCGCAGCCTGGCCCACCTGGGGACTCAGCCTGATCTTGCTCCTGGGCTATGGCTATCTGGGCTGGCGAATTTATCACTATCGACAGCAGGGCTGGGGCGATCGCCCCGCCCACGCTCGACTATATGCCTTTTACACTGTGCTCTCTAAGCTGCCCCAGATGGTGGGTCAAGCCCAATATTGGCTGGGGCGTTGGCAGGGCAAAACCGCAACCTTAATTGAATACAAGTGATGATGAATCTGGCGATCGTCGGCTGTGGCTTTGTGGCCGACTATTACGTTAAAACCCTGGCGCTCCACCCAGAATTAAAGCTTCTGGGCGCGATGGATCGCCTGCCGGAGCGAGCCCAGCGCTTTTCAGACTTTCATGGTGTGCCCATTTACAACAGCCTTGCGGAACTCCTGGCCGATTCCCGGGTTGAGCTGGTGCTCAATCTCACCAATCCCGGTAGCCATTACGAAGTCTCCAAAGCCTGCCTCGAAGTCGGGAAACACGTCTATTCCGAGAAGCCCATTTCGACTGACATTGACCAAGCCAAAGAACTGGTGGCCCTGGCCAAGGACAAGGGACTCTTGATTGCCTCCGCCCCCTGTAACGTGCTCAGTGAAACCGCTCAGACGGTCTGGCAAGCACTGCGAGAAAAGGCGATCGGCGCGGCCTATCTGGTCTATGCCGAAATGGACGATGGCATGGTGCATCAGATGGCCTACGACCAATGGCTCAGCGAGTCTGGTGTGCCCTGGCCCTACAAAGACGAGTTTGAGGTGGGCTGTACCCTAGAACATGCGGGTTATTACGTCACCTGGTTGGTGGCCTTCTTTGGCCCGGCGGTCAGCCTAACCGCTTTTTCCGACTGCCTGATCCCAGATAAACAAACGGCGCTTCCCCTAGAGAAAACCGCCCCTGATTTCTCGGTCGCCTGTATTAAATTTGCCTCAGGGATGGTGGCCCGGCTCACCTGCGGCATCGTTGCCCCCCATGACCACAAACTGACGATTGTGGGCGAAAAAGGCCTGCTCTACACCGAAGACTGCTGGTACTACGGCTCACCCGTTTACATCAAAAAACGCATGCGTATCCGTCGCAAAACCTTTATCAGCCCCCTGCGCCAAAAGTACCCCTTCATTCGTAAACCCGGCGGCAAGATCGGCTACAAGGGCTCTCAACAAATGGATTTTTGTCGAGGGGTAGCGGATCTAGCCCAGGCGATCAAATCTGGCGGGACGCCGAAGTTGACCGCTGACTATTGCCTGCATGTCAATGAAATTGTCCTGGCGATTCAAAATGCCTGGCAGACCGGTGCAGCGTATCAGTTGACAACAACCTGTGAACCATTTGAGCCAGGGTTTTAGAGAGAATTGGCAGGAAATTAAAAATCAGAACAAGCTTAGAAAGACGTTAAACCATGGACGATCGGCGGACAGTCGACTGGTGGAGATCAATAATGCTTTATCCGCAGCTTAGCGAGGCTTGAGGACAACCAACTATGAAACTGTTGATAACGGGAGCATCGGGTTATATTGGCCGCTACGTCGTTGCCGCCGCCCTGCGACGGGGGCATCAAGTTAAAGCGCTGGTGCGTCCCAGCAGCGATGTGAGTCAGTTGAGTTGGTCGGCCCATCCTCAGGTTGAGCAGGTACGGCTGGATCTGTTGCAAGCCGCAGGACTGACCCGAGCCCTCCAGGATGTGGATGCCGTGATTCATTTAGTCGCCCTCCTCGGGGGAGATGCGGAAATGCAAATCCGCGACACCACCGAAACAACCACCCAGCTGCTCACGGCGATGAGCGAAGCTCAGGTCAATCGCTTGGTGGGGATTAGTTCCTTTTCGGTGTATGAATATCTGCGTAAGCCGGAAGATTCGCTCCTGGACGAGCGCTCAAAGCTAGTAGTTAAACCGACTGAGCGAGATGGCTACACTCAAGCTAAGCTGCTGCAAGAAGAGCAGTTTCATCGTTATGGCGAGCTGAACAAGGGTCAGGTAACGGTGTTGCGACCGGGCATGGTTTACGGGCGCGAGAACCTCTGGCATGCGCTTTTGGGGGCACAAATGGGCGGCATCTTCTTGCGGATTGGCGATCGCGCCCCCCTGCCCCTGACCTATGTGGAGAACTGTGCTGAGGTGACAGTTTTAGCTGCGGAGTCAGAAGCGGCGATTGGCCAGACCCTCAACGTGGTGGATGATGATTTACCTACACAGGGCGAATATATCCGTACCCTCCAGCATCTAACCCCAACCCCGAATCTTAAATATATTGCTTGGCCGCTGATGCGGCGTCTAGCCGGCCTCGCCTGGTGGCTCAATCAGACCCTCCTGCGCGGCAGGGTGAAACTCCCCGGCATTCTGGTTCCCGCCAAACTCCATGCCCGCTTTAAGCCCCTGCGCTACAGCAATGAACAGGTTAAACAAACACTCGGTTGGCAGCCTCGCTACGCGTTGGCCGAGGCCCTCGATCGCAGTTGTTCTGACCAAGATTTGCTCCAGGTGTAAGTGCGAGTCATCTTCAGGAATCATGGAATGCTGCAAGACCCATTCAATCTTTTTCCCCCCTGCCCCCCTTGGTAAGGGGGGAAACAAGCCCGTCCCCCTTACCAAGGGGGATTGAGGGGGATTGAGTCTCATTCCCTTTTGTGCATAAATTGCCCCTAAGTTTACCGAGCCCCACTCTCTTTAAGATCAACAATGCGCATTGCCTACTTAACCGGAACCTATCCCCGTGCCACGGATACCTTTATTCAGCGTGAGATCTTTGCCCTGCGCGATCGCGATGTGGCAGTGTTCACCTTCGGGGTTCGTGCCCCCAACCCCGAGCATTTGGTCGGGGTTGAGCAGCGTGAGGAGCACAAGCGCACCTTTTATATTCTGCCGCCGACCCCAGGGAAGCTCTTGGGGGCTCATTTGGGTCTGTTGTTGCGATCGCCTGGACGCTATCTCAAGGGGTTAGCTCTCGCCTGGCAGACCAGTCAGGCGGGGGTGCGGGGCTTTCTTTACCAGCTCTTTTACTTTCTAGAAGCTGGCATCCTCGCCCACGAAATTCGGCGGCAAAAAATCCAGCATCTCCACAATCACTTGGGGGATTCGAGCTGCTCGGTGGCCATGCTTGCCGCTGAGTTGGGGGGCTTTTCCTTTAGCTTCACCTTACACGGGCCCTATATTTTCTATAAACCCTATTTTTGGCGGCTCGATGCCAAAATTCTTAAGGCCAAGTTTGTTTCCTGCATCAGTTATTTTTGCCGCTCCCAAGCGATGTATTTTGTGCCCCTCTCGGCTTGGGATAAGCTCAAAATTGTCCATTGTGGCGTTGATCCCGAACTCTTTAAACCGGTTGTGCATGAGGGTGAGGGCTATCGTTTGCTCTATGTGGGACGGCTCTCTGCGGCCAAGGGGCTGCCGATTTTACTGGAGAGTTTGGTCTCGCTGCGATCGCAGTACCCCAAGCTCCAGCTCACCGTGGTCGGGGATGGCGAAGATCGTGCCGAACTCGAAGCCCTTAGCCATCAGTTAGAGCTGGATGAAGTGGTGAATTATGTGGGGTACAAGTCCCAGACCGAGGTGCGGGAAGTGATGCAACAAACCGACGTGTTTGTCTTGCCGAGCTTTGCAGAGGGTGTGCCTGTGGCGCTGATGGAGGCGATGGCGGCGCAAGTCCCGGTTGTGACAACACGAATTGCAGGGGTGGCGGAGCTGGTGGATGATGGCGTCAGCGGCTATGTGATCCCACCGGGGAATAAAACGGCGTTGCGGGAGGCGATCGCCGCATTGCTCTCGAGCCCTGAGCGACGCAATCAGTTTGGTCAGGCGGGTCGGGCCAAGGTGGAGCGGGAATTTAATATCAAACATGAGGCGAATCGGCTCTATGAGATTATGCATGCGGCGTTGACGCCGAAGGAAGAAACAGATGAGACGATTACGCTAATTCATTAATTCATTAAAGGCAATCGTGAAGTCAGAGGGTGAATGAGCAAGTCGAAACCCATCAAAAACGGTTTGATTTCACATCCTACTAATTACGCACATCCTAATTACACACAGTTATGTATTGAGTGAGCCGTTTTTAGGGCATTTCAGTCGGCGATAAGCCTTGCGAGGCGGACATTGTTCACCCGACAGCGTACCCTAAGCTGATCGACTGTTACGATAACCAAGACACTCTCTGTTGCAATGATTCTATGATTCACGATATTACTCTATTCCTCATCGTAGGAGGGGCAATCGTCATGTTTTGTGCGGTCTGGGAAACTCGAAATCTCTTATCGTTGACCAGAGATAATCAATATCATCGAGCGTGGCAGGTATTGCTCACGTTTATGATCTGATTTTAATGGATGTTCAAATGTCGGAAATGAATGGGCTAGAAGCCACCCGACGAATTCGCCAACGCTACCCCGACTCTCCGCCGTGCATTATTGCCCTGACGGCTCAATCTTTAGAGCGCGATCGCCCGGATTGTGGGAGCATCCTACTTTGGCACATCCAGACTGCATCGCCCTCATCCCCCAGCCCCTTCTCCCAAAAAGGGAGAAGGGGAGCCGGATTCAAAGTCCCTCTCCCAGCTTGGGAGAGGGATTTAGGGTGAGGGCTTGCGTAACTGGGATGCACCCAGAATTGTTTCCAAGCCGGGATGAACGACTATCTCAGCAAACCCGTCACGCTCAAGGACTTAGACGATATGCTGACGCAATGGCTGGCGGTGTTGTTCTGTTAGGATTCTGACGAGGATTTGCAACAGTTAAGGCGTGTATGGCACGACTGCTGTGAGAAATTGATCAAAATGCTTGGTCAGGGTCATGGTTACTTGGGGAAACTGCTGATTAAATTGGGCAACAATTGGGGGGAGCCAATGGGTTGCCAGGCTGCGAATGGTGGCAATCCGGACTTGACCCGTTTGGGCGGTTCGGAAGGCGATCGCCTTCTCAGCCCACTGCTCCACCTGGGCCAGAATGTGACAAGCTGTACTTAGAATTTGCTTTCCAGTTGTGATGAGAACTGCACCCCATCGTCCCCGTATGAAGAGAATCGCGCCCAATTCCGTGACTGGGTTACATCCAAGTTCAGGGCGGCTTCTCCGAAACTCCCCGCTCCAGTTACAGCAGCAACTGCACGGAGCTGAAACAGCTTGATTTTGATGACATCAATGCGACCCATAGCGTGCTGTCATTTTTCCGAAACACCAACATCCGAAACACCAACCATTGTATGGCTCAGTTGTATGACTCGGTAGCGTTGCACAACGTTAGTTTGGGTCAGGTGACAAAATATCAATAGTACGCATGACTGCTTTAATCTCGACTGTCCACCCCCCAGTCGGCCAAGCTTAAAGCATTTTGTGACGTTGAATTTTGTCAATCGACGCCAGCCCGTACTAGGGAAGGTGTTGAGGGGTTACATTTGGTTACATCATCGAGGAATGTAACCCCTACTACTTATAATTTGGTAATTCGCTCGGAAAAAGTGCGCGGTGGCTGGCAGGCTGGTCGTGACCTCAATTTTTTTGGGGCAATGTTTTAGAATTTTACTTAACGAATGAGGTATTTATGGCAACTTTAATCGCTTCAAACCTAAAGGTGGCGGGCCAGCTTGGCTTAGATTCACTGGACGGAACCTACGCTGAATTGTGCACTAATGCAACAGAAAGTGAAGTGCAAAATCTAATTCGTGTTGTATATCGTCAAGTGTTTGGCAATGATCACATCCTACAATCTGAACGCTTTGTTTCTGCAGAATCTCAACTTCGCCAGGGCAATCTTTCCGTCAAGGACTTTATCGCCACTTTAGCAAAATCTGAATTGTATAAAGAGAAGTTTTTTTATTGCAATAACAACCAACGCTTTGTTGAACTGAATTTCAAGCATCTCTTGGGTCGTCCTCCTCATGACCAACAGGAACTGGCTTATCACACCCAGCTTTGTGAAGAGCAGGGCTTTTATGCAGAGATTGACTCTTATCTTGAGAGTGAGGAATACGAGCGTAAGTTTGGCAGCAATATTGTGCCCTACTTTACTGGTTTTTCTGTGGATGAAGATGCACAGACGACCAACTTTACACGGATGTTTAATCTCTACCGTGGTTATGCCAGCAGCGATCGCGGCCAGGTCGGGGGACAAAACGCGCGGCTAAACCGCCAACTCGCTGTCAGTCAAGTCAGCTCGATCACGACACCGACGGGTCGTGGTGAATCAAAAACTCTACCGCAAAAGGCATTTGGTGGTGTGGGTAATCAAGCCGCCCGAATGTATCGCATTGAGGCAACGAAAATAATGGGTGCGAGCCTCCGCCCTGTTATCCGTCGGAGCAATACTGCTTATCTTGTCCCTTATGAGCAGCTCTCTGAAAAGGTTCAACAGGTTGTACGCTCCGGTGGCAAGATTGTGAGTGTACGCCCTGCTTAAAATGCAATGACAGAATCTTGAGCGGTTTAGGAACGGTGGGCTCTGCCTGCCGTTTTTTGTTTTAACCCTTTGGTATTAATCTGCGATGAACTACCTCGCCCACCTTTTTCTGGCTGAAAACACCCCTGATGCCCAGCTTGGGAACCTGCTGGGTGACTTTGTCAAGGGGCCACTGATGCAGTATCAAACGATCTATCGTCCGGATGTATTGCGTGGCATCCAAATCCACCGCTGGATCGATCAATTTACCGATCGCCACCCCTTACATTGCCAAAGCCGTCAGCGTGTTGCTCCCACCCTAAGGCGCTTTGCCGGAATCGCCGTCGATATTTACTATGACCATTTTCTGGCCTGTCACTGGTCTTGCTTTAGCGCCCAACCCCGTGAACAATTTGTTGCAGAGATTTATACGCTGTTGAGCACCCGTCAAGCTGAATTGCCCCCCAGGCTCCAAGCAATGCTGCCCTATATCATCCGCGAAGATTGGCTCAATGGCTACCAGGCACAGGTCAGTCTACAGGGCACCTTTATGCGGTTGGGGCATCGCATTAAACGCCAGCATCCTCTGGCTCAAGCACCGGAACTTTTGCAGCAACATTACACTGCTTTGGAAGCAGATTTTCTGGCGTTTTTCCCTGAACTGATTGCCCATGCGCGATCGCTTCATGCCTCAACTTGAGAGAGCTCTAAAACATTACCGTCGGGGTCACGGACAAACAGCGCCCGACGACCCGAGCTGCTCAGACGAATATCACACCCTGCAGCAACGAGTTCAACTTTAGCGGTCTCAAGATTATCGACCCGTAGCGCAATATGGGCGTTACGCCCCCACTTATGTTCAGCCGAAATTGCAGATTGGTACTGTTCTTGCACCATCAGGTGGATCTGATAGTCACCCAGTTGATACCAGACACCGGGAAACTTGAGTGCTCGCTCTACTTCCGTGAGTCCCAGAATGCCCCCATAGAACTGTTTGGCTCGCTCAAGATTAGCGACCAAAATTGCTGTATGTAGATACCCCGTAATGTGCATTGATCTGCTTTGAGTCCGGGCTATTCTGAACCCTGAACTTTGAACTTTGAACCCTGAACTCTGAACCCATACCTAGGCTGTCTCCAGCCGAACCTCACCCCGGCGCACGGCTCGCAAGAGCATATCGAGGGCGAAGCGATCGCGGCTCTCTAGGGTTTCATCGAGGGTGGCAGCCAGCAAACCATAGCGATCGTTTAAGGTCAGGATGCCTGTTTGGTAAGCCGATTGACGAATTTGGGGAACTGCGTTGGGAAGGGGTTGAAGATAAATCGGCATGATCACAATCTAATGGGAGAGATTAGGCTCATCCTAGATCAGAGGCATGGGGGGTGGGGGTGATACCTCACTGAGGAAGGTGTGAACTTGCTTACCGAGTCGGACGATCGAAACCGTAATTTTACTGTGATCAAGATCATCGCCGTATATCTGCCTGGGCAGGCTATGTCTAGGAATAAACCCGCTTCCATAACATTCCTGAACTCAGGGGCCTGGAGAGGGGGTGTAACACTTCACAGGGAAAGATGTGAATTGACTTAACCCGTGGGGCGATTACACCGCAATTTCCTGGTGAGCAAGATCATCACTGCACACCGGCTGGGGCAAGTTAGGGCTGGGCATAGACCCGCTTCCACAAAATTCCCGAAATCATATTGGTCAAGATATGCGCGACGACTGGAATGCAAAGATTACCGGTGATCAACGCACTGCTGCCCAAGACAAAGCCAATCACCATGGCCCAAATCATGTAAGGCCATTGCTCTGGGCTGCTCAAATGCAGCGTACCAAAGAGCACACTGGAGAGGATGAGCGCGATTGCCCCTTGCCCAAGGGCCGACAGCATCACCCCGCGAAAAAGCAGTTCCTCACTCAAGCCGGGGAGCAACCCCAGCCACAGGATGTCCGGCCAAGCCAGGGGCTTGAGCACCAAATCGAGATAAAGTTGCGCACTGCGGCGGTAGGCTGGCCAGAGCCAATGCACCAAACTGCTCAATGCAGTGATCGCAAGGGCTAAGCCGACTCCAGCTGCGATCGCCATCCCGCTCACTTCGGTGGGGAACAGCGGTACGTTGCCCAGATATTGCCAGCCTTTGGCCACCAACAAGAGGACGACCGCAGTCACCCCCATGGCGAGGAGAACCTGGGGACGGGTGAGGGGATCGAAAGTGGGGGGGCTGGGTTGGTTCACAGGCCTAAAAGCGTTACGAAATAGCAATCACAAGTCAAAATAGCTCCAAAATAAAGCCAAGAGATCAATTCAACACAGGTTCAAAACAAAGCGAAAACAATAAGAGCGAAAACAAGATTAGAGGTGGGGGAGTGGGGCGATCGCTGCCTGGAGCATCAGTGGGTCTAGTCCGGCTTTGTAAGCGGCGAGCACCCCGATCGCTTCCCAATAAGATTTTACTCGTAACGCTTTGATGCCTAAGGGCTCCGGCGGCACGTTTAAGGCAGTTGCATTGGCTTCAACGGCAATGACCAGTCTTGGGCTCAGACTCAGCGTCGCGCTCCCACCACAGGCATCGGCGGGGACAATCACCGCATCGACTTGATCGGACCAGATTGAAGGGGTTCGGGTTTTTTGGGGGAGAGCAGCCTGAGATTTCATAAACTGGGGGGCCCGGGAGAGCCCAGCCAGTACGCAGGGCAAAAAGGTATAGCCCAGCTCTTCAGCAGCTGATCGCGGTGCAACAGCCGGATCAATGGGTAGGGGGGCAAGAGCCGGTGCATGGGCACAGGGAACGCCAAACTGTCGGACGATCAGGTGAGAAATGACGGCTTCTGCCCCCGCTAGGGCATCCACCCCCCGGCCCTGGCGATAGTCCGCCAGCGTTTGGGTATCCAGTTCATCGGGGAAACGCGCCACAACGGCGATCGCCGTCGCCTGGGCCCGCTCAATCAACGCTGCAGCGGCCCGTAACAGACTCCCGGGCTGGGCGATCGTGCCCCAACTGGCTCCGGATGCGGCTGTTTGCAACTCAACGCCAAGGGGCTGATCGGTGGTCGTCACCGCCGCAAATGATAATCCCAATGTGGCGCGGGCAGCGTCAATGGCTTGCAGATGGCGATCGCGCAATTCGGGTTCGATGGCCGCATCGAGCACCACCCCAATCCGGTTTTGCTGCACGGGACGGAGCCCCCAATGCCCTGCTGCAAATTGATCCAAGCCATAGCCTTCTACATAAAAGGTATGGGGGAGCGGCCAATAGAGCTGCGCCCCATTGAGCACATTGGGGTGGGTAATCAGGCGATCGCAAATCTCAGCCAGCGCTCGCGCCACGGGCAACGCATCCCCTGCATAGCCGCCGATCGCCGCACCAATACCTGTCGGTACGATCAAAACAGCGGTCAAAGGGCGAGGGTTCACAGGGGAGATAGATGAGAGGAGCACCTGAGTATAGCAAAGAACCCCTGAGGGAATGGGCGATGTCTATCGGAATGCAAAGTTGAGAGTTCAAGGTTCAAGGTTCAAAGTTAAAAGTTTCTAAGCAACAAATTTTGGATGAGTCTATAACACCCTGAACCCACCCCGGTCGTCGCGACGCGAGACCGCCCCTCCCGAGAGGTAGGGCTGTTTTATGTTCTGGAAAGAAAAAAGAAGACCCGATGGTTTTCGTGTAGGGGCGGGGTTTCCCCCATCGGCGTGAACTTAAGCCCGAAACCTAAACAACGAGCGTGTTTCAACCCCAACCGCCAGGAACTCAAGTTCCTGGCTCATAGCGAAAACCCGTTAAAACGGGTTCCGGAGTTTTCTGGATGAGTGGGCTTTAGCCTACTTTCGCTATTAGCCTGGGGTTTGAACCCCAGGCGGGGCAGGCATCCCAGCGTTAAGTTCACACCAGTGGTTT
>JBCDEB010000136.1:0-19564 GCA_039180005.1 Cyanobacteria bacterium P01_G01_bin.54 | reverse complement strand
CTCGATGTCAAACCCGGTTGTCAGGGGTCCAGCCCCCCGACACCTCCCGCTGAGGGGGAGAGGGCTCCCGACGGGCTCCGGCAATATCGGAGCCCGTATTAATTGACTCTGCTGAGTTTCGACCGTCTTGCACAATGTCTGCTTATCCAGAACTCACGTTAGCGAAATCAAGGGAGTGATTTAAAACCCCTACAGGATTAGCCCGCTGAGGGGAAGATTGCCCCCTCAGACTCCGGCAATACCAGAGCTAGTAGGGTTGATTGTGCTGAGTTTCAAAGTCTTTCGCAATATCTACTTATCCAAAACTCAGGTCAGGTTACGGAGTGAAATAGATCTAGTGAAGGCTGAGCGGAGTCGTTGGCAGAGCCTCCCGAAGGGATAGCCTGAGCGACAGTTGGACTTTTGTGATTTGGGATAAATCCTCTTCTCCCGTATATGGGAGAAGGGGTTGAGAATATCGCGATCGCATCCCGAAGGGTGAGCAACTGTGTGGAACTATGAAAGTGAACGGCTCTAGTTCTCAACTGGGTCTAGATTGAGCAATGCGATTGCCCCGCTCTTTTCAACCCCGCAGCATGGGCCGATCGAGCAGGCTACAGAAAATGTATCATCGCTATCGGCTCATAATTCGCAATATTGCAACTGAAAGAGTCCCCTTACAATGGGCGATAACTCAAGCGCGACCTGTTTATCTGCGTCTAACCAACACGCCTGCAATCTGTCGATCGGTTTCGGTTTGCTTATGATCGCCCCTGCGCCCTCTGACCCCCAAGCGATTCCCCCAGCGCCGCCTGAGCTGGCCCCGTCCAGTCGGGTAGAGCTGCCACCGCAATCAGCCAACCCACTGGAGCGCTTGCGTCAGCGTCAGGCGCAGTTGCGTCAAATCCTCGCGGGTGCGACCGATCGCCAACAACTCTTGGCGATCGCTACCGGCCATCTTCGCACCAGCCTCAATGGTTCCCGAGCCTTGATTTACCAGTTTGAAACCGCAGAGCAGGGCAAGGTGCTAGCGGAGTCGATCGAACGGGGTTGGCCCCCCAGCGGGCAGACTCATTTGCCCGCCATCTTTTTGGGGTACGAGCGCCGGGAAGACTATATGTGTCAGGGAACGATCACCGTTGCCGATCGGGCAGCGCCAACGGTGACGCCTGATCAGCGCCAACTCCTGGAGAAATATCAAGTGCGCAGTAGCTTAGCGACACCCCTCTATGGGGGCGGAGCGGAGGCAACGGCCGAGCAGTCCTGGGGACTGCTGGTGATCCAACAATGCGATCGCGCCCGAGTCTGGTCAACAACCGAGCAGTTGGAGCTCGAACAGATGGCCCTGTTGCTGGCTCTTGCTCTGGGCCAGCAAGCCCGACAGCTCGAAGCCCAGGCCCAGCAGCGCCGCGATCGTGCTACTGCCAAGCTTAGCGAGCGTATCCGCCAGGGTCTGGATATCAAGACTATTTTTCAAACTGCTACCCAAGAGTTACGCCAACTTTTGCGGGCCGATCGCGTCTTGCTCTACCGCTTCAATGCCGACTGGAGTGGCAAATATGTTGCTGAGTCTGTGGGCGGCGGCTGGGTTTCGCTGATGCAGACCCCCCCAGACGCGGCCTTGCGCCAAGCTAACAGCCGAGCCTGTTCCCTGCAAGCGATGGCAGGGCCAGCGCCGACGCCAGTTGAGTCGCCTGATCCTGCCCCGGCAGTCGTGTCCGATCCCCCGGTGCCCCATTCCCCCGCACCGGACACGCATTTACAACAGACTCAGGGCGGTTCTTTTCGCCCCGGCGATCGCACTCGAATCGTTGCTGATGTGAGGGCTGCAAATTTTCCGGCTTGCTATGGGGCGCTCTTGGAACAGATACAGGCACGAGCCTACCTGATTGTGGGCATCTACCAAGGTGAACAGCTCTGGGGCTTGCTCGCCGTCTATCAATGCTCGGGTTCTCGCAACTGGTCTGCGCTCGACGTTCAACTGACCGAACGGATTGCCGAACAGCTGGGTCTAGCGCTGCTACAGGCGCTGCTACAGCGTCAGCGGCGTCAGCAAGGGGAGCGATTAACCCAGGCTCTGGAGCGAGAACGGGCGAGCGCACTGATCAGTCACCATCTCCAGGAGAGCCCGGATCTAGAGAGCTTATTTGGCCGCGTCACCAGTGAGGTTCGCCAGCTCCTCGCGGTCGATCGGGTGGCGATCTATCGCTTTAGCCCCGATTGGACCGGTCGCTTTGTGGCTGAATCCGTGGGGGGCGACTGGCGATCGCTGCTGCGAGACCAAAACCGAGACCAACAGATTCTCCAGGGCGCTAAGGTCAACATTGACACCGAGGGCTGCACCATCCAAGCCCTGCAACCCCAGACGTTGACGCCCCAAGACACCTGGCTGCGAGATACCCAGGGCGGCGGCTATGTCCGAGGCGAGGCGATTCGTGTCTGTGAGGATATTGAGCAAGCGGGATTTCCGGATTGTTATTTGGAACTGCTGAAGCAGTTTCAGGCGCGGGCCTACGTCACCGTGCCTCTCTTTTTGCGAGATCAGCTTTGGGGACTAATGCCTTGCTACCAATGTGCCGCCCCCCGCGCTTGGCAACCAGAAGAGATTCAACTCTTGATTCATCTGGGCAGCCAAGTGAGTATTGCCCTGCGCCGTATTGTCGAGATCGCCCAGCTCCGCGAACAGTCCCAAGATTTTGCAGTCGTGGCTGAGCAGGAGAAGCAAACCCGAGAAACCTTGCAGCAGCAGGCATTGGCGCTCCATGCAGAGATCGCCCAGCTCCGCGAACAGTCCCAAGATTTTGCAGTCATGGCTGAGCAGGAGAAGCAAACCCGAGAAACCTTGCAGCAGCAGGCATTGGCCCTCCACGCAGAGATTGTCCAGCTCCGCGAACAGTCCCAAGATTTTGCAGTCGTGGCTGAGCAGGAGAAGCAAACCCGAGAAACCTTACAGCAGCAGGCATTGGCGCTCCATGCAGCGGTGCGCCCTGTCCTGGATGGTAACCTGGGCGTCAGGGCTCCGGTCACGGCGGATGAACTGGGGCCGATCGCCGATCTATATAATCAGACGCTGCAGCGTTTGGCGAGGGTGGTTGGGCAGGTGCAGCAGGCCACTGAAGCAAGGGTGGCCAAGCATGAGGAGCACGACGCGCAACTCCGTCAACTGGCTCAGCGAGCCCAGCAGCAGTCCCAAGCAATGGGCGACGCCCTGGCTCAGGTGCAAGGGATCGCCACTGCAGCCCAAGCCGTGGGCACAGATGCCGGGGCGATCGCGCAGTTGGTGCAGCAGCTCACCCCCACATTGGCGACGGGGGATGCAATCATCAACCGTACCCGAGCAAGCCTGACAACGCTTGGAGAAGCGGTTGCCGCTGCCAGCCAGCAGTTACAGGCCTCGGTTGAGGTCGCTCAACTCTTAAACCGGGGCGTGAGCCAGATGCGGGAACGTGCCACCCAAGCCCAGGTTCTCTCGCTCAATGCGGCGATCGAAGCTGCCCGAGCGGGTGAAGCCGGTAAGGGGTTTACTGTTGTGGCTCAGGAGCTGCGGGCTCTGGCGCAACAGTCGGCGGCGACCAGCGGGGAAATGGCAGACCAATTGGCAGCGCTGCGTCAGCAGACCCAAGCGGTGCTTCAAGCTATGGCCGGGGCGATCGCCCCGGTGAGCACGGGCAGTCAACAGGTGGCCGCCACCCAAGAAAACCTGAGGGCGATCGCGACCACTACCGCCGCACTGGGGGATCACCTCAACACAATGAACCAAGCCACCGCCAGCCAATTGGCACAAACCCAAGCATTGACCCAGAGCTTACAAGCCGCCACCGAACGTGCTAATCACAATGCGACTGAGTCTTTGCAGCTGAGCCAACAGGTTCAAGCTACCACCGCCCTGGCCGAGCAACTCCAGGCGGTGGTCAAGCCCTTCACCGTGAACTAAACGCCTGCGGAGGACGTAACCATGGCAGCCTGGAATTTGCAAACGATCGCCAAGAAGATGTGGTTCGCGATTCGGGACTGGGACTATTTCCAAACCAATGAGGTCGGTCAGCATCTAGCGAAAGCAGCCGCAGCCCTGTTGCAATTGCCGCCCCCTGCCGACCCGACCGCCACGAAAAACCCGGATGTCGCCACTGGAGCGCCAACCCCCCCCCCCAACGTCCCCAGCCCCAGCAACGACCCTTGCAGCGCACCCCGATACCAATGAACCGCTTGAGACAATCGACCTTCTCCATCCTCCTCTAGCATCAGAAACGATTGTGATCCGGGCCTTCCCCGCCGCTGCCAATCGGGTAGCACCACCACCAGAGCCCAGCCAGCGGCCGGCTCATCCCGCCGAATCTGCAAACGATGCAGCGTCTCCATCGAGTCTTGACCCAACCGCTGCTGCGCCTGCTGCTGCCCCAGCGATCCTTGAATCTTCGTTGGCTGAATCTCCGTCGGCCCCAGAAGACCGCCCAGAGCCCGAATCCCCCCCCCTCCTTGAGCCACCCTCCGCCCGAGCGAATGAGACCCTTACCCCAGCAGCAACCGCAAGCGTAGGAGACTCAGAGCTAGAGGAGGCATCCCCTGTCTCTCTCGCTACTGCCGCGACCGATGCCACGGTTGGGACAGACGCGAAGACCCCAGCCGTAAAGACTGTTGCGATCGCCGCCGAGACTGCCCTCCCAGAGACCGTCTCGGACACGGTTTGGGGAGCAGATGACTGGTCGGAGTTGGCCCAAGCCAATCTGGCGCAGATGGAACTCCCGGCGGTGGACAGTCCAGACAGGGGGACTTTGAGCAACGACTGGGATGATCCGTTTGCCCATGATCCCTACGCCGAAGATCCCTTTGCTAACTTAGCAGCGTTGGCATTGCCGATTGCCGCAATCCCCATCAGCGCGCCGCATCCCCCCTCTGTTCACGCTCAAGTCCCTATCAGCGCGCCGCATCCCCCCTCTGTTCACGCTCAAGTCCCTAACTCAGCCTCTGAAACAACAGCGATATCGCCGCCTGATCCGGCTTTATCCACCCACGAGCGCCCGCCAACCCTAAACCCCGAACCTGCGCCCGCTGAGGCAAAGAGGGTTACCTCACCGCCCCCTGAACCGCTCCCCCCAGAATCGGCGCTTCCTGAATCCACGCTTCCCCAGCCCGCTCCCCCCGAATGTCTGCCGCCTGAGTTTGCGAGCCCCAGCCCTGGCCGGCCAGAGCAGCACGAACAATATGTCCAGTTCATCACCGAGGTTCAAGCGCTCTGGCAAACCCTGGCGCAGCAATTGCTGGTGCTGACGCCGTCGGCCAACCCGGCAGCGTTGGAGCGCCTGATGCAGACCAGCGAGCAGCTCAAAGGTGCAGCGGCCGCTGTGGGGCAAGAGACGATCAAAACCATTGCTCACAATCTCGAAGATGTCTTTCGTGCCTTGCTCGCGCCGGAGGCAACCCTGGATGATGAGATTAAAGCCCTCCTCGACCGCGACGTTGAGCTGCTGCGACTGGCCCTTCGCCGAGAATGGGTACAAGATCACAGCCAGGACGTGGAACTGCTCCAAGCAGCGACTGTGGTTTTCGGCCAACTGCAGGCCAAGCTTGCTGCCGAACCCACCGCCCCAACCGCCGCTGACGAGTTGGACTTTGATCTGGCCCAAGCCATCTTTGCGACGGGGGTTGAGGCCCGCCTCAAAGATTTTGCCGCATTACTAGCACGACACCCCACAGCCGAGGCGGTGCAAACCTATTGGCACAATCAAGTGGATGTGTTTTGCCGGGTGGCCGATACCCTACACCTGTCTGGGTTTAAAACGGTGGTCGAGGCGGGAGCAGCGGCGATCGCCGCCCATCCCGACCAAGTCCTCACCATTGCCCCCCTGCTCCTGGCCAATTTACGCGCTGCCCAAGCCCAAGTCCTAGCAGGCGATTGCCGCATTGGGGGTAGCGTTAGTCCTGAGCTCGCCGCCTGGCTGTCCCCCCCACCTGCTCCCCAGTCAGATTCAAGCCCCCACGAGGCGAGTGACCCCTCAAATGCGCCCCCCCTTGAATCTCCCCATGACTCTCCCCATGACGCCCTAGACGAACTCCTCCTGACCCCTGAGCCGCCCCTGGCGGTTACACCCATCCCCGAGCCGATGCCGCAGGCCAGCGACCCGGCCACCGCGACCACTGAGAGCTCAAGCATTAAGCCACCCGCCACCGAGCTGGCAGAGCTAGCGACAATGCCTCCCCCTGAGCTCGCAACCACCTGTCTCCCCATTGAGTTGGCACAACTCGCGCAGCTGAACCATTGCGTCGGGGCGTTGCGCATCAAGCAACATCAAATGGCCCTGCGCGATCGCCAATTGCAGGGATTGCTACAACAGCTCGATGCGGACTTGCAGCAGCAGCGTCAAACCCTGACACAACTCCAAGCAGCCCTTCAACCCCATCAGCCTGTCACCCCGACCGTCCCCCAGCCCGATCCGTCCCTCTTAACCACTGCCATTGCCCAGACTCAGCGCCTCCGCCAGGCCCGCGAAGACCTAGACCTGCTGGTGCGCAACAGCCACGACAGTCGAGAACAGGAGCAACAATTGACTCAACAGCTCCAAGGCCATCTGGATGCGACTCGGTTGGTTCCGCTGGGTGCAATGCTCAAGCGTTTTCCGCCCATGGTGAAGCAGTTGGCGTTGATCCACCAAAAGCCCGTTGAGTTGCAGCTCCAGGGCACAGCGGTCTGTATCGATAAAGCGATCGTCGAAAACCTCTATGATGCGCTGCTGCATTTGCTAAGGAACGTCTTTGACCATGGCATTGAACCCGCCGAGCAGCGCCGTCAGGCCGATAAGCCCGAACAAGGCACCATCACGATCGCAGCGATGCAGCAAGGGAATCGCACCCTGATTCAGGTGCAGGATGATGGCCAGGGCTTGCTGATCGCCCGAATTTGTGAGCGGGCAGTGCATCAGGGTCTGCTCACCGCCCCTGCCGCCCAAGCGCTGCTAAAACAGCCCCGTCCTGAAGCGGATCTGTTGGCGCTTCTCTGTACACCGGGCTTCTCGACAGCGACTGAAGTCAATACGTTCTCAGGGCAGGGACTGGGTTTGGCTCGGGTCAAGGCCCAACTGACGCAGATCAAGGGACAGCTCCAGATGCGATCACAGCCCGGTCAAGGCTGTTGCTTCACCCTCCAGATGCGGACGCCTTTACTCAATGCCCGTTTGCTCATTTGTCAGGCGGGTCAAGCTCGCTATGGTCTGGTCACTCACGAGATCGAGCAGGTGCTGATTCCTGGTGCGCCACTGCGCTGGCAAGCGGGGCAAAAGGTACTCGATTCGAACCCAGCCGACCCGGCCAGTACTATGCCGATCTATGCCCTGACCGATCTCTTACCCCTGCCCAGCCGCTGGACACCCTTCCCAGCCGAGGACAACTCTGGGCCCGTCCCTCTGACCCCTAATGAATTAGCCCCCGGTAAACTAGCCCCCCTCTTAACCCCCCCGATCTTGACACCCCCAACTGACGCCCAACCGGTGTTGCTGCTGCGCACTCCTGAGGGACGGGTTGGCTTAGAGGTCACACAGATTCTCGATGAACAGGAGTTAGGGATTAAACCCCTGGGCGGGGCGATCGCCCCGCCCCCCTACATCTATGGCTGCACTGTGCTGGCCGATGGCCAGCTTGCCCTGGTTCTAGATGGAATCTTGCTGGTGCAACAGGCTCAGCAGCAGGGCATCCGCCGGATTGGTAATGAAATTGCCGAGCTTGCAGCGGTTGGGCCAAATCTTGATACGGTTGGCGAAATATAACTTAACGTACAAAATACTGATTCTACCGTGATTTTCTTTGGAGACCGAGGCAGACAAGATGCCCGCGCTACGGGATTTTTTGAAGGAAAGAACCGTAGCGCAGGCGGTCAGTGAGCTTGTCGAATCTGCGTCCCGCTGCCACCCATGGTGCAAAACATGAACTTCGCCAACAGCATCAAGATTGAAGAGCAGATCGATGAGAACTTATAAGCGATAATCATCGAGAGTAATTTAGCACACCGTATTCCCAGAACTATGACCCTCAAACTCAAGCATGCGATTAATCTCCACAAGGGCACAACAGCCCTATTGGTAGTGGGATTGATGCTGCTCTATCACAACTTCAGCCTTGGCCCCTGGATCTATCTGGTCTTGCATGGTGGCTATGGCATCCTCTGGTTGCTGAAAGATCGTATCTATCCCGATAAACAATGGGAGCAAGAGACGTCCTTGACGCTTGCTATCACCACTTTTGTCGTCTTAGGTCTTTATTGGCTTGCCCCCTGGTTATTAATTAGTCGGGGTTTTACGCCGTCCGCACCGCTGATCGCCGCCGCTGTTGCCCTGAACCTTTTTGGTGTTTTTTTTCATTACACCAGCGATGCTCAGAAGTACTTCACACTCAAGTACCATCCTGGTTTGATTACTGAAGGCTTTTTTGCCCGCTGCCGTAATACCAATTACGCTGGTGAGGTCTTGATCTATAGCAGTTTTGCCCTCCTGTCTGGTCATTGGCTGCCCTTCGCTGTTTTAGGCTTTTTTATTGTGATTGTGTTTATCCCCAATATGAAAAAGAAGGATCAGTCCCTCGCGCGTTATCCCGAATTTGCTGCCTACCAAGCCCAATCTGGCCAGTTATTCCCTCAGCTCTTCGCTCGGGCGAGCGATCCCTCAAGTCCCACCCAAAACCCGGAAAACGTTTAGAGCTTGTCATCTGCTAGCATCAGAAGCCTTTGAGCTTTAACCCATATCATTTATGTTGCGTTTTGTAAAAACTCTGCCCATCTGCATAAAAATTACCGTTTTAGCCAGAGTACTTAATGCAGGGGCTGTTCACCCCCTCCTTGTGCTCTCCGCCTTCTCTTTCCCAACCCTTTTTCCCCCTGCAACGTTACGTAGGAAACGGGGAGAAGGGATTGTTAGCCCTCTCCTTCGGGAGAGGGTTGGGTGAGGGGGTAGATGAGATGACACGCTCTAGGGTCTAGCTGATCGCCACATGGAAGATCAAATCATTGAAGTCCATATCACCCCCATTGGTTAGATCTTCAAAGCCAAACGTGTTATTGCCGAGCAGGACAACGTGATCAAATCCGTCACTATTGGCCGCCGTATAGATAAAGAAGGCTTGGCCCTCACCATCACCACTCAGGAAGTCGGTGATCGTGGAATTCACCACAATGAACGGTGCATACAATGCGCCACCATCAAGGCTACCGCTACTGGTGCCGGTTTGTTGGTCGCCGATCGCCAGCGCAATGTCCGTTACCCGATTCTCAATCGCCGTTTGGGCATAGTTGGCATCTCCCGGTGTGACGCCATTCACCGCCCCGCTGGCATCATCCACTCGGTAGAGCCCCACTGTATTGGCAAACGAAGCTTCCCGGTAGAGGGTAAAGGTGGCCGAGAGCGAACCGGTTGAACTGGAGAGATCAATGAGCTCAGTACTATTCGTCTGGTTTGAGCCTACTCCGATGGGCAATGCAGTCGCCACCTGATCCACAATCACGGACAGATCATCGGTTGAGCCATCGCTATCGAGGTCAAATTCCAGTAAAAAGCGACCGGTCGAAAGGGTGCTGGTATTGGTGCTAATCGCCCTGCCATTGACCGAAAATTGCACCGTACTCCCCGCAGAGAGACTACTGATATCAAAGAGAAAATTCTGGTCACTAGCCGCAAATTCATTGGGCCGGGCACTATTGGGCAAAATCGAAAACAGCGACGTCTCGCCAGTACTTGTGGTCACCTCAAGGAGCTCCACTTGGCTTTGGGTGGAGCTAGAAACGGTCAGCTCTAGCCGACCATCGGTAGTCGGATCCCCCAGGCTAAAAATCCCTTGACTGGCATTACTGACCGTCAGGTCATCAATGACATCTGCCGTAATGTCAAAATTGAAGAGCGTATCGGTACTAATTCCGTTTGAGCCACTGGCGTCATCGGTATCAATCGTGATAGTCGTTGAGGCGATCGTCCCAGCTGCGCTGGTATTAACTGGCGTTACAGTAAAGGTGGCTGAACCGCCCGCTGCCAAAACAGTCGTAGTAAAGCTGCTGACGGTAAAGCGGCTCGTATCTGACGACGTGGGTGGATCGGTCAAAGTAATCGTGCCACTGCTATTGTTGGTCACCGTAAAGGTGATTGAATCGGTGGAATTTACCGCAAAGTCACCAACATCCACCGAGGTTGCTTCATCCGCAACCGTTGTTGTGACATTACTGGTATCAACAAAGCTAACGACAAACCCTGAATCCCCCTCAATCACTTGGTCAAGGGCATCGGAAGTACCGACCGTGTTGCCGCTAAAGGTTCCAGCAGTCTGAATGTCAGTGGCGTTGATGGTACCCGTTACCGAAGAGTCATCGGCAGCCCCTGTGCTATCAGTATTCCCCGTGATAGTCGAGCCCGTGATGGTTAGGGTTGGGACATTGCCGTCCTCCGAGCCCACGCCTAAGCCGCCGCCATAGGAATAGGGGCTTGGGGGGGACGAGTTGCCATTGCCATATCCGCCAGCATTGTTAATAATTTGGGTGTTGGTCATGATCAGGGTCGAGCCATCCCAAGCTCGCAAACCACCACCGGAGCCTTGACTGGCAGTATTTCCCGAGATGATCGAATTGCTAATGGTGAGCGTTGCCCCCACTGCACCCGCTCGCAGGTTGCCATCGTTGTCAATGCCGCCACCGCCATCATTAAAGCTGCTACCACTTTCAAAGGCAGACCGATTCCCGGAGATTGTACTCCCCGAAATGGTCATTGTGCTGATGACGCCGCTCGGATTCGCTGCCGTTGGCCCGATCCCGACATTGAGGATGCCGCCACCATCATCTAGGGCCGAATTGTTGGTGATTTCCGAGTCAGCGATCGTGACGGTTCCCCCCACATTGAGGAGTCCACCCCCATCATCCCCAAAGGTAGTGGTGGTATCAACCGCATTCCCATTGTTAATAATCACATCCGTCAGATTCAGAATTGCACCTTCGGCCACCGCAAAGATACGGAAGTCATTGCTACCACTGCGCTGAATCGTACTCCGTGTACCTGCACTATCGCTTTGAATTGTTAAACCAAAGGTATCAGTGATGATGGGCAAGCCTGTGGGGCCAGCATCGCCTTCTCCAGGAAACAAAACATTGGCATTGCCCGTAAACGCAGACGTAAGGTCAAATGTTGTCCCTGCTGCCAAGTTAATCGTGTCGGCTTCACTGTTTGCTAAAGCGGCCTGAATGGCGCTGATCAGTCCTGCTGTTGTGGATTCGAAGAATGTGGCTAACGCTCCAGGATATTGAGCTTGAGCCGTCGCTGTGAGTGCCAGGGGTGTGGTGGGTTGTCCGATGTGCTGATCAAGCTGCCAGTTTTGTCCACTGGAGGTTTGGCCGATCGCCACCCGCGCTGCGGCCAGATTCGCCCCAGTTAATTGGTGCAACGTTGCCAGTAAATCCTTTCCCTGCTGCCCCTGTGCCACAGAACAACCGTAGAGCAGCAGATCAAAATAAGACGGTGCAAAAGCGGCTGACCAGGCTCGCACCAGATCTCTATTTTTATGTAAGGTGGCAGCATCGAGCCAATTCGACCCTAACTGCATTGCCCCCGGTCGCCCATGTCCGATCAGGTGCAGGCTCTTGAAGCCCGTTTGATGGGCCAAAAAGCGGCTGATCTGCCCGATCGCCCCGGCTGCCCGATCCAGAATCAAGACTTGGGCACCGGTTTTTAGACCGACAACAAGCTGCTCAAGAGCAGTAATGCGGGGATCGATAACAACCAACATCCCCGCTCCCAAGGTAGAGGCGGTGGGAAATTGAGGGGGACGGGCAGGAGCAGTGGCAAGCATGGTGATGAGTGGCGACACGTCAAGTTCCGCGATTGGGACAGGGTTGCGGTAGAGTCAAACACAACAACATCATAGACAGTCCCACTCCGTTTCGGCACATTATTTTCGCTGAAACTTATTTATTGCTGACGTGTTAGGTCATTTCTGGAGATCAATATCCCAGTGATGAGGCTGGCAGGGTGCGTCACGCCGTCACAGCAGCACCCTTTGCAGTACAAATTTATTTAAAGTCCAGAAAATCTCCCCTATCTCCAGCTATTGTTATCGGTCTACTGCCGAGGAAAGCTGGGAAGATTCACCGCAGCGACTGAATCCAGCTTACGAGACCCGGTGGTGACTGTTGGAGGAGCCAGGGGAGCAACCGGGCGGGAGGGCTGGCGTAAAATTCGCTTCGGAGTGGTGGTCTCACCGTTAAAAGCGGGCAACAGTAGATTAGCAAACTTACCAGCAGGTGCCGAACGAGGGATGGGCAAGTGGGATTTGAGACCCGGTTTGGCAGTTGGGGCAGCAGTTGAGGGAGTGGTTGGAGCAACTGTGGGAACAACCGCTGGTGGAGCAGCGGCTTCGGGCGGTGAGAGTTCAGCACCGAGCAATCGGCTGGCCCAAGTAGGGGGGTCAGCCGCTGGGGCAGGATGCTGGACAGACCAGGGTTGAATGGTGTTGAGAGTACTAATGCTCGGTTCGGGGAGCGGTGACGGGTTGGGTGTGGGTTGCTGGGGCGTCGTTGACTCACTGGGTCGAGATTCGCCTGATTGAGACGGGCTGGGCAAAATTGACTCGGTCGTTACGCCGGGGCGAGCAATCGCCGCTACCTGAGATGTCGCTGTGGGGGGAACGGCTTCTGCTTGGCTAAAGCATTCGGTCAACGTCGTTTTAAACTGCGCAACCTGAGTTTGCTGACGCTGGAGTTGCTCATTCAAGGTGCGAGCATTCTCTGTGGCTTGGGCCAGCAGCTCAACCTGCTGCTGCTGCCGCTGCTGGGCAGCTAAATACTCCCGTTCCCAATGGGCCAGTTGCGCCTGGGTGGCTTCAAGCTGCTGGGCGAGGCTTTCGATCAAAAACTGCTGTCGCTGCGCCACACTGTGGGACTCTTCGAGTTCTTGACAGAGTTGATCCACCTGGTCTTGGGCATTCTGTAGGGCTTTTTCTGGGGGCAGCAGCGCTAAACTGGCCAGCGAAGCCGACCGAGGAGCCTCACCATCGAGCTCGTCTTGCATTTGGGCGAGGGCCTGCTCCAGGTCAGCCACCCGCTTGAGCAGTTCCCGATTGCGCTGTCGCAACTTTCGCGCCAGGGTAAACCAATCAGCATCTTGTACCGAGGCTTGGGCATCCGCCGCAACGTTGGCAGTCACACCGTTTGGGTTTGAGGCGTCAAGGGAAGAATTGAGGGTCTGATCCTGGAACTGCTCCATGGGGTTCATTTGCATCGATAGTCTGCCCTTTAGCATAAAGCAAAATCTTCTTTCCTGAACATGGGGTTTGAGCAACTGGGTGAGGGGCACGGCAAGCAACAAATTGTTGCACTGAGGAATGCGATAATTTCGCTTAACCGAAACTCACGTTATACCAACGAGTCATGACGGGTTATCACCCCCAACGATGAAAACCCCCTTACCAAGGGGGTCGGCGTAGCCGGGGGGATCTCGCTAGCTTCATTTACTTGGTGCAAGAGTATTAACATTATCTATTTTCAAAGTAATTAACTCCCAACCCATGATTGAACATATTGTGTTATTCAAATGGCAGCCCACTGCTTCGCCAGAGGCGATCGCTGCGGTGATGATGTCCCTCGGTCAAATGCCGGGTCAAATTCCGGTGATTCTCGGCCTCTCTTGTGGGGAAAACTTTAGCGATCGCGCCCAGGGCTTCACCCATGGTTTAGTGGTGCGTGTCGGCGATCGAGCAGCCCTGGCGCAATACCAAGCCCATCCGGTTCATCAAGCGATTGTCCACAGCCAAATCAAGCCGATCGTCGCCAACGTGTTGGCCCTGGATTATGAATTTGAACTATGAATTCACTTCGGGTGAAACCCATGAAAATCATGGCAGCCGATCGCGCGAGACGTGCTGGCAGACTCAGGATGAACAGTGCATTTGAGCCGATAATCACCTGTGAAAAAACGGCAGCGATGACAGGGGATGCGATGCATTTGGGCGGCCACAGCAGAGATAGTCCGGAGGACGCCGAGCAGTTGCCAGAGCAAGCCAAGCAATAGCCCCCAAGCCAACACCATGAGGATTCCATTGACCATCATTGGTGAATGTTTTTAACGCTCCTACGTTCTGAACCTAAGAGCGATCCTAGCAAAGCCCATTCATGCCTTTGCTAAAAGCTTAGCCAACTGTGACAATTGCTGGCGATCGAAGACCTGACGCAGGGCCTTGGCCGCCGCCTTGGGATCCGCCGGAATCAGCACCTGGGCCATTTTTGCTTGGGCCAGCTGCTTGAGCCCACTACTCGGGGCGATCGCCTCCAGTTGGTTTAAAACCAGCGCATCACTACCCTGCTTCAGATCATGAATGACCACCGGTGCCAGGGTTGAGTAACTGAACTTCGGATTGCTCACCGCTTGATGACAGGCCTTCGTCAGTTGCTGCCAGGCTTTAACCTTGGGAGCCAGTTTTGCTAAGCGGACACAGCGACGCTGGAGCTCCTTCCGCGTCTGGCTACTCGCCTTCTGCCGAAACAGAGCCAGCATTTCCTTGAGCAGAGCTTGAGATTTTTGGCTGAGGGCGGTCTGTTGAGACGTTAATTTGGGGGTCAACGTCGCGGTTAGGGGAGCAGCTGGTGCGGTGGGCGAGTCAACCATTCCCCCAACCGCACTGGTGGGCGGCGCAAAGCGGGGTGCAGGGGCTTGGACAATGGTTGGGCTCTGGTGGGCCACTCCATCACCACTGATAAGTAGATGGAGATATTTTTCTAGCTCAGCAAAGTCCGGCTCTGCGGCCGCCGTAATCTTATCTGCCTCTTCGTCCTGGAGTCCAAAGGGACCCTCTAGGCGATCGATCAGGGTATGGAGCGTATCATAGCCCTTGAGAAAGAGCGATTCGAGGCGGGTGTCGGCGGGAATATCATGCTCTTTGAGCAGCTTAAAGCAGTCTTCAAGGCGGTGCGCTATCCGCTGAATACTGTTATAGCCGAGCATTGCCGAGCCCCCCTTGACGGAATGGGCGGCCCGAAACAGCTCATTGATCTCTTCTGGATCATTAATCACTTTGGGCAGATCCATCAGCCCCTGAGCCAGAGTTTCCAGGTGCTCACGGGCCTCTTCAATGAAGTAGCCGAGAATTTTTTGATTGTTGGCTGAATCCAAGGGTGATGGCTCCCGAACAAGTTTAAGGACTAGAGGATGGGGTGAGAGAGTCTAGGATTGCAAGGTGGAGTTCAGAGTTCAGAGTTCAGAGTTCAGGGTGCTTGTCAAACAGGCATCCTAATTAATTTTGAACCGATGACTTCTTGCTGCCATCTTGTACTAGGATCGCTTGAGTAAGAACGGTTGAAGCCCTGCCGCCTTGGCTCCTTTATAGTCGTGTTCAACACTATCGCCAATGTGCCAAGCCCGATTGGGGGCACACCGATGTTTCCGCAAGGCCAAGGCGAAAATTTTGGGGTCGGGTTTGGCAAAACCGCTCACGGAAGAAAGGGTAATCGTCTTGAAATAGTGACGCAGACCCAAGACCTCAAGAACGGCATGGAGCCGTAGATCGAAGTTAGAAATAATCCCCATCTCCACCTCCTCACGCCGCCATTTTTCTAGGGTTTTGGGAATATCACTGTAGATCTCCCAGGCATCGGGAAGGGAAAAATAGCTATAGAGATCCTCAAAAAAACAGGTGAAGTCACTAAAGTGCTCTAGCACCCCCCGGGGAACCGTGGTATCTTGGCTGGCTTGTTTTAAAAACTGCATGATGTTTTCATCACGGCGCTCAATGTCTCGCTCTTCCAGAATTGGGGGGGGAACCACAATCACGGTTTCAAAAGTGCGACGGGCGATCGCCTGCCACCATTGATATTCCCGCTCAGGAATCTCGGCCAGCGAGACATCGGGAAAGGCGAGCGGCCGTTCTGCCGTTTGGAAGCTGGCATAGAAGGCTTGGTTGACGGCTTGGGGGGCAGTGATCACACCATATTTTTGGGCGATCTGGCTGTAGATTGTCCCTACTGAGTCGCGCACCCCAAACAGAGTGCCAACCGCATCGAGAAAAATGACTTGGGGTTTGGACATAAGATCATAAAGTTGGCCATCGTCGCGGCCCAATACCGAGGGATCACTAGCAATCCTATTTTATTTTGCGAAATATTAGTGGGGTAACACCAGACTCTGTCACCAGATTGTAACGCCCTGATGGGTTGCGCCCATCAGGGTGTTGGTGTAGCTGCGTCAATCCTACACCCCGTTCAGGGTTACGATCGCCGCTGCCCACCGATTCACCGTAGGATGAAAGACAAGACGCTTGACTCGATTCACAATATTTAGACTCAACGATGAACGCTATTAACACCGTCGCGGGTCGCGGCATTCCCCTCTCGGGCAACGATATTGATACCGATCGCATTATTCCCGCACGGTTCCTGCGCTGTGTGAGTTTTGATGGGCTGGGGGAGCAGGTCTTTGCCGACGATCGCACCGCTCAAGCGGGCCAGCATCCCTTTGATCAGCCCCAATACCAGGGTGCCAATATTCTGGTGGTCAATGGTAACTTTGGCTGTGGCTCCTCTCGAGAACATGCGCCCCAATCTCTTTCCAAGTGGGGGATTCAGGCGATTGTCGGCGAGAGCTTTGCTGAGATCTTTTTTGGCAACTGTGTGGCCCTTGGCATTCCCTGCGTTACGGCCGAGCCCACTCAAGTGACTCGATTGCAAGGGGCGATCGCCGCCGACCCCACCTCGACCCTGACCGTGGATTTGGCGTCCTTACAGGTCACCTGGCCTCACACCCAGATGTCCGTACAGATGGGTGATGGTCCTCGCTTGATGTTCACCAGCGGCCAATGGGATAGCTGCGGCCAACTGGTAGCCAATGCCCCGCAGGTGCGACAAACCGCCACACAATTGCCTTATCTAGCTTGGGCAAGCTGAGCGAGCGGTTTAAAGTCTGCCGCAACAATAACCATTATCCAAGGCAGGTGGGACGCCTGCGCTACGGTTGACGACCTTTCAATATCCGTAGCGCGGGCATCTTGCCCGCCACGCTTAAAAAATCGCAATGAACAAAGAGACAATTGCAGTCGGCTCACACCAATGGTTCTACCGCGAAACCCAACCGACCAGCGGCGATCGCCAACAGACCGTGGTACTGCTCCACGGCATTCCCAGCACCAGTCATAGTTGGCGGAACTTGATGCCCCCCCTGGCCGCAGATGGGTATCGCTGTCTTGCCCCCGACTGGTTGGGGTTTGGGTTTTCAGATCAACCCGATCGCCGTGACTTTGCCTATACGCCAGATGCCTACCAGACCGCTCTGGGTGACTGGCTCGATGCCCTGGAACTGGATGCAGTCACATTGGTGGTGCAGGGCTATCTGGGACATATTGGCGTGCGCTATGCCCTGGCCCATCCCAAGCGCGTTGAGCGCCTGGCCATCCTCAATGCGCCTTTGGTCAGTCGCGCTAAGCTGCCCTGGGCGATGCAACAATGGGCCATTCCTTTGGTGGGCGATATGTTGACCCAAGATCCCTTGCTGATCGATCGCACCCTGGAACGCGGCAGTGGCTTTGTGGTGCCCGAAGCAGACTTAACCGTCTACCGTAAACCCTTCTTAAAAAGCTCTGCTGCTGGACGGGCACTGATCGCCAGCATCCAGAATCTGCAACTCAGCCAAATCACAGCCGAGCTGGAAGCCGGTCTGGTGCATTGGCCAAACCCCCTACATCTGCTCTGGGGCATCGCTGACCCCTGGCTAGAGAGCACCCCAGTCTCAACCCTAGCCAAGGCCAACCCCCAAATGACCTGGCATCCTTTTGCCGAGGCCAAGCATTATGCCCAGGAGCATTGGAGTGCGGAGCTGGCCCCTGTCTTAATCGATGCCCTCCGCAGCAGTCCAGGACTGTGATATACGGAATTAGGTTTTGTTCCGGAGTGCACCATGCAAAAACGCTTTGCCCTTGTGGCCAACGCGCCCATTTTCCAAAATCTGATTCTGGTGACAATCGTGGTTGCCAGCATCGTTGTGGGGATTGAAACCTATCCCTCAATCAGGGCACAGTACAGCACCGTCTTTGCCATTGTTGACCACCTAATTTTGTGGTTATTTATTGCCGAGGCGGTGATCAAAATTGGCGCAGAGGGTCGTCGGCCCTGGCGCTATTTTCAGAGCAGTTGGAATTGCTTCGATTTTGCAATTGTGGTTGCCCTGATTCTGCCCATTGGTGCTCAATATTTTCTGGTGCTACGCACCATTCGACTGCTGCGGGTACTCCGTCTACTCTCGGCCTTGCCCAACTTACAGGTGGTGATTCGCGCTCTGTTTAAGAGTATTCCCTCGATGAGCTATGTCACCTTGATCTTGTCCTTGCTGTTCTATATTTACGGCGTGGCAGCCACCTTTTTGTTCGGGGCCAATGACCCCGTTCATTTCCGGTCACTACAGGTCTCGCTACTGACCCTTTTTCGAGTGGTGACGCTCGAAGACTGGACGGATGTGATGTATATTGCCATGCAAGGGTGCGATCGCTACGGCTATGGAGACAATGCCACCCTCTGCACTGCCCCCCAAGCCCAACCCCTGCTCGGTACGCTCTTTTTTGTCAGTTTTGTGGTGCTTGGCGGCATGGTGATTATCAATCTGTTTGTGGGTATTATTGTCAGTAATACGGCGGCAAGCGTTGAAGAGATCAATGCCGAAAAAACCGCTGAAATTGGTGCCGCTCTCAAGGAACAAGAGTCCCATCTCAGCAGCCAAATCGATGATGAGTCGATCTCGATTCAGCAGCGGCTGATCGCAATTCAGCAGAGCTTGAGTACGATTCAACAGCAACTTAGCCAGAAGCCGCAACCTTAGTTCGCAACCTGATAGATGAAATCTCGCTTTCAGCCTGCCGCCTTAACTGCGATTCAGCACCAGAAACTCAGTATTCTTTGGTTGTTTGCCCAGAGTATCTACCACTTTTGTAAAAATTGGCGTTGGTTTCTCCAGCATACGCTGGTTGTTTATATCCCCTATTTTTTGATGTCGCGTTTGTCACGTGATCTGATCGACGTTGCCGCCAACATGATGGGTGAAGTATCGAGTCAAATCATAGCAGGATTTTTGGCATTTCTGCTGTCAAACATCGTCCCGATTGTTCTGATGGTGATTTACTGGCCATTATCGGTGATGCCAATTGCCCATTGGGCTGAGCAGTTAATCGAAGGAAAGGTTCTAGACTACAGAAATGCCCTTAAACTAGGCTTCCGGCAATGGAGAGTGGGGATCTCGGCAATATTTAAAGTCTGGCTCATCATCGCGGCATGGGGGATATTTCTCGGACTGGCTTGGCGCGCAGCCGGCCAGAACGATAAGAGCGCCGGTTTGCAAGAAGAACAATCGATTGGCCATACCCCTGTATACGATGGTTGGCCGCTCCGGTTACGCAATCGCTACGCAGCCCGGAAAAAGCGGGCTTCAATGGCGTCCATGAGGGCCCGAGTCGAGCGACGGTCGAGGGCACTCACGAAAAACTGGTCCCGCGGCCGCTGGTCTTCGTCGCCCGTCACGGGCAGCCGGTCACACTTGTTGTAGACCAAAAAACGAGGAATGGAGCTGGCGCCCAGCTCCTCCAAGAGGTCTTCCACCGTCTT
>JBCDEB010000135.1:0-19652 GCA_039180005.1 Cyanobacteria bacterium P01_G01_bin.54 | reverse complement strand
CAACCCCTGCATTTAATCCAGAGCCTTTCTTTTTTCTCTCCAGAACATAAAACAGCCTTACTTAACGTGAGTTTCGGTTAAGCGAAGCTATCGTATTCCTCAAAATACTAAAACCTCGATGTCAAACCCGGTTGTCAGGGGGCCAGCCCCCCGACACCCGGGTTTGACATCGAGGTTTTAGTATTTTGAGGAATACGATAGCTTCGCTTAACCGAAACTCACGTTAAGTAAGGCTGTTTTATGTTCTGGAGAGAAAAAAGAAAGGCTCTGGATTAAATGCAGGGGTTGAGTTTCCCAACTTGGCAACCCACTCCATCTGATTGGCAGGATGGCCTTAAAGTTGCGCAGGGCAGGGAAACCCAGACCCTACGGGAGACCGGGAATTGTCTCTGGCAAGCATAAAACAACCCTGCCCTGACTAAGGGGTGACAGTCCGTTGTGACTGATGGGGATGAAACTTGTAAGGCCTGAAACCTGTATTGACAACAAGATGTAGACCGACTCTTGCTTGAGTCAAGCTGGCCAAAGAAATAATGTTAAAGCGAGCACGGAGGGATTCGAACCCCCGACACCCAGAACCGGAATCTGGTGCTCTATCCACTGAGCTACGCACCCGCGTTCACTCAATATAGCATTCTGCTCCAGCCTATTGTAAGGTTTCAAGGGAGTTGAGCCCGTCCTTGCAACCCGTCTTAAACGATGGAGACGAGGCTTTGCGGAATCTCAGCAATTGCTGCTGTATCAGAAGCCTTATAGCGGCTTGACATTAGACTTTCCATGCTCAATCCCCCTGACTGCTCCCTGCGCTTTTACGACCCCGTTGCCCAGACAGCAGCCTCTATTGAACGCCCGATACCCGTGGCTCAATCTCGTCTCAAGGTGTTGGTGCTGACCCAGTTTTACCCGCCAGATTACGCAGCAACGGGCCAGCTCATTGCTGAGTTGTCAGAGCAATTGGGGGCTTGGGGATTCAAGATGAATATTTTTACCGGGCAGCCGGGCTATGCCTTCGATCGCGATTCTGCTCCCCCGCGCGAAATCCAACGCGACGTAGAGGTGCGGCGATCGCGGGTTTCGCATCTGTGGCCGCGGCGCATTCGGGGTCGCGCGATCAATAGCCTCCTGTTTTGCTTTCGGGCAGCCCTCCATTTGCTCAAGCGAGGGAAACAATACGAACTGTTGGTTGTGACCAGTGAACCGCCCTACTTACCCATCTTGGGCTATCTGGCGCGGCGATTGCTGGGCATCCCCTATATTTGTATTCTCTACGACTTGTATCCAGATGTGGCAGTGGCTTTGAATGTCCTCTCACCGCGACATCCCCTGGTTCGATTCTGGGAACAGTTAAACCGACTCGTCTGGCAGCAGGCCCAGTCAATTGTGGTCTTGAGTTCTTCGATGCGATCGCGGGTCATTGCCAAAGCCCCCCGCACTGCCGAGAAAATTCGCATCATTCCCAGTTGGGCGAATCCAGGGTTAATTGTGCCCCGCGCTAAGCAAGACAATTGGTTTGCCCAATCCCAAAACCTGGTACAACCCTTTACCGTGCAATATTCCGGTAACCTGGGGCGCTGCCATGACCTAGAAACGATCGTCTTGGCTGCTGAATTGCTCCGAGAGACGCCGGTGCAGTTTGTGTTTATTGGCAAGGGCGCTCAACTTGAGGGCTGTCGCGATCGCATCCGACGACTGGGTCTGGCCAACTGTCGGTTTTTACCCTACCAAGACAAGTCGGTGCTGCCCTATTCGCTCACCGCCTGTGACCTGGCCCTCGTCACGATCAGCCCTGGCCTTGAAGGGCTGGTTGCCCCCAGTAAACTCTACGGTATCTTGGCTGCGGGTCGGCCGGTTGCCGTGGTTTGCGAAGCCCATTCCTATCTTCGCCAAGTCCTCCAACAGGCCAACTGTGGCCAAGCCTTCGACAATGGCGATGCGATCGGTTTGGCAAACTATATCTGCTACCTGGCGGAGCACCCCCGGCACCGGGAGCAGCTTGGCCAGTCCGGACGGCGCTATTTGCAAGCGCACTATACCCTTGAGCAGGTGGCCCAGCAATATTGGCAGGTGTGTTGGAGTGCAGTTCATCCGGCGACGGCTGTCCAGATGCAGATCACACCGCCTTCAACTTGATTTATCTGAGTTTTGGATAAGCGAAACGATCGCATTCCTCAAAATACTGAAATCTCGATGTTCAACCCGGTTGTCAGGGGTCCAGCCCCCCGACACCTCCCGCTGAGGGGGAGAGGGCTCCCGATCAACTCCGGCAATATCGGAGCCAGTATTGTTGATTTCGTTGCGTTTTATACGCTTTTATAGTGTTTGCTTATCCAGAGCTTAGATTGATTTTGTCTCAACCTGCCAAATCCGGATTGTGCCATCCCAGCTGCTACTGATCAGGTGATCGCCGCTGGGAGTAAAGCTTAGGGCTGAAACCACATCTTTATGGCCGGTGAGGGTGGCGATCGCCGCGCCCGTCTCGACCTGCCAGATCCGAATGGTGGCATCCCAACTACCGGTGGCAATCATTTTACTCTGGGGATGGAAGGCGATCGCCGAAACCCGATCTTCATGACCCTCCAGGCGGCGCGGGTCGATGCGACTTTCAAGATCCCAAAGATAGGCCACCGCATCATAGCCGCCGCTGGCCAATAATTGTCCCTGAGGGGCAAAGGCCAGACTCAGCGTTCCACCATTGCTACGCAGGGAGCGAATTAACTTACCGGTTTGACTGTGACGCAGGCGAATTAGAGGCTCCAGACCGCCACTCGCAAAGTAATCTTGCTGGGGATGCTGGGCCAGGGCGCTGACCTCTTTACTATAGCCTTTGAGCGTTTTCTGGGTTTTCTCCCTCACGTTCCAGAGCCGAACCGTGCAGTCACTACTGCCGCTGATTAGGGTATTGCCGTCTCGACTCCAGGCCAAACTGAGGATGCGATCGCTATGCCCAACCAGAGTCGTGATCCCTTGCCCGTCCACGGCATTCCAGAGCTCAATTTGGCGATCCGCTCCGGCGCTGGCCAGCAGGTCACCATCAGGATGCCAACGCACCGTATGAACAATATAGTGAGGCTGCTGCAAGCGGCGAAACCAAGTTTGGTGAGTACGATGCCAAATTAAAATTTGATCGCTGTCGATAGCGGCAATCAAGACGCCTTGGGGATGCAGTGAGAGCGATCGCACATATCCCTGCAGTCCTGTAATTGTCTTTTGGCAGGGCCAATCACGGGTGGGCTCAGGCGTTGCCGCTGCGGGTCGCTTGACAGTTGAGTCAGCCGTACGCTCAACCAGTCTGAGTTCAGCGACTTTACGAAAGTCTGATGCGGCCCGGTGTTCATGACCGAGTTGCTCATGGAGAAAGGCTCGGTATTGATAGGCCTTAAGATAATCGGGCTTGAGGCGGATCGCTTGGCTGAGGTTTTCAATTGCCTCCAGGACGCGGTTGAGATTAGCCGCTTTTTGGGCTGCTTGATAGTAAGATTCCGGGTCAACTGCAGTGGTGTAGGTGGCAGCGTGGCCGGTTGTCGGGCGAGTCGGGTTGGAGCGGTTGTTCCCTGCGCCTCCCTCCAATTCATCCTGAAAACGCAGGGTTTCGTAGGCCTCATTAATCTGCTGAAACTTCAGGGTTGCCTGCTGGAGCTGCGCCGGATTCTGCATGAAACGATCGGGATGCCATTGTTTGGCCAATTGACGATAGGCCGTCTTAATCTCTGCGAGGGATGCCCCTGCCGTCAAACCGAGAACGACATAACAGTCCTGTTGATCCATGGTTTGGAATGCTCCTGCAAAATTATTAGCCCAGGTGGGCGAGACGCCCGCCCGACACACATTGAGCTTAGAAAAACCGTAGCATAGTTGATCCATGAGCAGCGTCGTTGGCATAGCCTCCTGGAGAGATATGGCACCCTGCTTACTCCCCCTCCCTGCTTTCCTAGCGCATTTTTTTCTGAGCTAGCTTTTACGATGGTCTCCCCGTCAAAAAATAGGTCTGCATCTGGCCCTTGCCTTTGATGGTAATTTGCTCACGGGCCTCAAATTGATACATCTTTTTAAGGACATGATAGACCTCTGCTGTCACATGAATACGACCCGGAATCCCGTGGGATTCCATGCGACTGGCGGTATTGACCGTATCGCCCCAAAGGTCGTAGGCAAACTTTTTCAGACCAATCACGCCAGCGACCACCGAGCCCGTATGAATGCCAATCCGCAGACTGAGTTGACGTTGGTTGGTTTGGTTAAATTGAGCCAGCACCGCCTGCATATCGAGCGACATTTTGGCGATCGTCTCGGCATGATTGGGCATCGGCTCGGGTAAACCGCCCACCACCATATAAGCATCCCCAATGGTTTTGATTTTTTCGAGATGGTGTTTTTCGACCAGGCGATCGAACTCGGAGAAAATTTGGTTGAGCATTTTCACCAGTTCTGTGGGCGGCATTGAGGCGGAGAGGGGCGTAAAATTGACAATATCCGCAAAGAGAACCGTCACTTCAGCAAAGTCATCGGCAATAATTTTTTTATCGGCTTTGAGGCGTTGGGCGATCGAATAGGGCAAGACATTCAGCAGTAGTGCTTCGGAGCGCTCCATCTCAGCAATGAGTTTTTCATAGCTCTGAGCCGAGGCCTGGCGAGATTTAAATTCTTCCTGCATTAGGCGCTCGTAGAGAAACACCGAAAAATTACAGACCGAGCAGAGCCAAAACAACGCCGTTGAAATGGTGAGCAGATTATCTTCAGGCAAAAAAACATTAATACCCGAAACCTTAGCCAGGGTCAGATAGTAAGTCAAAGAAACGAGCTGGCCGATCGCATGGAGGGGCCAACGCACCGGGATCAATGTGGCTTGGGTAAAAAAGCTCATGGTCCATTGGAACCAGTCAAACTTCGCATCGCCAAAATACAGATCGATCGTCGGCATGAGCATATCGATAATGGCAAACAAGAGGAAGAAAACCAGATATAAATTACGTTTGCCCAGTCGTGTATTCAAGAACTGCCAGCAGCCAAACAGACAGGGTAAAATGATTAGACCGAGCCAAAGATAGAAGCTATCACTGCCATCATTGCTATCGGCAAAGAAGTAATAAAAGGAATGGGTAATGCTAATGTCTAGGGCGATCGCGGCCACGACCAAAATCGTGAGCTTCAAGCGTCGTCGCATAAACTTGCGTTGCCAGGTGGGGTAATCTTTGACATCCCAATTCACCTGGCCCCGCACCGTGCTGGATAACCAGCCCGCAAAGGGTGCCGCAAAGGGCGGGGTGCGTCGGGCAATTGCTGCAACCCATTTGCGGGTTTTGCTGCGCCAGCGATTAATTGTCAAACGGGGTTGTTCAAACATTCTCGAATCTTGATTCCCGAGCAGTGGCGCTCAAAAATGATATAGCACGATATAAAGGGGTGGCTGTTGAACCACCTTGTCATCACAACCCAATCTGTACCCCCCATATTAAACCGTCTTTCGAGGCAATTATTGCCTTCAGGGTGGGGCGGTCGGGGTTGGGGTGACGCGCCGGGCTAAGCCAGTGGGCAAAGCAATCTGTGGTAGGCTCTCCATGATCTTCACCCCGGAGCGTTTTACCTCGATGGCAAACTTGCTGCTAAATCTGATTGGTGCTGTGGCTCGGCAAGCCCGACGCCAGTTTATGACCCAAACCCAACGGACGGAAACCGTCCAAGCGGCATTTTTACAATCGCTCCTCAATGCCAATGCCGAGACGGCTTTGGGACAAGATTTGGAGTTGGGCAAGGTCAAGACGGTGGACGATTTTCGGCAGCAGATTCCCGTCTCCTGCTATCCAGACTATGAAGCCTATGTCGAGCGGGCGTTTGCGGGAGAAGCACGGGTCATGACGCCTGACCCCCCGGTGTACTTCAGTCTCACCAGCGGCACCACCAGTCGTCAGAAGATGCTGCCGATCACAACGCGATCGCGTCGGGCGGTCAGTCGTGCCAACCAGGTGGCCATCGGCTTTGCTGCCCACGTCGCCCGCCAGCGACAGCGTCCCCTCGACAAGATGCTCTTCACCAACTCCGCCAAACCCTACGGCTATTCTCCCCAGGGGGTTGCCTACGGGCCAATTAGTGTGGGGGATATCAATCTGCTCGGGCCCATTTACTCGCGAATCTTTGCCCATCCTGTGGATATTTTGCGGGTTAAGGATGATCTAACCCGTAACTATCTGGCGCTGCTCTTTGCCCTGAGCGAGTCACACTTGGGCCTGATTAGCGCGACCTTTCCGATTTATGCCTTGACCTTCTGCCAATACCTAGAGACCCATGCCGAGAGCCTCATTGAAGACTTAGCGCAGGGTAGTCTGGCCCCCTGGCTCAAGCTGGATGATGACCTGCGTCTGCGGCTCCTGCAGCGACGTCCTAACCCCCAACGGGCTCAGGAACTGCGCCGGGTTTGGCAGCAGACCGGCTCGCTGCGCCCTAAGGATGCCTGGCCCCATCTGGCTTTTATGGTGACAGCTCGGGGGGGGCCATCCGACTTTTATTTTGAGCGGTTTCCCGACTACTTTGGTGATTTACCCATCTTTGGTGGCACCTATGCTTCGGCCGAGGCGACCTATGGTGTGCATCGGGACTTTGGCACCGATGGGGTGATTCTAGCGGTGAATAGTGGCTTTTATGAATTTGTTCCCGAGTCCCAATGGGAGGTGGCGCAACCCCAAACCCTGCTACCCCATGAACTGATTGTGGGCGATCGCTACCGCATTCTGGTCAGCGCCCTTAATGGCATCTATCGCTACGACGTCGGAGATGTGGTTGAGGTGGAGGGCTTCTTCAATACCGCCCCGATCTTTACCTTTCGTTATCGTCGGGGGGGCGTGCTCTCGGCTGTCACCGAAAAGACTACAGAACATCATCTTGTCACCACCTTTCAACAGCTCCAGCAGGAGTTCAATCTCCGCTTAGAAAACTTCTGCGTCAGTCTCTCGGCAGATGAAATTCCGCCCTGTTACCTGGTCAATATCGAACTTCTGCCGGGTGAAACCTTGACCCAGCCCGGACAATTTCTCAAGCGCTTCGATGAGATCCTCAGCACGGTTCAGATCTCTTATGCTCAAAAACGCCCGGAGCCGATTCCCGATCCGCGTCTGCGTATTCTCGCCCCTGGCAGCTATGACCAACTCCGTCAGCGTCTGCTGGCGAGGGGGGTGTTAGCATCCCAAATTAAGTTTCCGCACCTGACGAGCAATCGCACCTATTTTGCCGGCATTGACATCCTTCAGGACATTGCGATGGAGCAAGTCTGAACCTTGCGTACTTTAAGGGAGCCCTTCCCCCTGTCCCCTTTCCCCCTAACCCAACCACCCCCCAGGAATGCTGTAGTCAAAGTTACAGAAAATCAGGGATACCTCCTAGAAGATGTACGGGTTTCTCACTTCTACGAGCAATTTGAGATAACAACTGGGCTGGTGTTGTTCACGCTGTAGCGCAAGCTGCTCCACAACCCCAGCTAATCTTCATCCTCAAAGCCAAGGCTTCATGAGGGTTCACGAAGTTCTGGACTTTGGCCAACCAATCCGGTAGGTTTATAACTCATATCTGTGGGGGTATAGAGCAACCCATGCAAATCGGTCAGCATAAATACGCAAAGGAGAGCCTGCTTGCCAAGCTCGACCCGTGTTTATTGGTAATCGAGAGGCGGATGCGCCAGACCCACAGCTATACCTGAGTTCAGGGCTTCATGCTGCAAGTGAATCGAGGGGTGCTAGGCTGGGTCAAACGCTGCCATTCTGCATGGCTGGGGGCGATCGCAATGCTGCACCATCATGATTGCTGACCGACTCGCTCAGAACAACTTGTTCTGAAGGGAGGGTCGTAATTTCACTGAGATTCACCTTGCCGTTTGCTGCTCGTGCTCTTTTCAGAAACATTCAGGAAAGTTTTGTAGTGATGTCCCAATCAACGTTTACTCGTTCCATCTCTCGACCAGGTGGTAAGGGTACAGCCGCGATCGCTGGCAATCTCGCCCCTGTGGCGCGCCTGCTGCGCTCGTTTTCGCCCTACCTACTGGCCTGCATTCCCCTCACGGCAGTGATCACTGTTGCGTGGCATTCAGCCGCATCCGCCCAAGGGCTCGATGCACCCGGCTCCCTCGAAGAACTCCAAGTGGTTCTCGACTCCATCTTCCTGCTGATTGCCTCGGTGCTGGTCATCTTCATGAATGCCGGCTTCGGCATGCTCGAAACGGGCTTCTGCCGTCAGAAGAATGCGGTCAATATCCTCTCCAAAAACCTGATCGTCTTTGCGATCGCCACGATTGCCTATTGGGCCATTGGCTTTGGTCTGATGTACGGCGAAGGTAGCGGTTTCATCGGCACGCAAGGCTTCTTCTTCAGCGGCGATCCCGCTCCCTACGGCGATGCGGAATACCCTGAAGGGGTTCCAGTGGCCATTTCCTTCCTCTTCCAGGTTGCCTTCGCCGCCACCGCTGCGACAATCGTCTCCGGGGCGGTTGCTGAGCGGATTCACTTTGTCGCCTTCTTGATTTTCAGCTTCCTGCTGGTTGCGGTTTCTTACCCCATCACCGGCCATTGGCTCTGGGATGGTGGCTGGCTGGCTGAGGCTGGCTTCTACGACTTTGCCGGTTCGACCATTGTCCACTCGGTGGGCGGTTGGGCTGCCCTAGTGGGGGCTGCGGTCTTGGGACCCCGGATTGGCAAATATAGCGATAGTGGTATTAATGCGATCCCAGGTCACAACATGGGGATGGCAACCCTAGGTTGCTTGATCCTCTGGATTGGCTGGTTTGGCTTCAATCCCGGTTCTGAGCTGGCGGCCACTGCCAATGTTCCTTACATTGCCGTGACCACCAACCTGGCTGCTGCTGCCGGTGGTGTCGCTGCCACCATCACCTCCTGGGTCAAAGATGGCAAGCCGGATCTCTCCATGATCATCAACGGTATTTTGGCCGGTTTGGTCGGCATCACCGCAGGCTGTAGTGTCGTAGACTACTGGGCTGCGGTGGTGATCGGTTTGATTGCGGGCATCATTGTTGTCTTCTCCGTGGCCTTCTTTGACGCCATCAAGATCGATGACCCGGTCGGTGCCATCTCCGTTCACCTGGTCTGTGGTATTTGGGGTACGCTCGCTGTGGGCATCTTCCCCAACAGCATTGCGGGTGAGAGCCTTGGCATTGTGCCGCAGATCATCGGTATTCTCTCGGTTGGTGGTTTTACGGTTGCCTTTAGCTTTATCGTTTGGCTGGCTCTGAAGTTCACGATTGGTGTGCGTGTGAAGCCGGAAGAAGAGATCCAAGGTCTCGACATCAGCGAGCACGGCATGGAAGCTTACAGTGGCTTTGTCACTGAAGCTGAATCCTCGCTCGGTGTTAATGATGCTGAGCCTGCTGCATAATATAGTTCATCCGTTCACGTTAGACGCCAGATGGGACAGGCGATAACCGGCCCGTCCCTTGGCTTAAATTTCTTACCGCTCTCTGCTCGGTCTCAATCTTGAGCCTCGTGTTTGAGAGCGGGCTTTTTTTTGTCAAAATGAGACTGGCGCTTGAATTTTGCTCGAACCTGGCCGAAGGTGTTGAATGCGACCCGGAACTGGTTAATGATTTCCCTGTTTGCCAATGGGATGCTTTTGACGATCCTCGGCAGCCTCTGGCAACAGTGGGAACCGTTTGCCTTGGCTCGGGCGGGTCAAAATCTCTCCAGAACTGCCTGGATTGAACGTCAGCAGGGCGGGCCAGGGCAGCGAACCTTCCTGACCTATGAGCAATGGGTTGATTTACTCGCCCAGGAAGCCCAGGTTGCAGCGGCAGTCAAGCCCGTGGGGCTTAAAGTGTTGTTGGGGGATTCCTTGAGTCTTTGGTTTGAGCGGGAGAACTTGCCCGCCGATTGGCAATGGCTTAACCAGGGCATTTCCGGTGAGAAAACTCTGGGACTGCTTCAGCGCCTCGATGCCCTTGCCGCGACGCAGCCAGAGATTGTTTTTGTGATGATTGGCATTAATGACCTGTTGTGGGAGGTTCCCGATGAGACCCTGGTGGCCAATTATCAGCTCATTGTCGAGCGACTCCAACGCCAGCATCCCCAGGCGCAAATTGTGATTCAATCGATCTTGCCCCATGGGGGCGATCGCGCCACCTGGGAAGGCAAAGCCCAGCTCCAACAGGTCTCCAACCGTCGTATTGCCCAAGTGAATAAGCGCTTGGCGGCGATCGCCGCCCCCGACTCCCAAATCCATTACCTCGATCTCTATAGCCTCTTTCTGGACGATCGCGGTAACTTAGACATGGACTTAAGCACCGATGGTCTGCATCTGAATGACCAGGGCTATCAAGTTTGGGCCACTGCCCTGCAACTCTTTACTCAACTGGAACTGGACTCTTAATTCAATACCATTATCAATACCATTATGACTACCCCGATTGATACTAGAGCGTTTAAGCGCGCCCTCAACCGTTCAGCCAACTATTATCGCAAGGGGTTTGGGCACAAGGACGAAGTGGCCGGGGTGATGAACAGTGAATACCAGAGTTCTCTGATTCAACTGATTCGGGGCCAAGGCTATCAACTGACACGAGGCGAGGTCACCATCCATTTGGCCCAATCCTTTGGCTTCTGTTGGGGCGTGGAACGCGCGGTGGCCATGGCCTATGAAACGCGCGAGCATTTCCCCACGGAAAAAATCTGGATTACCAACGAGATTATTCATAATCCGGATGTCAATCTGCGACTGCACGAGATGGGGGTTCAGTTTATCGAAGTGGTGGCGGGTCAAAAAGATTTCTCCCCAGTGGGTCAAGGCGATGTGGTAATTTTGCCCGCTTTTGGGGCCAGCGTGTCGGAGATGCAACTGCTGGATGAGCGGGGCTGCACGATTGTCGATACCACCTGCCCTTGGGTCTCTCGGGTCTGGCATTCGGTGGAGAAGCACAAACGCAATGACTATACGTCCATTATTCATGGCAAATATAAGCACGAAGAAACTGTCGCCACCAGTTCCTTTGCGGGCAAATATTTGGTGGTTTTGAACCTAGAGGAAGCGCAATACGTTGCGGACTATATCTTGCATGGGGGCGATCGTACTGAGTTTCTGGCTAAGTTTGCCGGGGCCCATTCAGTGGGCTTTGATCCAGAGGTTGATTTGGTCAAGGTGGGGGTGGCCAACCAGACCACGATGCTAGAGACCGAGACCAAAGCCTTGGGCAAGCTCTTTGAACATACGGTCTTGCAAAAATATGGACCCACCCAGCTTAATGAGCATTTTATGAGCTTTAACACGATCTGTGATGCCACCCAGGAGCGCCAGGATGCCATGGTGGGGCTCACCGACAAGCCGTTGGATCTAATGGTCGTAATCGGTGGCTTTAACTCCTCGAATACGACGCACCTCCAGGAGATGGCGATCGAGCAGGGTATTCCCTCTTATCACATCGACAGCGGCGATCGCATCCTGCCCGGCAACTGCATTGAACACAAACCCCTAGGTGAAACCCTGACCCATACCGAAAACTGGCTCCCCGCAGGCAAACTGAATGTGGGTGTTACTTCGGGGGCTTCAACGCCGGATAAGGCGGTGGAGGTGGTGATGGAGAAGATTTTTGCTCTTAAGGCTGTACCTACGTCGGTATGAGCCCATTATCCGAACCTCAAATCATCGCGGCGGAGGAGCGTCTCCGCCAAGCCATGCTCCATTCTGACGTCGCCGAACTCGACGCCTTGATCGCCCCCACCTTACTCTTCACGACCCATTGGGGGCAGCGCCTGGGTAAGGCGGATGATTTGGCGATCCATCGTTCGGGCAGTCTCAATTTGCAGGAACTCACGCCCGTTGACCAACAGATTCAACTGCATGAGCAGTTTGCGGTGGTCTCGGTGCAGATGCAGTTGCGGGGGGAGTATGAGGGGAACGTTGTTGATGAGACGCTGCGATACACGCGGGTTTGGGCGATGTCGTCTGCGAGGGTGTTGCAGGTGGTGGCGGGTCATGCGTCAGCGGTGGGTTGATGGGATGTCGGTGGATGCCAACCTGCCATGACCCAAAACTGCCTGACTTGCAATGCATCTGGGTCGTCATTAAGCCACGCTCCACCGCGATTTTCATCGCTTCAGCCTTCCGCACCATACCCTGTCGATAAGTTTGCAGTAACGCCTCAAGCTCGACCCGCTCCGCTTCAGACAGTTCATTTTCACGCTGAGCTGCCAGCAAATCCGAGAGTCGCTCCTGTTGCTGCGGTGCAAGCTGTAAATCACAGCATTGCAGAACCTGCTCATCTGTTAACCACTCGACCGGTAGCTCGGCAGCGGCACGTGTCAGCCAGTCGAGCAAAACCTCTTCCCAAGGACGCTGGGTTTGGCTGGCCACTGCTTGGGCTTGTTGAGCTATGTGCTCAGGGAGTTCTAACGTTACTGGAGTGGTCATTGGGTTTAGGGAGAAACCTTGTACTTGAAATTATAGAGTTTTGAGCAGGGTTCAGTTTTTAAAGTTCTTCTAGTGCAGCGTCACAATTAAAAAGTAGGGGTTGCCGACTCTAGAAAGACTTGTCGTACAAGAGCTTCAGACAATACCTACCCCACAATTGAGTCTTGACGCTGTACTAGGCCAACAAATGAGAGTGCTCTGTTATCGCCACCCTGAAATTAGAAATAGGGGCAACTGAGTGTTTTTGAGACTCTACAGGCAACAACATTACGTAAGAGCATGGATTAAAATAGAACGCTTGACCTATAGAGAGGATTGAGATAGAATAAATGAACTACACTGCTGTCCCAGCTAAAGGTATCGAACAAAAAGCAAATCATAGGTATTTTGGATGATGTAATTCTTGTAGGGTTTAACAACTATGTCCTATAATCCATCTTCCCAAGAATCCTATTCATTTCTTCACAGATGCTCGATTATTCGCTTTGTTTTACAGGGGGCAGCATTGGTTCTAGAGGAGGGAAACATTGTGTCGAATCCAAATCATGCTAAACAAATATCAGATATTTCAAAATACCTAGATAAGTTATCCGAAAATGAGGCGCTGATTCGACATATTGCATCGTCAGAGCAGGAGTTTATCAGAATTATCGATGAGATAACACGTGATTTTAGAAAGCCTACATATCAAGACATGGAAGTGATATGTAAGAGGCTTAAGCTCAGAAAAAGAAAGAAGAACTAGAAGGTCTTCCGGGATAATGCTAAGAAAACCACGCTTGATCCGTTTAATCGTAACCTTCCCAGGCGTTTAACGAGTTTTGGTAGTTTCAGCGATTTGATGGTCAAATCGCCAGTTATCCAATGGCTGAAACCCTATTGATTCCATTGAGACGCTAACCGCTTTCGACTCCCAGGGACGGGGTTACGTTTAATCTGGCTGTAACCTTGATTTTCCATTCCAGAACACGGATTGGGAATGTTCAGAAATCCGTACTTGATCCGGCTGTAACGAGAGTGCTCACGTTTTTGTGTAGCGAGCCTCGATAAGAAGGGAGCGTTTTGATTTTTGTGTAAACCCCGGTTCTGAGGACGGAAAATCAGGGGTTACAGCCGGATCGAACACAGCTTTCTGAACACTCCCATAAGAACGGGATCTCGTTGTCCCAGAAACCCTTTACACAAAATTCTGATCAGAAAGTCAACATTGAATTTCTTGAAGTCTTCTAATGAAACGAGATTTCAAGGGTTTTGGCATTCGAAATTTGTGAAGATCATATTTGGTTATACATTATTTGTAAGCCATGAGAAGCTATTTTTCTCCAACAGAAGTATACAGTATTTCTGTGTTTTTGATAGACATTTCTATAATTCCTCTTCAAGCTCTCCTATTAATATTTCGAGAAAATCCGATGATATCCTTTTTGAACTTTCAATGAACTCATCTATATCAGTATGCAACCTATAAAACTTGTTCAAAAAATCTCCCTTGATTATCTCTTTCACTTCTTTCAATGCCTCTATATATAACTCTTTATCTGGGTTGTCAGGGGTTGGATAGGTTTGCTGAATGTATCTATGATTCATCGGCTTCCCATACTTTACACTGACAATCAACCAAGCCTTAAGGTAAATATAGAGATCTCGATCAAATTCTCCTTGAGCTTTTTGACAATATTCAAAGTATTCTTCTAAAATATCTTCAGTATTCTTATCCAATCCAACTGATTCACTGCATATCGAATTGAGTGATGCTTCCATAGATATTTCCCACAATGGATCATCTGAAATCTTACTCTTTGGGAGTTTACTGGAGATTGGCAATCTTATTACATCTAATGTACGGACAGTTAGATCTCTCACATAGGAGACTTCCAATATATCTTCCTTTAGGATTTCTGGATAATTAGCAATATTGTTAATTAAATGTCTCTGCCCTCTCACTCTTGCCATGTATTCAGATTGTTGATTGTAATATTCATCCGAATCCTTGTGAAGATCTAACGAATTCCGAAGAGAATCTATCTGTTTTCTGTATTTTTCTAACTCATCGTTCTTCCTGATTATTTCAAAGTTGGGTTCTTTCTCAAGTTCATTCCTTATGTTCTCTTTCTCTCTTTCTCTGAATCTCTCCATTTCCCTAGAAAAAAAATCGGTAGAGAACAGTTGTGACAAAAAGCCTAATATGGTTATAACAGCCATTCCAGCGAGATGTTTGTTGATAAATAAAAATACCAGTAAACCACCAAGAATAATATTGAGAACAGCAAGAAAAAATAAATATACCCCTGCATGAGGATATAGAAAACCGAAAATATTTCGTTTCAATTTGCCGAAAAAGTTTTTGACACCCATGTGCTTTCAATAAAATCTAACAAAATGAATTATATTCTGCAACAAGGTATCTTGTTGTTCATCTGCTACTAAAACCTTAGACAAAATTAATTGAACTGTGTTTTTACTCACTCCAATCTCTTTGGCGATTTGACGGATACTGGGTCTGGGAGAGACACAATGAACTAAATAGATGACATAGAACCATTTCGCTAAATCGACACGAGTACGATGTAAGAACGTATTGACCGTGACACTGTAAGACGTGAAACAGTCGTGGCAATGATAGCGATTCTCGTTTTTGAATGCAGAGGCTCGTTTTGATTGACAGTATGGACAGGTAGGCTGACCTTGCCAACGGAATAGTTCCAAGAGCTTCCAACATTCCTGGGGATCTAGATCCTCTAGATTCAACTACTATGCCCCATACCCTGCCAGAACTCTAACAGGCTGCGTGTACTATGTTTGACAAGCAGACCGCCACAGTGGTCAAGATAGGATGCCGGATATTCTAGCCAGGGATGGAGCGATCGCGGTGATTTATGAACGAAAGTTAAGGAACTATGTAATGTACATAGCGATTCTGCCCATTTTTATGAGCACCTATGAGCTATTCCGCTCGTTACCTGACTCTGCCAGGTAATTCAGATGCTTGCAAAAATACGGCGACAGAGCCGCAAACTCTGCATGTCATGGCTCTGCTGTGACACGAGGAATATTACTGATCCCTCTCCCAAACCCGCTCGATTGCCCGCACTCGTCTGCGTTGATCCGCCGCCACACAATCCCAATCACTCACCCGGCGACCTTCCCGCCGACAAATGCCAATCAACCCCGACGCATCAATCTTGCCCCGCCGCCGAAACGCCTCCACCCGTGCCCAAACCATAGCTGCTTCATCCCGATGCCCCTGCGCCTGCGCCCGCTGATACGCCTGGGGAAACTGCCGCGACACCCAGGGACTGGCTTGATTGTAGAGATCCACCGCATTAATCAATGCCAACGGATGTTTGTCCGGTTCGAGTCCCGCCGCCTTCAGGTCAGTTTTAATCAGTTCCAAACGCTGCTGCACCCGTTCGAGGCATTTTTGGTTTGCCCGCTCCACATTGCCCCCACCCCGCCCCTGATCACTGCACCAGCCTTGATTGCGCCGAAAATTGCCCGGATCACTGTGGCCCCAATAATTTCCGGTGGGTTCACCTGCGACGGTTAAATTGCCCTCCGCATGACCAATCGCCATCACACCAAGGGAATCGAGCTGGGCAAAGAGCTGCCGCTGCGGTGGTGGCAGGGACTGGAACTGGGTCATCCAGCCACCCAAACTGCCCGGTAGGGCCAGCCATAAAATTTGTATTGGCGGGGAAATGATGACTGAACCCAAAAGCACCAACATCAGGCTCAGTAGCCCTACCCAGCCATCAGCGGTACAGGCTTGGAGATGCTGCTGAAGCGATTGTTCTAATCGACGAGAGGACGGGATGGACATTATTGCTGGGGCACCTCATGGGGTAGGGGCACAGTGGGTCTGGAGAGAGGGGGCTGAGGCGTTGTCGATGGAGGGGGAATGGTTTGAGGCGTTGCGGATGGGGGCGTTGCAGGCTGGGGCAGGACGGGTTTAGCCGGGCGCAGCAGCGGGTGAACCAGGGTGATGTAAACGCCCAAAACTGCCAATAGACCCATCAGCCAGAGCAGGATTAGCTGTCGAGACCGGGCTCGTTGGGCCAGCAGTACGGCGTTAAGTTTGCGATCGACCATTGCAAGGCGTTGCAAGAGCCGTTCATCAAGCTGGACAAACCAGGTGGAGAGGGTTTGTTGTTGCGCTGCTTGGCTGTGGGAGAGATGCTGATGCAGCCTGGAGAAGCGATCGCCCAGGCGACCTTCGAGCCGAGCCAGTTCAGCGCGGAAGGTGTAGCCTTTGCCGTTGCGACGCTGCTGCCAAGGGGAGGCGGTAGGGGAAGAGGTACTAGAACGGGCCGATTCAACAAATTCGCCTTGAATGACGGTGGGGGCAGCGTGAACTTGAGTGGGGGGCATGGGGGTCAATCTCCAGAATGCGGATTGAGCAGAGTTGTTGCGCAAGTGGCGGAGGAAGGGGTGAGGGCAATGGGTGTTGCAGTCGGCGACGGATGTATTGGGAGAGCGGGTTGCAGCCAAAACGAGAGATCAAAGGCGCGATCGGGCGGCTGGTTGGGCGAGTTGAGAAATGCGCCCAGAATGCCCGCGAGCAGAATGAGGTTGCCAAGACAGAGCGTGGCTTTGAGGAGTTGATCCATGGAAAGGGGTATGCCTAAAAGGAAATAGCTTGATCTTTTGATCGACTAGTAGAATTGTACTGTATAATCAGTACAGACTCAAGGGTGAGGTTTCCGGATCATGACAACTACCAATCCTTCCCAATCTGCACCACTGCCGAATCCCCGTTCAGCGAATCCAGGCAATGTGGAGCCAGTCGCCTCCGACGATGAGGATTGGTTGCGGTTTAAGGCGATCGCCGATCGCCCGATTCCCGTCAAGCCCGAGCCGCAGAGACGACAAATTGTCAACCCAGACACCCCACGCCAATCCCTGCCCGACCGATTTGCTCTACAATGAAACGTGACCATTGGCCATACACATGGCCTAGTCTGCAAGGCAAAATTCCAAGTCCAGAATTCAAAGTTCAGACTGCTTGTATGATGAAGTACCCTGTGGATCTTGAAGCGCTGGCTCATTTCTATCGTCCCCCACTTTCTTTAACGTTTGTTTTCACCGCATCATGAATAGCTGCATCCTGATGGCCCGCATTGTCCAAGCTCCCGAGCGTCGCATGACGCCCGATGGGAACGCTGTCCTTTCGAGTATGTTGGTCGAATTTACGGGCGGTCGGGAGACCGACCCGCCCCACCGCCTTAAGGCGGTGGGTTGGGGCAACCTCGCCGAAGACATTCACCAGAACTACCAAGTGGGGGACTGGGTGATTTTGCAAGGGAGTCTGCGGATGAACACGATCGATCGCCCCGAAGGCTTTAAGGAAAAACGGGCGGAGCTGAATATTTCGCGCATTTATCGTCAAACGCCCGGCATGAGCTTTGCGGCCAACGACGCCGCTCCCGCAGACTACAGTCGCACTGATAATGTGGTGCCCATGGAGAGCTATAACCGTGCCCCCACGCCGGAACCCGTTCCCGCTCCAACCCCTCCCAGTTCTGCCCCGGCACCCCTGAGTGAGGATGACTTAGATAATATTCCGTTCTAACCGTATCGGCTTTGAACGTTTCACCTTGAACCTTGAACTTCGCCCTGCGGTAGTCGGCGTTGATGACCGGAGTCAATCGCTACTATGAAATTCTTGAACTGACGCCGGGGGCCCCGCCGGAGGCTGTTAAACAGGCCTATCGGCGGCTGGTGAAGCATTGGCATCCCGATCGCTTTACTGGGCAGCCCCCCGCCGAGCAACAGGCAGCCGAAGATCGCATCAAACAGATTAATCAGGCCTATGACTATCTCAAGGCCCATCCCCCGTCCCCTGAGCCGGAACCGCTCGCCACTCCGGGCTCCGAGCCCCAAACCCCCTATTCCCCAAACCATGACCCCCCCTTCGATAGCCCTGCGACCACCCTGGCCCAGTGGTACTACGCGCGCGGCGTCAACCGGGCCAAGCAAGAGGATTATGCCGGGGCGATCGCCGATTTTGGCCATGCAATCAATCTAGAACCGGGCTACCGGGAAGCCTACAAATATCGGGGCTTAGTCTATTCAATCATTGGCAACGATCGCAAGGCCAATGCTGACCTGCGGCGAGCCGCCCAACTGCGCCCCTATCGGGCATCTGCCGCCCCACCGCCGCCCCCAGCCGCCCCAACTCGCAAGCCCCTCACCCAGCAATGGCGCTGTGGTGCAGTGCTGTGCAGCCATCAAGATGCCATTAATGCCATTGCCCTGAGTCCGGATGGTCGCACGCTGGTCAGCGGCAGCGACGATGAGACCGTGCGGATTTGGCAGTTGAGCACCGGGCGACCGTTCCGGGTCTTGACCGGCCATAGCGATCGCATCCATTGTGTGGCGATTAGCCCCGATGGTCGATGGCTGGCCAGTGGTAGTGGCGATCGCACCATCAAGCTCTGGAACCTGCAAACCGGCCAGCCCGTGCGTACCCTTGGCAATTGGCTCGGCGGCCATCGTCAAGCGGTGCTGAGCCTTAGTTTTCACCCCGATCGCAAACGTCTACTCAGCGGTGGTGCCGATCAGACCCTGCGGCTCTGGAAGCTGGCCTCGGGCAAGGAACTGCGCTGCATCTCCGGCTATCATAGCGCTGTGACGGGGGTCGCCTTTAGCCCCGATGGCCAGCTGTTGGTCACCAGCAGTGCCGATAAACTGCTTAAAATCCGCCAGGTGATCAATGGTCGGCTCATCCAGGCGATTCGGGAATCCTATCAAATTCGGGCCTTAGCCTTTAGCCCTGAAGGCCAACTGCTGGCCACGGGCGGCAGCGATCGCCAGATTCGACTCTGGCGGGTGGCTAAAGGCGAAGTGTTGCAAACCTATGGCGGACATGACGACGGTATTACGGCCTTGGCCTATGGTGGACCACAGGGCGATCGTCTCTTGAGCGGTAGCGAAGATGGCAGCCTTAAGCTCTGGGATCTTGGCCAGGGCCAAGAACTCGCCCAGCTCCAGGGCCACCACGATCGCATCTCCAGCGTTGCCATCAGCCCCAATGGTCAATTACTGATCAGCGCCAGCCTCGATCAGACAATTCGGCTCTGGTGGCAAGTTTGAGAGTTCAAGGTTCAACGTGTTCACCAAGGGTGGACAGAAAGTCAGAATATATAATCTAATACAAACGAGTCATGACGGGTTATCACCCCCAACGATGAAAACCCCCTTACCAAGGGGGTCGGCGTAGCCGGGGGGATCTCGCTAGCTTCATTTACTTGGTGCAAGAGTAT
>JBCDEB010000134.1:0-19685 GCA_039180005.1 Cyanobacteria bacterium P01_G01_bin.54 | reverse complement strand
CACGATGGCGTTCAACCTCAACGGCTTCAACTTCAACCAGTCCGTATTGGATAGCCAAGGTCGTGTCATCAACACCTGGGCGGATATCCTCAACCGTGCGAACCTCGGTTTCGAAGTGATGCACGAGCGCAATGCCCACAATTTCCCCTTGGATTTGGCGTCTGCTGAGTCTGCTCCTGTGGCGCTGACTGCTCCTGCAATCAATGGTTAATTCCTTGAACTAGCCGACTTGCCTTCGGGTGAGTAACCAAAAGCCGCTCCTTTGGGGGCGGCTTTGTTTTATCTAGGTGAATCATAATGATTTCCCATGCATTTGTCCAAGAGCAGGGCAATGGACGTCTTGGAGATGAGGAGCAGCTTGTGGTTGCTGAGTTGCAAGCACAGGGGATTCCGATCACACTGTACACCGAAAAACGGATTCGTCGCCGCCAACTCTCCTTAACCTCACAATCATTGGTGGTGGGTGATATGCCTTGTGTTTTAGGGGCTCTCAAACAATTGGGTATTTCTGAGCCAGCGCCGAATGACTATCCAGCATCACTCCAGGATTTTTTGTATCGCCGAGTATGGCGATCGACGCTGCAAGCCTTAGAAGACAGACTCCGTCGTGGTGTTAGCGCACCGATTTTTGCCAAGCCTGCTAGCCGCCGTAAACGGTTTACAGGCTGTGTGTTTGAGTCAGAGTATGATTTAGCACAGGTTTATGGTGTCTCTCGTCAGGAACCCTTGCTCTGCTCTGAAGTGGTGAGCTGGTTGAGTGAATACCGTGTTTATGTGGTGAATTCAGAAATTCGCGGTATCGACCATTATGCAGGGGATGAAGCCATTGCCATCGATCGCACGATTGTCCAATCGGCGATCGCGCAGCTTGATGCCGCAAGAGAATCCTACGCAGGCTATGCCCTAGATTTTGGTGTTCTAGCCTCGGGTCAAACAGCCTTAATAGAAATGAATGATGGCTTTGCTTTGGGCGCATACAGTATCGATCGCCGCAACTATACAGATTTGCTTTGGGCACGTTGGCTAGAGTTGAGTTCAGTCATATCTCGTACCGTCAGCGATACTCCATCCCCGAGCGTCACCGCAACCAGTTGATATAATTTCTGGCCCGCTGGGGTTTGGACGGCGATGTCTTGGGTCAATGGCTCACGTGTTTCTAGCACCGCCACAAGTTGTTGAAACAGACCGGGGCTAAAGGCTTCAAGTAGGGGTTTGATCTGACGTTTGCCCACCATTTCCGCTCGTTTTTTCTTAAAGATGGTGGCGAAACAAGGGTTGACCATGAGCCAACTGAAGTCCTCCACTTCGGGAGTATCCCAGGGCACTGTAAGTGTCGCCTTGCCAGGCAGCTTGTAGAATTTGCTGCTCCAACCCCGTCAGTTGTTTGCCTGTTTTGTTAGCAAGCACGATTGCGATCGCCTCTAATGCTGCTTCCACGTTCATGACGTCCCCCCCATTGTGCTAAATTACGCCAAAATATCCTATCTATCTCACCCATTTAAGCGTGTGCGATTTCTGATCGTTGCCACCACGCAACAAAAGATCCGACATTTCCGACATTTTTGCAGGCCCAAGATCTGACAAAATTGACACGTCTGAGGGAACAACTGAGGTAATAAAATGGGGAACCAAAATCATGACGGCGCTGGGTTGGTGTTGGCTGTATTTTCGTGAACAGCACAGCAATAGAATGTTTGCTCTAAGTCAATTTCCATCATCAGCAGCGCCTGACGCAGGGCTAGCGATCGCCCTTGGCAGTTTACTCTAGCACGATCGCAGCTCGACCAAATTCCTCGCTTAGGGTTCCATCGTCAAAAGCTGTTGTTGGCCCATTTTCGATTGGTAGACTATATTCGCGAAGCCAGCGTGACACAACTCCAAGAAGTCTCAGGCATTGGCCCCCAGCTCGCCCAAGAAGTTTATGATTATTTTCATCCTTGATTGCAGGGGTTAATCCCCATGGTTACTCCTCCCGAGAGGAGATCCAAAAATCCCCTCTTGGGAGGGGCTGTAGAGCGGAACGCTGACCGGGGTGGGTCGGGTGTTTGTTGCATTACCAGACCCTTTCATACAGTGGATTTTCCCGCCCAATCAGTCCTTTATTTTTTCTTTACGGATATTGTCTAGTCCAAGCCTTGATAAAGCTGCTCGATCGCAATTACTAAATCAATACTCTGAAACGTGACCGAATCACCTGCTCCATAAGTCACCGTTTCCCAAGTATTATCCGCTCGACGACGACGGCATTCGACCTGTTGTTGATCTTGCTCTATCAGGACGTATTCTTCAAATTCACCGATTTTTTTGTAGTCTTCAAACTTATCACCGCGATCAAAATTCCTTGTAATTTTTGAGAGGACTTCAACAATGAATTTGGGGTGGCGTTTGATCTGGCGGTCTTGGCGATCGCGCGGGTCACAGGTCACAAAGGCATCTGGATAGTAGTAAAACTTGTCTTGGTAATTGACTTTGACGTTACCCGAGTAAAAGCGACAATCAGAGCGACCCAGATGAAGGTTAATCAGGCTTAGGAGGTTGAGGGCGATGCGATCATGGTTATCTGTGCCTCCGGCCATCGCGTAGACGAGACCATAACGATACTCATGGCGATATTGGCTATTGATTTCTTGCTCTAGATATTCTTCTGGAGTGAGAAAATTGGGAACCACAATCATGATCGGGTTGGGGATATTTTGGTTGTATTGTAGCGAACGACTGCAAGAGGTGTTGGGTGATTGGGATCAAAATTTTCGCCAATAAAATATTATGGTAACATTCGAGTGAGCTTCAAAATAGGATTAGTTTGAGAACAAGTGATGGAAATGGCACAAGTTGTTACCACTCTCAAAGGACTAGCCGATCAGCAAGCACTTAAAATGAATGCGCTGCAATCCTGTCATCAAGCCTTGAAACAGTGCATCCTTGACGATAGAGAGGTTGGAGAGAAGGAACTGGGTGGCTGGTTACTTGATGAAATTAAACTCCACTTCGATAAAATCTCTCTGGTGTTTGAGCATGATATCCTCAAGTATCCCTACACCGATACAAAGATCGGTTTATATGTTGATGACCCGACAAGCGTGTATCTCAGAGCCCTAAAACCAATTGGTCACTATCGTCTCATTACTTTGCTAAACGGAGAAGTGGAGGATACCTATTTGGTAATTGAGGTGGAAAAAGCAGATGCGTAAAGTCGCTTTATGAACTGGTTATGAGCTGGTTACTTCTCGTTACAAGTTGTTTGTGGGCATTCTTGACCGGGATTTTCTTTTCGCTGCCCACCTTATCTCCTTTGGTGGGCGGGGTTGCATTGCTCCTGGCCGTAAGCTTTGGGGTTATGACCGGCGTCTTGCCCAAGTTGATAACCTGGATCGCCTGCGGCATAACCTTGGCAATGACCCTGATTGTGTCTGTCTTTACTGGCTTCTCGGTGATTAATTATGCTGTTGCCAGTACCCTCATCCTGAATTTTGTCTTGTTTGGACAACTGGGGGAGAAGCTGAGTCAAAGGCTTTCAGTCAAGCGATCGAGCGCGATCGTGGCACTCTTGTTTAGTGGTTCTCTGGGGTTAGGGTGGTTGTTGGCGCTCCTGGGTGAGACTTAGGGCGTGTCGTCAGTTAGAGCCAGAAGCCTTACGGAACAAGCGATAGAATGCCCGACCCAAACAACAGGAAAAGGGGCTGTAAGCTAGCCATAGTAAGAGTTTGCAATCTAACTAACGACAGCCCCTAGAAACCCGTCTTCAGAAAATTATTGTTTCAGAAACGGTAACCAGCGGCTCGCCCATGGATTCTGTTGCCATACTAGAGGTCAAAATTGCTCGATTTGACCTCTGAGACCCAATGAAACCGTTGCGATCGCTCCTTTCCCTTGGCCTCGCCCTACTGCTATTCCTCACGGGGGCGAGTGCAGCCCAAGCCTTCTGCGGCTTCTATGTTGCCAAAGCCGATACCGATCTCTACAACCAAGCCTCCCAGGTGATCATTGCCCGGGATGGCGATCGCACCATCCTCACCATGGCCAACGACTACCAGGGTGAAGTCGCCGACTTTGCCATGGTTGTGCCCGTACCTGTGGTGCTCGAAGAAGAACAGGTCAAAGTGGGCGATCCCACCGTGCTCAAGCGCTTAGATGACTTCAGTGCGCCGCGCCTGGTGGAATATTTTGACGAGAACCCCTGTGCACCTCCCCTGCCGCCTGTACCGCAGAGTGTACCCGCCCCGACGAGCGGCGGCGCATTACGCTTAGAAGTCGCTGAAGAAGCAGCCGATCTCGGGGTCACAGTCGAGGCAGAATTCACCGTGGGCGAATACGACATTGTGATCTTGAGCGCCGAAGAGTCTCAGGGTCTGGAAACCTGGCTCCGTCAGAATGACTACAACATCCCGACTGGGGCCCATGAACTCTTGCAGCCCTATATTCGCCAAGAGCTCAAGTTCTTTGTCGCCAAGGTTAACTTGACCGAGTTTGAGCAGAGCGAAAGCCAGAACCTGCGACCGCTGCAAATGGCCTTTGAGTCGCCGCGCTTTATGCTGCCGATTCGCTTGGGCATGCTCAACGCTCAGGGCGATCAAGATTTGATTGTCTATTTGCTCTCACCCAAGGGTCAGGTGGAATTGACCAACTATCGCACCGTCAAGATTCCCTCTGATGTCGATGTGCCGGAGTTTGTGGAGGCAGAATTCCCAGACTTCTACACCACGATGTTCCAGAAGTCGTACGAGACTGAAAACAAGGAGGTTGCCTTTCTGGAATATACCTGGAACATGGCTTGGTGCGACCCCTGCTCTGCCCCAACCTTGAATCCGGAGGAGTTGCGTAAAGCTGGCGTCTTTTGGCTGGGGGGCAATAACGCCAGCGGACGGATTGCCCCACCGAGCAACAATGTGTTTATTACCCGGCTCCATGTACGCTATAGTCGTGTCAAGTTCCCCGAAGATCTCATCTTCCAAGAAACCGGCAATCAGCAAACGTTCCAAGGTCGTTATGTGATTCGCCATCCCTACCGGGGCGAAATGAGTTGCGCTGCCGCTGCCCCCTATCGTGTCGGGGTGCGCGATCGCCAGGCCCAAGAAGTCCGTAATCTGGTCAAGCTCACGGGCTGGAAACGCACCGAGGTCTATCCCAAAGTGGATTGGCTAGTGGAGGAGCCCAATCCCAAACCCTGGTGGCAAAACGTATTTGGCGATTAGGATGTTTGAGTCGTAGGGGCTGGGTTTCCCTGCCCTGCGTTTGATTTGTCCCTCGATGGTTGGGCGCGGTTTCCGCGCTCCTACACCTAAGTGACTTATCCCGCAAAGGTCAAGCAATCTTGAGCTGACCAGGACACATAGATTGCAGTCTGATGCGCTATGTCCGGGCTCCCTGGATTGGGCTGACGAACCATCACGGTTGGCAATGGGGTTTTTTCATTTCCCTCAGCAGACTGCAGTGCCACCACATATTGAACATGAGTTCCCAGATACATGGTGTGTTCGATGCGGCCCGCAAAGCAATTGTCTTGGTCGGACGGCTGGGCACTGAGATGAATTTTTTCCGGGCGAATGCTGAGGTGAATCGTTTTAGGGGCCTGGGGCAATGCTCTAGAACACAGCGATAGTCCAGTCGTTGTTTTCACCTGAAGGCGATCGCCCTCCTGAGCTTTCACCTCCCCGACAAATAAGTTGGTCTCACCAATAAAGTCCGCAACAAAGGCCGTCTGGGGGTGCTCATAAATTTCGCTCGGGGTTCCCACCTGTTCAATTTGACCCTGGCGCACCACAGCGATGCGATCGGAGAGTGAGAGCGCCTCCTCCTGGTCATGGGTCACCATCACAAACGTCAACCCCACCTCCTGATGCAAGCGCGAGAGTTCCACCTGCATCTCCTTGCGCAACTTCAGATCGAGTGCGCCGAGCGGTTCATCCAGCAGCACCACGGCTGGGCGATTCACCAAGGCTCGAGCCAGCGCTACTCGCTGGCGCTGCCCTCCCGAGAGCTGCCGGGGATAACGCCCCGCATAGGTTTCCAGCCGTACCCCGGCCAAAGCTGCCGCAACCCGCTCTTGAATCTCTGGGACAGCCAGTCGCTTGAGCTTGAGACCAAAGGCAACATTCTCAGCCACTGTGAGATGGTTAAACAGCGCATAGCTCTGAAACACCGTATTCACCGGACGTTTGTAGGGCGGCACTCGGTTCATCACCTGATTTTGAATGCGCACCTGGCCTGAAGTAGGAAACTCAAAGCCTGCGATCATCCGCAGCAGTGTGGTTTTGCCACAGCCCGAAGGCCCCAAAATGCAAAAGAATTCACCCGGAGAAATCTGGAGATTAACCCCGTTAATCACCGATTCGCCATCAAAGGACTTATAAACCTGCTGGAGTTCCACATCCCACAATTCAGGCAGTTGGGTGGATGCAGTGGTGGGAACAGGATCAGAAGACGCAACTGGGGACATGATAGGGACAAGGTTGGCGATCAAACCTGGGAAGATGGCGATTTCCCCTCATATTAGCAACCCGCAAGAACAACCGCTCTGCCAGCCGAGAGAATTGGATGAGATTCACCCATGGCAATGGTTTAATCGCAGTTGCGCTGCCCCAAACCCAGACCCGTATTGCTGTAGCAGAGCAGCTCGAATAGCTAAAAACCTGAATCAATCTGCTTTCTAGCCACTGCCTTTTGCGGCAACTGCCCCCAATTTTTTCGGTTGGAGGTTAATATTGATGTCAAGCCCTGAGCAATTGGAGGCAACACCACAACGATAGCTTTTAAGGTTCAGTTATAATCCTCTGCAGTTCTCATCCATTAGGATATCTGTAGTTAGGTCTTCGGTACCACACCAACGATCTCCTTTGACCCCATAACGCCTGCTCCCTCTTAAGCAACGCAGAACCCTCTTACACTAGAAAGCACACAGTTCGTAGCCGATCCAGTTTGCAGACGTTAATCATGCGAGCGATTCACCCAACCACTCTTCAGCCCGCGTCCAGAGTCGGACGCAAGCAGACCCCTCGCACAGTCGGTCTGAATTATCAGTCTGTCTTTATCATGTTTGTGGTTAGCTTAGTGTTGCTCGGTGGCATTGGCTCACGCCTAGCCTATCTCCAACTGGTGGAGGGCGACAAGAATACAGCCCTGGCCGAAGACAATCGTATCCGCACGATCCCCCGACAGCCCGTACGTGGAACCATTCTCGATCGCCGAGGCAAGCTCCTGACCAGTAGTCGCCTGACCCACTCTGCTTATGTTTGGCCCCTCGCCCAGAAGCACCGGACTTGGGAGCACACCGTAGAACGGCTCTCACAAATTTTGAATTTGCCACCCGAAGAAATCCGTACTCCGGTTGAAGCCGTTGAGTACAATTCACCAACTCGCGTGCGGATTGCGCGGAACCTTACCCCTGAGCAAGTGACTGCGATTAAGGAATATAGTTCTGAACTGGCTGAAGTCGATGTCGATGTGGAGCATGTTCGCGTCTATCCCAACAAGTCTGTTGCCTCCCATATTTTGGGCTATACAGGCGAGTTGAATGCGGAAGAATTGGCAGCCCGGCGTTCCCAAGGCTATCGCTTGGGCGATATTGTTGGCCAGATGGGGGTTGAAGAATCCCTTGAGCGACTTCTTCGGGGTGAATGGGGCGGGCAGCAGGTTGAGGTTGATGGCGCTGGTCAGGTGGTGGATATCCTGGGTGAAAAGGATGCCAAAGCGGGCAAAAATGTCACTCTGACCCTGGATATTGAACTGCAAAAGGCAGCGGAGAAAGCCCTCGGGAATCGGAAAGGAGCGGTGGTTGCCCTTGATCCCAATGATGGCGCGGTGTTGGCGATGGCGAGCTATCCCACCTTTGACCCCAATATTTTTTCCTCGCGCATTACCGAAAAGCAGTGGAAGGAGCTTCAAGGGGAAGGGAATCCCTTTGTCAATCGCGCTTTACAGGGTTTCCCGCCTGCATCGACCTTTAAAGTTGTGACGGCAGTTGCTGGCATGGAGGAAGGGAAGTATCCACCCGATACCGTTTTGCCGACCTATGCGTATCTGCGGGTTGGTGGCACAGCCTTTGGGGAATGGAATCGAGCTGGCTTTGGCCCGATGGGGTATGTCCGGGCGATGGCCTGGAGTAGCAACACCTTCCATGGTCAAATTGGTCAGGGTATTGGTGGGCCCGCCTTGATTGACTGGTCACGGCGCTTTGGTTTTGGCTCTAGAACTGGCGTTGAGCTGGGCTCGGAGTCAGAAGGGCTCATTGCCGATGATGAGTGGAAACAGAAGCATTTTGATTGGAAATGGACCGTGGGCGACACGGTGAATATGTCCATTGGCCAGGGCTTTACCCAAGCAACACCCTTGCAAGTGGCGGTGATGTTCGCAGTTCCTGCCAATGGTGGCTATCGGGTTAAGCCCTATTTGCTCAAGGATGATACGGATAAGACCCAGGAACGGGTTTCTCTGGACTTAGATCCGACAACCATTGAAACGATTCGGAAGGGTCTGCGGGCCGTGATTACGGGCGGAACCGGAACTGTGGTGGGTCAACCGGGTATTCCGACCCCCGCTGGGAAGAGTGGTACGGCAGAAGCCCCGCCAGGGGAGTCTCATGCTTGGTTTGGGGCCTATGCCCCCTATGAAAACCCAGAAATTGTGGTGGTCGCCTTTGCGGAACATTCCGGTGGGGGTGGGGGTAAGACGGCAGGGCCGATTGTTGCCAAGGTGCTGCAAGCTTACTTTGCCCAGAAAGGAAAGTAGCCAATGATCAAGGTTAAGGGTCAGCAGCTCGCCACTTGGCAGTCCTTGTTTGCGCTGCTGATGTTTGGCTATATGTATCTGCCGATCGCCGTTTTGACGCTCTACAGTTTTAACCAGTCTGCTTATAGTGCCCAATGGACGGGGTTTTCTCTGCAATGGTATCGTCGGCTCCTGCAAGACGGGCGCATTTTACACGCCTTAGAAAATAGCCTCGCTGTGGCGATCGCAGCGGTGGTCATTGCGGCGGTGCTAGGCAGTCTGATGGCGGTGGGACTGGCCAAATATCAATTTCTGGGGCGATCGCTCTATCGAGGTGTGGCGTATTTGCCGTTGATTGTGCCCGATATTGCGATCGCCGTCTCAACGCTGATCTTTTTGGCTGTTTTAGGCATTCAACTTAGCCTCTGGACAATTATTGCCGCCCATATTGTCTTTTGTTTGGCTTATGTGGCGATCGTGGTCTCGTCGCGTCTGACCAACCTTGACCCCCATCTTGAAGAGGCTGCGCTGGATCTGGGTGCAACGCCAGTGCAAGCCTTTCTCCAAGTGCTGCTGCCGGAACTCGCCCCAGCGATCGTGGCGGGATGCTTGCTTTCTTTTGTCTTGAGCATGGATGATTTTCTCATTGCCAGCTTTACCGCTGGCACAGGTGCCACCACCCTGCCCATGGAAATCTTTAGCCGTATCCGTACGGGGGTGAAGCCCGATATCAACGCCCTGAGTGTGCTACTGATTTTGGTTTCCGGGGCGATCGCCTGCTGGGCCGAGTATCTTCGCTACAAGGGAGAACAACGCCAAAAGGATTAGGATGAATCAGTTCTCGGGACATCTCGATGCATCGAGTTTGGCGCTTGCCTGGCAGCAAACAGACTGGCCCCCAGAATTTGCGGTACCGAAATACCAGCTGCAGGATTGTGTCGATTCCACCAACCCGCTTGCCTGGGAGAGGATTCTCCAGTCGAACAGGCCTCAAATTGTAATTGCCCGTCAACAAACGGCAGGGCAGGGCCAATGGGGACGAGAATGGCGATCGCCCCTCGGCGGGCTCTACCTCTCGCTGGGTCTGCCCCATGTTGAGCTCCCCCCCCTGCTTCTCTCCCTGGTTACTGCCTGGGGCATTGCCCAGCAACTCCAGGCCTATCACGTCCCCATTGCCCTCAAATGGCCCAATGACCTGTTGGTTCAGGGGCGTAAACTGGGTGGCATCAAAGTCGAAACCCGCCACCCAAGACAGTCCGCAGTGGTCATCGGGGTGGGCATTAATGGCGCGAATCCAGTGCCGAGGGGAGGCATTAGCCTACAAGACTGTTCAGAGCAGACCTTCACGTCTCTGGCATCGCTTGCTGCGGTGGTGAGTCGGGGCATTCTGAGGGCGATCGCCACCTACCCCCGCCTCACACCATCCGGATTTCTCGCACAGTATTGGGAACAGTTAGAAACCAAACAGCGTTCGGTCAGCGTGGCCGGTGGCCAGGGCAAAATCATTGGTCTGACGCCTCAGGGCCAGCTCAAGGTTCGCTTGAGTGCCCCAGGTGCGAGTACCACAATCATCTGTAAGCCCGGTGAGGTACAAATTGGCTACCCAGATCGGCGGCCAGACAGACGAGATGACAATGACAGCCGCTAGAATTTGTCATCCGTTCCCTTCAAAAGCCGACCTCCTGTCCAAACAAAATTAGCTAGGGGCTGTAACCGTTGCATGGGCAGGAGTTGAGCCTCTAAATAATGACAGCCTCTAGCGCGATGCCAACTTCACGGTCAACCGCTGAAAATATAGACTACAATGCACAACCGTAGCCTTGTTGTTTCAACCGTCTCAAAATACGGCTAGGATTTTCAACTTCACCTCAAGGAGCTTATGAGCCAGACCCGTCATCCCTCATTTGGACTACTACGTAGTTCTTTACTCACCAAAAGCCTCGGTGTTCTCAGCGGCTTGGGTCTATTGAGTAGCGGTCTGGCTTGGTCACAAACGGATGTGTTTGTTGATAATCTTGGCTCGACTGCACCGAGCACCAGCGCCCCCGCCCCTGCGCCCGCTGCCCCCCAACTCAATAAGGCACCGAAACCCGCTGCTGCAACTGCGCCCCAAACCGTAGCGGTGCCCCAAACCACAGCTGTGCCTCAGCCCTCGGCAGCCCCCGTCCCCACCCAACCCTTACCCGCCCCAACCGTTGCGGTTCCCCCCCAGTCATCACCGAGTCCCAGTGTGCCAGAGGCACGTCCAACCGTTGCTGACCAATCTCCCGTGCCGTCTCCCGCACAGCCCCCTCGTCAAACGCAGGTCTATATTGACCAAACCCCTTATGGTGCACCAGCCACCCAACCGAGTCTCTTGCCGCAAGTCGTGGTGAGCGATCGCGCCTCTAGCTGTAAAACGATTGTCCACCAAGGTCGCCTTACTCAAGGTCGTTGCCAGACCACTCAGGCAAGCACAACCCCTGCCTCCCGTCCTCGATCGGCAGCCCCCCCCCGTGTTGCCATCCCCAGTGCCCTGAATCAACCCCCTCGTCCGTTAGCCCGCCGGGGTGTCCCGCCCCTCGAGCCGCGCAATGGGAGCAAGTCCCGGGGTCTGCGGCGCATCGTACCCCAGAATTTTAAGCTGCCAACCCTTGTCAATCGGGCTTTGCAACGTCCTGCTCCCTATCCCAACAACGGTAACCAGGGCCTGCTCTTTCCCCTTGGTCTACCAGCGGATGTTAGTTCTGTGTTTGGCTGGCGCTTGCACCCCATCTCGGGCGATTGGCGCATGCATACCGGAACGGATCTTGCGGCCCCTCAGGGAACCCCAGTTCTGGCAACCTACCATGGCGAGGTTGTGATGGCCGAACCCGTGGGGGGCTACGGCAATATGGTGGTGATGCGTCATGAGGATGGTTCTCAGGAGTCTCGGTATGCGCACTTGTCCCATATCTTTGTGCAACCCGGAGAATGGGTGGAACAGGGGGATGTGATTGGTTTGGTGGGGAGTACCGGCAACTCAACCGGCCCCCACCTTCATTTTGAATGGCGGCATTGGGTGGCCGATAGCTGGGTTCCGGTGGATGCCGGACCACAATTACAATGGGCCTTAGCCGAAATGCGTCAAGCGATGCTCCGCACTCTGCCCCTAGAGCAACAAGAACAATTGGTTGCTGAGCTCGCCCTAGAGCCAACCCCTCAATTGGGACAGATGGCGCTGGGGAGTGGCTTGTTGTTCTTCGAAAGTACGACCGAAAAAATCATTGATTTAGGAAATATAGACCCTGATCTGGATTCAGGAACATCCGTTGCCACCCCACTCAGTCGCTCCGTTGCTCCCGCTGTCACAGCCCAACCTGAAGTCGTGCCAACCGTTGAATCTGCCCAGGCGAGCTTTAAACCGCAACCGCTCTATCGCTTGGAGAAGTCTAAGCCCAACCAGCCGCTGAAGGCTGTCCCCTCGAAGGCGCTGCAAAATCCTAGGCTCCAACCTTAATGGGATTATGGCGATTCGGCACAATCCCTCCCGAGTTGCGTTAAATCCAGAAAGGGAGGGTTTGAAACCCTCCCCTACCAAAGCTTTCCAATATCGTCAGGGTTCATTTCGCCTTACGAGCCTGAATCACTTGTAGGCTACCTCCCGCGTAGAGGTGCTTCTGACAGGTGCAAAAGCCTGTTTTCTGGAGCTGTTCAACCAGATCGCTCTGTAGGAGTTGCCAGGATGTTTCGGTTTCAAAGAGCCAGAGAAAGGTAGCCAGACCGGGCCAAAACAGCGGATTCATGGGAGCATGAAAATCGACCAGGGTGAAGATGCCGCCGGGTTGTAGAACGCGATAGACCTCAGCCAGAATTTGCTGACGTTGGCCCGGTGCCATTTCGTGCAAAGCGGCACTGGTATGCACCACTGCAAACTGCTCGGCAGAAAAAGGCATGGCTTCGGCAAAAGCCTCTACATATTGGGCTTGGGGAACCTTGGTCTGCGCACGCGCGATCGCCTTGGGCGAGGCATCCAACGCCGTGACCTGTTGCGATCGCGCGGCGAGAATTTCTGTCACAGGGCCAGCCCCACAACAGAGATCCAACACGGGAGTCTCCGGGTTAATCGGAATATCCTGGAGCGCCAGTTGCCGTAAGCGGGCTTCACCGCCCACCGCCAAGGCGGCGATCGCCGAAATTGAGTTGTAGAGCCATTGGTAACGATAGCTCAGGGGGCGCAAGAAAGTTGCCATGGTCTCGTATCAAAACCCATTTCCAAAAATCTAGTGTATCGTTTGCAGTGAGATCGTCGTGGCCCAGATATCTTTGTTACAATCAATGAACAATATAAAAATAAACTAAAGAAATTAGCGTAATGGGTTGTACTGGCGTTCTGCTGCTAAACCTGGGTGGGCCTGACACAATTGAGGATGTGGGGCCGTTCCTGTTAAATTTATTTTCCGATCCTGAGATTATTCGTCTGCCTGTTCCCTGGCTGCAAAAACCCTTGGCATGGTTTATTGCAACCCGACGAACCAAAACGTCCCAGGAAAATTATCGCCAAATTGGCGGCGGCTCACCCCTACGAAGAATTACCGAAGAACAGGGGGCAGCGCTCAAAGCCCATCTCGACGGTCGGGGCTTTGAGACCAAGGTCTATGTGGGGATGCGCTATTGGCATCCTTTTACGGAAGAAGCGATCGCCCAGCTCAAGCAAGACAATCTGGAGCGCCTGGTTATCCTGCCCCTCTATCCTCAGTTTTCCATCAGCACCAGCGGCTCCTCATTTCGCCTATTGGAGCAAATTTGGCAGGACGATACGGCACTCCAACAGTTGGACTACACCGTTATTCCCTCCTGGTATCAACACCCGGACTATTTAGCCGCCATGGCAGATTTGATCCGGGCCCAGCTCGATCAGTTTGAGCACCCCGAGAACGTCCATGTTTTCTTTAGCGCCCATGGTGTTCCCCTGAGCTACGTCGAGGAGGCAGGCGATCCCTACCAGCGTGAGATTGAAGACTGTACCCAACGCATTATGACCACTCTCGGACGCCCCAACGCCCACACCCTGGCCTACCAAAGCCGAGTGGGCCCCATTGAATGGTTGCGTCCCTATACCGAAGATGCCCTAGAAGAATTGGGTGGGCAGGGCATTAAAGAATTAGTGGTGGTGCCCCTCAGCTTTGTCTCTGAGCATATTGAAACTCTACAAGAAATCGATATTGAATATCGAGAGGTCGCTGAAGCAGCAGGAATTGAGCAATTTAAACGTGTCCCTGCCCTCAATACCCATCCCCTGTTTATTCAGTCTCTATCACAGTTGGTCACGGATGCCCTGGCGCAACCGCAAACGGCCTTTGCTGATGTTACACAGATGGATAAGCAAATAAAGATCTATCCCCCGGAGCGCTGGGAATGGGGTCTAACGGTTGCAGCAGAGGTTTGGAATGGACGCCTCGCCATGTTGGGTTTCTTTGCCCTACTGGTAGAACTCCTCAGTGGTAATGGTCCCTTGCATTTTGTGGGTCTGCTGTAGCGCCTTTTCAGCCGCCAACAACGCCGCCACTGCTACGCCCACCCTACTTAACTCGTCAAAATTGGCTCGATTTGCCCCCTAAGACTCTGCTCAGCAGCCGTGAAAGTCACGTTCCCCCATCCGGATGTCCTGCAAGCCCTACAGGGTGTGCAATGTGCCGTCATCAGTTTCATCTCCGGTAGTTTGCTGATTAGTTTGGGAGCGGTGACTCTCATTCAGCTAGCAAAAAGCAACCCGCACCCCTATCAACCTAACGCTACGGAGTGGATTACGCGTCGCGATCGCCGCCCCCTAGTCTATAGCGTCGGCAGTCTCTTGAGTCTCACTGGACTGTGGAGTCTGTATCGTTCCCTTTGGCAACCGAATATCTGTTGGTTAGAGGTCGATCGCCAACAGGGACTGATTCGGGTGGAGTACCGTAGTCTCTTGCGCCATAGCCAAACGAATTATTATCGACTTCAGGATGCACGGGCGATCGCCTTTGGCAAAGCACAGGATGCAATCAGATCACCTCAGCCTAGACCGGAGAGGAAACACATTACCCTGCTATTAAATTCTGGTGAGTTTCTGGTGCTGACGTTAACAGAGAACACCGCCGACGTCAGTGCTCAAGTGATCGCCCAGTTTCTCAGTCGTTCGCTTGAAACCTGAGCCACCATCGGCTGATGGCGGTAGCTAACTGACTCAGGGGCGATCGCCGCTCCATCGCCTTAAGCAAAGCTGAGTAGGGCCTGCCCTAAGAGAGCAATGACAATAGGACCCAAAAGTTGGAGAGCCAACAACGCCACCAGCCATGAGATGTTTATCCCACCGATGGGGGGAATGAAAGACTGAAAAATATTGAGATACGGGTCAGTAACCGGACTCAGAACAGCCATCCCCTGCTGCGCCCACTCCATGGTTGGGAACCAGGTCAGCAAAATCCGGATAAACAGGATTAACATGTAAATCTGTAGAAAATTCTGGAGGCTGACCACAATCAGCTCAGCGATATTTATATCCATAGTGAGTGCAATTGTCTATCAAAGTCTAACGATGCTCACATTGTACAGGTTGTCCAGAAACTAGGGGCTCTCATCCTTGAGATGCAAAGCTATTGCTATGGTTGGCTGACAAACCCTTTCCTCTGGGTTGGGTCAAGCCTGTCCTCGATTGTTCCATAAAAGGTTCAGAACAATCTGATGACACGCCTTCATAACAGTCCTAGACTTCGGGCCGAGAAGACCCATTCACCACGCCTAGTTGCTGGCGCACATCGTCAATCGCTAGGTTGAGTTGCGCAATTTTGGTCTCTAGACTCCGTCGTGTTGATTCAATGCTGGGCTCTAACTCCTGCAGGTTGGCGGGATCATCGCCGGACAGATTACTGTCGCTCCCTCGGCGGGCGGTGGCAAGTACACCGACAACGCCCCCAACGACGCCTCCCAAAACGGCCCCCAGAAAAAATCCACTGGCAAATCCATCACGTTGGCTCATTGGTTTTATCGGCTGCTGTTTCAGCTCGTTCTTATCAAACTGCTTAGAATCTATGCTATCAGGTCTTTGCTACCCGGTTTTAGGGGGGCTCATTTTCGTTGGGCTACGGCGCTACTGCCGTGGCACAACGAAAATAGTGCAATAGATTACTCGGGGGTAAATCCCTCAAAACATTGGCGGTGTTGGTTTTCACTCCGTCCTGGATTGAGCGGAGCCGAAATCTCAACCCAGCCTACGACCATACACCTTTTAAGGTGTGCCATGGCGTTATGTCCCAAATGCGCGATCGCCCGCATCTCCCAAACCCGGCACAATATAGCCCTGCGCATTGAGTGTCTCATCGATCATAGCGGTGTAAACATTGAGGCTAGGGTAGGCCTGGCTCAGCTTTTGCAGGGCTGGAGGTGCCGCTACCACAGACACAATTCGTGTGTACTCAGGATTGCCCCCCCGAGCTACCACCTCAGCCAATGCGGTCATCATCGAGCCACCCGTGGCCAACATGGGGTCTAGAATGAGAATCCGTGTTGCCGGATCAAACACCTCCGGCAGCTTGTTAAGATAGCAACTGGCTTCGAAAGTCTCTTCGTTGCGAGCCAGGCCCAGATGGTAGGTATTGGCCAACGGCAGCAACATCTGCGCCCCATCGAGTAGCGCCAAACCTGCCCGCAGAATGGGAATGACCGCCACTGGAACCGTGGGATTAATCAATTTGGCCTCACAGGGAGCGAGGGGCGTTTGCACCGTAACCGTTTCGTTGGGTAACCATTGACGACTGGCTTCGTAGGTCAGCCAACGGCCCAATTCTGTCATCGCACTTTTGAAAAGCACGGTTGGAGTATCTTGGTCACGGGCCACAGCCAACCAATGTTGAATGAGGGGGTGCTCAGGCACATAAACACGTAGTTGTAGGGTCATTCAGAAACTTTCCGCCGACGAAACCTGAACTATGATAGTATGCATTGTCCCGCTCAGTCTTACAGGACTTACGCAAAAATGCTATACAGGCCTTGCTATCTCGTTGTCAATGAGGGGGGAGACTTCGACTCCGCTCAGTCCAGGACGGAGTCGTTCGCGTAGCGTCCCCAGAGGGGAGACCCCGGTCGCTCAGGCTTCGACTCCGCTCAGCCTTCACTAGATCTGGCTTATTTCACTGCGTAAGTCCTGTCTTAGTCGCCCGAATCCATGTGATCGGAATCACCCCACCATTTTCCAGGCGATCACAGGCTAAGGGCACGGTTTCTAGAAAGATATAGACAATAACACTCCTGCTCCTTGAAGGACAGACTCTCTCATGATGATTCGACCCTCTTTGATCCGTCGCTTGGTTGAAAAGGCGTTGTATATTCGGCGTTTGACCCCTGAGATTGAAAACGAAATCAACTCTGAGTTAACTCGGAGTGGACATATTTCTGATGTGGATTATGAAGCCCTTGAGTTGCTGATGGCCGAGATGGATGCCGGCCGGATCAAGCTCACACCAACCCCTTTGCTGCCAAACTAGTCCCACAGGGCGGAAGTTCAAAGTGCCTGTATGAAAAATATTGGGTGGGCTTTGAGCCGGTAGCTTATTTTTGCCGTCGAGTACTAGGGACTGTCGTCAGTTAGACTTCAAACTCTTGTTCTGATTGACTTACAGCCCCTTGTTCTGTTGTTTGGGTCGGGCGCTCTACCGCTTGTCCCGTAAGGCTTCTGTCTCTAGCTGATGACACGCCCTAGTTTGTTCAACGTTTACAACAGCAGCTCCACTAGTACTTTGGCGTTGGTCAGATTGGCCACTCGTTTGCTGTCGGTGGGATTCAGTTCAATATCCACTTCCACCACCCGCACATCCACATCGGCGGCGGGGTCAGTATCGAGGACGTCTTTCTTGCCAATCTGCAGGCCGACGTTGGTTACAGTGCCCCGCAGTTCTCCCTCGAAGGTATTGTTCTCACTGATAATCACAGCGGATTGGTTTGGCTTAACTCGGCTGATGTCGCTCTCATAAATCTCGGCGATCACGATCATGCGATCGGTGCGACCAATGTCTGCAATGCCGTCATCTTCGCTGACCAGTTCTCCCGGTTGGGTGTTGATCGTGAGCACCTGACCGGTAAAGGGCGATCGCACCACCGCGAGCGTCAAATCTGCCTCAGCTTGCTTGAGCGCCGCTTCTGCCTGGCGCACCCGGGCCTGGGCTCGCTGCACATTTACGGGGCGAATTTCGGAAATGCGATTGAGTTCCGCTTCGGCTTCACGGATTTGGCGATCGAGGGTGGTCTGACGACGATCGGCTGCCGACCGGGCTTCATCCAGCCGTTTTTGAGCGGTTTCTAGGGTCAACAAGCGCTGATCTAACTCTGACTTGGAGATTGCACCCTCGGGACAGTTGCTGCTGGGGACATCCGCCAGACTCTCGTCCAGGTTGGGGCGATCGCCGCTAACGGTGCCCCCGAGGTTCTCACCGCGACAGAGTTGCTGATAGCGTTCATGTTCCACCTGGGCATTCCGCAGTTCGGCGTCTAGGCCGGCAATCCGGTCTTGGTCGGTGCGGGCATCCCCATCTCGCTGCGCTTTAAGGCGCTCAATGAGCTGACGTGCCGCCTCAATCTCCCCCCGCTGTGCACCAGCTCGGACAATATTCAAATCCGCTTGCGCCACCTCGACATCTCGCTGGGCTCGGAGTACGGTGGTCTGAAGCCGAGCATAATTATCCAGCCGGGCAATCACTTGATTGGCTCGTACCTGTTGCCCCTCTTGAACCAACAGTTCTTCCACTTTAGCCCCGCCCAAGGCAGGCGGCGCAGAGATGGACACCACTTCGCCCTGCGGTTCAATCCGACCCAGAGCGGAGATCGTCTCAATTTCGGCGGGTTCGATCGTTTCGGTCTCTATGGCAGTGGTCTCCACTTCACTTTGGAGGCTACGGGTGCTGACCACCGCGCTGACCCCCAGCGCAGCCACAGCTACAACCGCGAGTCCAATTGTCCATCTATTGAGCGGCAAAACGCCCCACCACGGCCTGTTCATTCCGGTTTCATTCCCACTCTAGGGGCTATTTTAGCGAGAAGCCTGTCTGCTTGGCTCTGCCCAGCGTCTCTCAGGGTACAGCAATCCATACTGGTTCGACCCTCCCACGCTTCTCTTAGCCGGAAATTAAGAACTCAGCGCAGGGGCAGCTCCTACCGAGTCGCCCTCACATAGCAACCGCTTTACCGAGCAATTGGGGGGTCAAATATCCGGGAAGGCTCTGGAGGTCGATCGCATTGCAGCCAAATTGAAAGGCTGATGTGAAATCTCGGCCGGCACCAAGGGCATCATAAAAGCCAAGCGAGAATTTCTGAGCGGCGAGATCGCCAATTTCTTGATCCATTCCCATGACGTAGTCAATCTGGGTGGCGATCGCCTGGGCCTGAACCAAAGAGAAGCAGGCATTGAGCAGCACACATTTCACGTTACCCGCAAACAGGGCAAAAAGCCGGGAGAGCGCCTCACCCGCTATCCGGTGGGCATTGCCATCCTTTCCCGCAAACAACAGCCCAAAGTCGCCTTCGCCATGGCCGCTAAAGTGAACCACTTCGGGTTCGTGATCCAGCAATGCCCGGCGCAGATCATTGTCGGTAACGGCCCATTTTTGAATCAGTTGAAAGCGATCGCGGTGTTTGGCCCGTTCTAGGGCTTGCTGAATTGCCCGGACTTCTTCGTCCAGCCGTAGGGGCAGAGTTTCTTGGGGGTTGGCGGCGAGGAAGAGAATCTTACGGGGGGCTGAAACTTGAGCGGCAGCGGATGCTGCTGGAGCAGGCTGAGGGGGCACGTTAATCACCATATCGCCCTCAACGGTTCCCGCGACCCCCGTGACGGGCCCATGGAAGGTCATGCTGACTTTGGGGCGCTGTTCTGCCATGGTGGTTGATTCTCTAGTTAGACCTAAAAAATGGGTGCATCCCAGTTTGACAGCCCACTCCCAAAAAACCACAACCAAACTTTGGAGAGGGAGTTTTTATGTTGCTCCCCAGAAACCCAAATT
>JBCDEB010000133.1:0-19725 GCA_039180005.1 Cyanobacteria bacterium P01_G01_bin.54 | reverse complement strand
CTTGATTTGATTATATTTCTTTGCGTGTGTGGGCGATCGCGTTGCCATGAGAATTGTCTTTGCGGGTTCCCGGTCGCTGCCAGATCATGCGATTATATAAACTCTATCTTCAGTTATACTATATCCACATTGCAAATCCCAAAAATTATTGCCTGGGAGAGAGCTTGAAGTCCTTCCCTACAAAAGATTTAAAAATTGATACGCCCTAAAACTGCGAACTGAAAACTGTGAACTAAATCCAATGTTACCTAAAACCGATCTGCTCAAAGGTGTCGAACACCATGAAGAGCTAACTCGAATTTTTGACCAAGCCGAACAGGCGATTCGCACCTGGGAGGTGGTGGTGACGGATTTTTGGTCGCCGCCCGTGCTGATTGAAGCGCAAGCAAAACTCGCCAGCCTCACGGATATTCATACGGTGGCCAGTGGTGGCTACCCCCAGGCCGAGCGGCAGCGGTTGGCGATCGCCCGCGCTGAGCTGCCCCTCGAAACCGAACAAGTCGAACTGGCTGCCCTCGACGTGGCAGGTAACTTTCTCTTTGATGCCGCCAATCATCGCGACTTCCTGGGCGCAATCCTCAACACCGGCGTGGTGCGCGAGAAGGTGGGCGATATTCTGGTGCTCGGCGATCGCGGCGCTCAAATCATTGTGGTGCCCGAGTTGGTGGACTTTTTTCAGGGCAGCTTGCAACAGGTGCGCTCCGTCCCGGTCAAGCTCCAACCGATTGAACTGGCTGAGCTGAAGGTGCGTCCTCCCAAGAAAAAAGAACTGACGACGGTGGAAGCCTCCCTACGGCTGGATGCGATCGCCTCGGCCGGGTTTGGCCTGTCCCGCAGCAAGCTGGTGAGCGCCATTCAGTCCGGTGATGTTCGGGTCAATTGGAAAACGGTCAAGCAACCCAGCCAAGCGGTGGCTGCAGGCGATCTGATTGCCCTGCGCGGCAAGGGTCGAGTCGAGGTGGGCGAGATTATGATCACCAAAAAAGAGCGCTACCGGGTCAACTTGACACGGCTTTTGTAGAGGCGGCTCGGGCGCTCACGGCGCACTCTGCGCCGCTGCTCACTCAACTGTCGCAGTCGCGCGATCACCCCATAGCTCAAGCCATAACAAACCAGAGCCACGACTAGCCCTCCTACCATACAGCCCAATGCCAAGGTGAGCACAAACTGCCCTCCCATATGGGTTAAGGCCGAGAAGGATGTCCAATTGACCGCTTTGAGTTCCAGCGGCGGCAGGGGCAGGAGCCATTGCCCCAGATAGAAATTGAACATATAGATCGGCACATAGGTGAAGGGATTGCTAATCCAGGTTGCGGCTGCTGCCGCCAGGCGATTGCCCCGCAACAGCGTTGCCAGGACGAGCCCCAAGATGGTCTGGAAACCAAAGAGGGGAAACCAGCCCGCAAACGCGCCTACAGCTACACCTCGGCTGATCTGCGCAGGAGTTCCCGAGAGGCGCAGCAGGCGATAGTACCAATAGTGAATGCGTCGAAGCCAGAGGGGCCGACGGTGATGATGGGCTTGCACGATGAATAGAGAGGAGGAGGCTCATTTGATTTTATCCTGTTGGTTTGGAGGGCGGGGCGATTTTGTATTGCATTCCTTCAGATCGGTGGCTGGGGCGAACGCTGGTTGCGGAAACCGCGCCCCTAAGACCGCATGGCTCCAGGAAACGCGATAGAACGGGTACACACAGAACTCAAACGCAGCAGCGAATCGACTTATGAGCAACCGGATCGCCCCTTGGCAAGGGGATCTTCATCATCATCCTGAACTGCCCCAAACCTGGTATCTGCTGGTTTGTACCGCGCAGGGCCAGATTGTGCAGGAGGCGATCGCTCCCCAGGCAGAGGTGAATGCAGCTTGGTTGGCAGCCCAAGTCGCTGAGCTGCCCCCGCCCTGGCCCCAAACCATCCAAATCTTTCGTCCCCAGACCCTCGGGCTCTGGCAAACGGCACTACAGACGCTACCCCTAACGGTTGAGCCCACCCGGCATACGGCAGCCTTGAAATTACACCTGAGTCAGCGCTGGTCGGCCGGTGTGATTCAGATTCCCAACCCACCCCCGCAGCCCCTGCCCGATGGGTTGTGGGGGAAGGACTGGCAACTGGGGAGTCTGGTGGCCGAAGAGATTGAAATCTGGCGCGATCGCCCCATCCCCATCTGTGAGATTCCCGAGCGCAACCATCCCCTGCGGCTGGGCTTGTCCTCTGAGCAACGTCTTCCAGGGGTGGTGATCAATGGCGATCGACGGGCGATGCAACTGGCCCGTTGGCTCCAGGATGTTCGGCCGGTGAGCATGACCTACATTCCCACTGAAGTGGGGCGATCGGGCGGTCTTGTTCTTGCGGCGGGCTTGGATGAGCGCTGGATTCTCGCGACGTTTGAGGATGCTGAAATGGCCACCGCCGCCGCCCAATATCAAAGCCATTGCCAAGCGGTGGGTGGGTTGCATTTTTTATTGGTGCAACCCGATAGTAGTGGGATGACCTATTCAGGGTTTTGGTTGCTCAGAGCGGAGGATTAATACCGAGCAATCCCTTGTCACGCAACAGACCGGAGCAACCACGGGGGGATTGCCTCTACAAAGATTTGCTAATGCAACCTGGGTTTCGTTTAAGCCAAGAGCACGAAAACTTATAAAAACGTGAGTTCTGGATAAGCAGATATCACGCAAGACGTTAGAAACTCAGCAGAATCAACAATACTGGCTCCGGTATTGCCGGAGTCTGAGGGGGCAATCTCCCCCTCAGCGGGAGGTGTCGGGGGGCTGGACCCCTGACAACCGGGTTTGCAAACAAGATTTCAAGGCTTTGAGGAAGGCGATCGCTTCGCTGATCCAGAACTCAGGTTAATGCACCAATTGCGGTTGATAAATTCTCTTCTAGAAAAGAATTTAAAATCTTCCCCTTGGTGAATCATTAATCCGGATTATTTTCAGCACAAGTGGAAAGGAGAGTGAAACCCTCATCTTTGATGGAGATGACAGACCATGATGGAACCAATGGTTCACCCAGGGTCTTCTCAACTTGACGACCCCTACTCTCGCCTCGGGCAGCGCCTACGTCAACTCCGGCTGGCTCGGAATCTCTCGATCGAAGCACTCCACGAACATACTCGAGTGCCACGTTCTTTCATCCAAGCCCTCGAATCGGGCCAAGGCGATCGCTTTCCCGAAGCCGTCTATGTCCATTACCTGATCATTCGCCTGGGCATTGCCTTAGAGCTGGCGAACCTTCCCAGTGAACTGCCCGATATCCAGCCCTCAGCAGTGGTGCCCTCCTGGCGCAACCCCACTGTGGCCCATGCTGACAATCCCGTCTTTTGGGTGGATCAGCTCTCGGTGCAACTGGGCGGCATCATCCTGCTGACCGGGGCAACCTGCGGATTGAGTTGGGCATTGTTTAGCCACCTCCAAACCGCCGCCCAGGACAATCAACCGGTTTCTCTCCAGCATCTCGATCGAGAGACTATCGTTTGTGGACGCCAGACCCATTGGGCTGCGCCAGAGCAAGACACTGGGGTGCAGTTTAGTTCAGGGTGAAATGTCTCCCGCCAAAACATAATGCTCAACGGCAAGAACTGGAGCAAAAACTGGCGTTAAAAACTAGCGTTTAGGCGGTCTCCAAGACTGAGAGTGCTGTATCAACCATATTTTGTAGCGTCTGGCGATCGCAGCTCACCTTGGTCACGACACGTAGCCCCTGCATTGTACAAACCAAGAAGCAAGCCAGTGCCTCGATATCCGCCCCTGGCGAGAGATCACCCTGAGCTTGGGCATGGGTCAGAGCCTGGACAAAGGCCTGTTTAATCCGTTGGAGGCTCGCCTGGATGCGCTCGGCGGCTTCAGCGTCTTGGTTGCACAGCTCCACTGCCACGTTGGTCATCAGGCAACCCCAACGCGTGCGATCGCACGCTCGGCGCTCAATCATGCCTTGAAAATGGGCAACGATCGCGGCTTTTCCTGCATGCGGCGCTTCCAGCTGGGCGATCACCCCTTGCACCACCTTGGCCTCATAATGGGCGATCGCTTCGAGAAAGAGCGATCGCTTATCGCCAAAGGTATCGTACAAACTGCCCCGATTCAGACCCATTGCCGTGAGCAGGTCTTGAACCGAAGTCGCTTCATACCCCTTCTGCCAGAAGGTTTCCATTGCCTTTTCTAAGACAAGTTGGCGATCGAATGCTTTGGGTCGTGCCATGTCTGACGTCTTACCCTTTACGGGTCACTCACGGGTTACTTAACACAGCCATCCCTGCCTGCACCGCCGAGCGCTGCCCCAGCACATTGGTCCAACGCTTGAGGTGGGGATGGGCATCGAGCGTCACCTGTAGATAGGGATAGGCCATCACCCAAGGATAAATCGCCATGTCAGCAATGGAATAATCACCCGCCACATAGTCTTGCTCGGCCAGTTGGCGATCGAGCACCGCAAAGAGGCGCAGGGTCTCTTGTTCATAGCGATTGATCGCATAGGGTAGGGTCTCCGGTGCCGCATTGCGGAAATGCCCCAACTGGCCAAACATCGGCCCCACGCTGCCCATTTGGAACATCAGCCATTGCAAAACATCAAAGCGCTCTTTTGGCGATGTGGGCAAGAATTGGCCGGTTTTCTCGGCCAGATAAATCAGAATTGCCCCCGATTCAAACAGACTTAACTGGGTGTCTTGATCCGTGATCACCGGAATTTTGCTATTGGGGTTAAGGGCGATAAATTCGGGGCTAAACTGCTCCCCTTTCGAGATATTAACTTTATGCACAGTGTAGGGCAGACCCATCTCTTCAAGGGCGATCGCTGGTTTGCGACCGTTGGGAGTGGCGTAGGTGTAGAGGTCGATCATGGTTTTGTATCTAGAACGCTAACAACTGGGATATTGAGATCCGGTTGTCAGAGGGCCAGCCCTCCGACACCGCCCGCTGAGGGGGAAATTGCCACCTCAGACTCCGGCAATATCGGAGCCAGTATTGTTAATTTCGTTGAGGTGTAGGTTGAGGTAAATTCGGTTCCAATTAACACCAACCTACAATCAAAGACTGACCAATGACTAGGCGGCGATCGCCGACGTTAACCCCTGGGCAGCCAAGCGGCTGGCGAGGCTCTCCCGGCTAACCAGACCCTGGAAGCGTTCAATCACTTCGCCGTTCTGGAAGATCAGTAGAGAAGGAAGGGCAGAGATATGATATTGCGAGGCCAGCTCAGGAGCGTCATCAATGTTGAGTTTGGCGACCTTCAGCGTACCGTCATCGTCTTGGGCGATCGCCTCAATGATCGGGTTCATGACCCGGCAGGGGCCACACCAGGGGGCCCAAAAATCGACGAGGACGGGGGGGGTGCTCTCCAGCACCTCAGCGGTGAAGTTGTCCGCATTTAAGAGAGTGAGTGCTGTCATGATATTGATCCTCCCCGAACGGGGATTCCAAGCAAGAGTATGAGTGTTGCTGCAATGAGATTGATATCCAGCGCCTAAGCGTGGACGAAAAGACCGAGAAAACGTGTTCCAAGAAGTGAATTGGGCCGATAGAGGAGAGTTCAAGGTGGAACATCCCCTCTTGGGAGGGGCGGTCGCGCATCGCGCTGACCGGGGTGGGTCGGGTGTGGGCCGCCCATACAGCCAGGACTTTATGGAATTAAAGCGTTTGCAATGCCGCCACAATCTCAGCAGGTTCGAGGCGCTGGGTATAGTCGGCTTCGGCAAAGGCTAGGGCGATTGTCCCGTCCGTCTTGATCACATAAGTTGCCGGGATGGGCAGCTCAAAGGTGTCATCGCCATTGTGTGCCGGAATGTCAATGCCGAATTGGTTATAAAGTGGGCGGAGGCTCTCCGGCAAGGTGAAGACCAGACCAAAGCTGCGAGCGACTCGGTTCCCCAGATCGCTGAGCACCTCGAATTCCAGGGCGTTTTTCTCTTGGGTCGAGAGCGAGGCGTCAGGGGTTTCGGGGGAAATCGTCACCAGCGTTGCGCCGAGAGCTTTGATTTCTGGCAGTTTAGCTTGCAGGGCCTTGAGTTCGAGGTTGCAATAGGGACACCAGCCACCCCGATAAAACGAGATCACCACTGGCCCAGATTGGAGCAGGTCTTGAATCTCCACGGTTTGGCCGGTGGCGTTGGGCAGCCGCACCGGGGGAATTGTGTCACCGACCTTGAGGGTGCGATCGACAATCCCGGAGTTAATCAAGTCTTGGGTTGCCTGACCCATGGTCGTCTTGACGGCATCGGGGGCGGTTTTGCGGAACTCGTTCTGAAAGTCGGTGAGGGCTTGGGAGAGGGTCATGATAAGGAGAATTCCTTTTTTGAATGTTCGTTCCAGATTGAAAATTAAAATAAGGAGCTTCATTTGCGCCTTGGATTTTACTCTAGCGCATTCTGGAACGAATGGTCAAATAAAGATCTTCAACGTGAGCCTGCAACATAATCCAAGGCGGGCGAGACGCCCGCGCTACGGCTTTTCTCAGCTTGCGATCCCGTAGCGCAGGCATCTTGCCTGCCACCGTTCCATCAGTCCATCTGGGCAATTTGCACCAGACCTGCTCGGAGCCAATCGGGAAGGGGCGATCGCCGTCTTTGTTCTGGATGAATGCAAGTATGGTGGGTCTCGGCCTGGGCATAGTGGGTTCCGTCAGGTGAGCAGAGGGTGTAGAGCACTTGGAACTCATCTTCACCTAAGGATTCGGGCTTAACCTGAACCGTGACCACCTCTGAGCAGTACAGCGGGCGACGAAAACGAGCGGAGCAGGCTGTGATCGGCAGCGCTAATTCCGGTTCCTTGAGGAGCCGCCCAAGCGGGATTCCAACCGCCGTTAAAGCCGCTTCATAGGCCACATGACACAGGTGCAGCGTCCGGGCAAAATACATCACCCCTGCCGCATCGGTATCGCCCAAACAAAGGGTATAGGTGTAATGAAAAGGCATCGACCTCCAGAGTTATGTTTCTTCGCTACCATTGTGTCAACGTTCAAAGCGACCTAGTTGTCTGCACAATTGTGTGGTTGAATTGCTAGGATGACTTCATATTTGGTTACATTCACAGCCATATGATTACCTCCCACTGGACATTGCCAACTTCAAGTCAGGCGAATTCTACCGTCCGCTGTGTAGACTTCAAGCCCAAAGGTGCGATCGCATGCTGTGGGGTAGAAATGGTCTACAAGGCGGGATCTCAAGCAGTGCCCGTGCTGCGCGGCATTGATATCCGGGTTAATCGAGGCGACATTCAACTTCTGATGGGGCCCTCCGGCTCGGGTAAAACCACCCTCCTCTCCATTATTTCTGGGCTACTGACCCCGACCCGAGGCAGAGTTCATCTCCTCGGTGAAGAAATCACGAAGATGAGGCGGCGGCAATTAGCCCAGTTTCGTCGTAAGAACATCGGTTTTATTTTTCAAGGCTTTAACCTCTTTCCGGCCTTGACGGCGCTTGAAAATGTTGAGGTTGCTCTCCAGATGAAGGATTGCCCCTCAAAGCGGCGCGACTGCCGCGAAGAGGCCGCCGACTGGCTCGATAAGGTGGGTTTGGGCCATAAACTCCACGCTCTGCCCCGTGACCTCTCTGGTGGCCAGCAGCAACGGGTGGCGATCGCCCGGGCCTTGGTGGGTCAGCCCAAAATTATCATGGCCGACGAACCCACTGCTGCCCTTGACTCCCAGAGTGGTCATGCGGTCATTGAACTCTTGCGCCGTTTAGCGAAAGAAGACCAAATGACGGTAGTGATGGTCACCCATGATGCCCGCATTCAGGATGTGGCCGACCAGGTAACGTATCTGGAGGATGGCATTCTGTTGCGTCAGCCAGAGACTGCCGCCGTGACATCGGCGATGCAGTTCTAACGGAATGCTCTGCATTGACCAGCTCCGGCATCGCTACTCGCCCGGTTCGCGTTTCGCCTTGGAAAATATTTCGCTTCACCTTGCCCCTGGAGAAATTTACGGTCTGCTCGGGCCCAATGGAGCTGGCAAGACGACCTTAATTAACCTCTTGGCGGGGGGGCTGCGTCCCTTGCAGGGAACCTTACACTACAAGGAACGGCCGCTGGCCCAATATGGCCCAGCGTTATTGGGCATTGCTCCCCAGCAAAATCGTCTCTACCCCCACCTCACCGTCTGGGAAAATTTGCACTTCTTTGCCCAGCTGTATCGCCTGCCGCCGGGGTCGCGCCGCGATCGCCTCGGCCAGGTGCTCGCCCAGGTGGGGCTGGAGACCCAAGCGAAAACCCTGGTGCAGCAGCTCAGTGGCGGCTGGCAGCGTCGCCTGAATTTGGCGGTGGCATTGGTGCATCAGCCGACCATTCTGGTGGTGGATGAACCGAGTACGGGTCTGGATATTGAGGCCAGGCAACAGCTCTGGCAGGTTTTGGCGCAGCTTAAAGCCTCAGGAATTGGCATTTTACTCACAACCCATCTTTTGGATGAAGCCGAGGCGGTCTGCGATCGCATCGGCATTTTGCATCAGGGTCGGTTGCTGGCCCAAGGAACCCTAGCGCAACTGCGTCAGCGATTGCCCGTTGACCATACGGTTCGGTTGCAGACATCGGATCGGGCAGAGGCGATTGCCCGCGTTCAAACCTGGGGCTACCCCTACCAAGTGGCGGGGGATGAGCTGTGGGTGAGTTTGCCGGAGCAGCGATCGCTGCGTGAGATACTCAAAGACCTTGACGGGGTGGCGATCGACGGCATCAATCGTCAGCCCGTTCGCTTAGCACAGATCTATCAGGCAATTTTGGTAGACGCGGCAAAATTGCGATCGCCTCAAACGTAGGGTGGATAACTATTAATCGATCAACTGGATACAGCAATATCAAAATGTAAAACCTGTTCACGTGTGCCCAACTTTTCGTAGAGTGCAATAGCCGGAGGATCTTGATAATCTGCTTGCACAAAAATAACATAGGCGCCCCGAGCCAAGCCAATCTGCTGCAAGTTTTGAATCATGGCTGTAGCAATACCCTGTCGTCGATAAGCCGCAGCAACCGCTAAGTCATAGATGTAAATTTCGCTACGCTCCTGTTCAAACTTTTTGAGTTCATAGGCAGCTAATCCACCAATGACCTGGCCCTGCTCAAGTGCTGCGATAGCAATAAAGTCATCACGGGCCAATAAATCTTTCAGATAGGTCTGGCTCGGACGCTTTTCACAATAGGTCGCCATCTCTTCAAATGCTTCACCGAACAGGGTTATCATTGCCTCAAGCTGCTGCACATCAGCGGGTTTGAGCTGTGAAATTGTGGCGGTGATGTTCTTCAACATATGGAATCTAACGTCAAAAAAGAAGAGTGTAATATCTCAATCAGAAATTCCCCTTCCTTATTATCTTCAAAAATAGACAAGATTGATAGGCTAGCCCAGCAGGCGAATGGAAAGAAATTGCGTTGGCTCCGCTAGCTTTATAAAAGCATGGGCGATCGCCGCTGTTCCCCAAATGATGGAGAGGTTATGCCGGTCAGCTGCAATCCGATTCGGGAACCATGTTTCAGTGGCATCAAAGCGAGCTACCAGGTGTTGCCCAACTGCACAGCCTTGCTTCAGAAGCTCGGCATCACCACTCACCTGATGCGCAAGCACAGCAACTTCGATAACGTCAAGTAACCTTGTAGAGGACGAATCTCTAGGATTCGAACTAACAAATTGGCGCACCGCGTCTAATAATGTGCCGGAGCATTTGTTTTGCGAGCAACCCAGCTTAGCCAACAGCGTTCCTGCCGTCACCTGAGATGCTTTTAAATCTGTCTTTAAATCCACGCTTTGACCCGCTGTCGATCGATCGAGCCAATCAGAGCCATTTGAATCAAGGTCGCTCAACACGCTAGCAGCCCGCGCGACTGCAAGCTCGATACCCACCTCCGCTCCAGGTAAGCCATCCAGCCGCGTGACGCCAGGGGGGTAAAGCGGTTGTAAAACACTATCTTTTGATTGAGTCGTCTCAATCAGTCGCTCAGTAAGTAATTGAATCTGTGCTAAGGAGCCGAGCGGCTCACCCTCTTTGCTGCCAAGAAGCGTGAGTAGCAAACCCGCAAGACCAGACACCACGTCCGAGGGCATTGTTTTAGCCAAGCTATCCAACGGAATAGAGCGAGCTAAGGTGATAGCAAGTTGACGCAGCTCGGTATCGCCCAGCGCCGCTGCACAACGCCGCAAGGTATAAAGCTGTGAACCCATCCCCAGAAAGCCACCCCACTGAATCCGAGCGGCTGATTGTGGTGTTGTCTGAGAAGCTTTTATCTGTTCTAGAGTTGCTTCTATTGAACGTCGAATTCCCGTCAGGATATCTAGGGCGACGGAGCGATAGCGATCGCGTCCCGTTAATTTTGCGAGGTCGCTAAACAACACGGCAAGCCCACACGTTCCCGTCAGTAGATCAGGGTTCAATTCACCCAGCCCCTGGAGATCATGTACCGGATCGTAGCGCAGACCCAACCAAGCAGATTCACCCTCTACCCCAATAGTGCGCAATCGCAGGATCTCATCGCCAATCAATGTGGCAGAGTCCAGCCATTTGACGTTGTCTACGGCTGGAACGACTCGTTTTGAGTGCTGAGAAAAGGGGAGTCTTCCCGCCTCACCGCTGTCGATACAGGAGCACAAAATGTCGACATGTTGATCGACATCAAAGGCATTAATAGAGAGAAGGCGCGATCGCATTTCCCCATAGGCAGTTTCGCTAAAGAGGTGGCATAGTTCCTCCCCTCGGGGAGTGAAAAGCGACCGCGAGCTTGGCTCAATGATAAACAATGGAACATCACAGTTGCGCAACGCAGCCACTTCACTCTGAATCACGTTCGCATATCCTTCTGGATCGGAGACCTGAAAAACGCTCCGATACAAGCGAGAGAGGATGATTTCACGAGCCACGCCATCAAACAGTGCAGCGGGCTCCCCCGCCGTTTGCATGATCTTGTAGCAACTCCAGGTATCGCGCACAATATATCGCATCGGCAGGTTAGCAAATACGCTCAATGGCCCATCATCCGCCAATAATGCCTGTTGATGCTGGACAAGATAAACCTGCAGATTGCGATAACCATTAACCAAATCCTCCAAGTGCTCGGTCACCGGAACGGGGTTTCCAGCAAGCATCGGTGCGTAGGAAGGAGGACTCCAATGGATATAACTGGACTCACCAGCAGTATGGGCATCAGAGTCGATGCGATTGGCCGGACGTCTCGAACGAAACGGTGTTTTCAGACGCCGCTTTGGCGTCAGGGCACCGATGTCCTCTGCTGGCACGCCTGGAGCAATCGTGACCGAGCAGGTGACCGCCGCCGTGGGCACTACTGACGCCTGAAGCAACGTGTTAATGGCGCTTGATGCAGGTGATAACGGTGTTGCTGGGAAAGTCTGCCCTTGCAGCAAGGTTTCTAGATCAATAAAAACCGGAAACTCACCATCTGCCAGCAGGTTGTCGAGCCAAAAATCTCGCGCGTCCAAAAGCTGTAGCAAGCGCAGCGTCATACCCATCCGATAATAGAAACGAGCAACCTGTTCGCGGTTTTGACACGTTCGAGCGACAACGAATTGCTCCCAGCCATAGCCATCACACGGCAGAATCATACGCTCAGGCAACTGTGGCTGTAAACCATGTTGATTGAGCCACGCCGTCAGGTCGAGAAAGGCTTTTGCCCCCCTGAGATCCTTGGTTTTGTAGACGACCTTCTGGCCTTGGGCAAACGTCAAGATGGCAACGGAGCGACCGCCATCATGGGGATCCCCCGCATCACCACGAAAGTCCGTCAACTCGCCCGGATCCGCTCCCCCCCAAAGTTGGCTCACCAGCAGGGGCCAGTCTTGCTCCAGCCGCTCCAGCATCTCAATCGTTGCTGTTTCCCAGTTCAGGCAGAGCACACCCAGCAGATAAGCCACGCCCGGCAGCAGCCCGAGTCGCTCCAACCAAGCATCCACCGTGAGATCCGTCCCTGGTAAGGGTTGACTGCCGATGGCTGCTTTGGGCAAACAATGCAGAACAGTCGCAATCTGTTGTTCAAACTCTAGGGTAGGGGTGACCACAATCAACAGCCGATTGGCAATGTGTTGGGCGATCTGGTTAGCAGCAGATGCCGATATGGGCCGTGTCGTGCTAGCGAGGATGCAATCTAGCCACAAACGTGCCGCCCCTTGCAACGATTGATAAATTTCCTGGTGATTAATTTCCGGGCGCAGTTCAGGGTCAGGAGACGATGGGTTTTGGCTCGCCCGATTCCTCTCCTGCGCCTGTATTGGCTGATGCGTGTTCAGTGCTTGTATGAACTTGACAAAAGCCCTGGCCCAGGGCGGCAGTTGAGCAGGATCTCTGACTTCGACATCCACCAATCCGGCCTTGAAGTCAGACGCATCTAAATCCAGCCATCTCAACAATTGATCCAAGTCAGCCGAGTTTCCCGCTGCCGCAGCGTCAAGCCATTGTTGGGTACGCGCATCAATCCGTTGCGAATCCTGTTCTAAAGTGGGTTTGAAGTACTGCTGAGTCCTGCGGTCTTCAGGGGGAGCGGCTGCTGCCACAATCGACATCAGCCGATTCTGTTGATCGGCATTGAGCGACAACCAGAAGTTTTCTTCATCCATCTTGGGATGATTGGGTCGTGAATTAGACATGGGTTAAGACAGTGGAATGCTCGATTCTCTTGCTTGATAATGATGTAATATTTAGCTTTGATGTCTGTATCTTATGGACTTCATTTACTCATTTGTTACAAAGTTGATGTACATTCGCGGTCGATCATCCCATTTGGGTTAGCGCATGCTATATTGTGCGTGCCAGTCGATCATTCGCCTTCCACCACGCTTAGAGGAGATAAAGCACATGGCACAGGATTTTGAAGCGCTATACGCTAACACTAAGGACTACTATCATAAGATAGGCCTGCTAGTTGCTAAAGCTTGGGCTGATCCAGAATATAAGAAGCAAGTTGAAGCGGATCCGAAAGGGGCATTACGTGATATTGGGATTCCGATACCGGATGATGTGCCTGTCGAGAGTATTCCTATACCCCCCAGGCCTACAGATCTTAACGATGAGCAATTGGCTACTACACTATCAGAAATGACACCTGGAACTTCTTCAACTGCAGGGACAAATAGTACGTTAAGTTGCCCTTGTTGTTCGGTTGGAACGGTAGGCACTGCAGGCAGTTCAGGTTAATCCTTCAGCTTCGGTGATTGCTGTGTAGCGGTGAGGTCGGTTATACAAGCTAATTGTTTATTTGCGTTTCGTGATTATCAAAGGAGATAAGACACATGTCTAAGGATTTTGAAGCGTTATACGCTGACACCCAGGACTACTATCACAAGATGGGCCTGCTAATTTCTAAAACTTGGGTTGATCCAGAATACAAGAAGCAGCAAGAAGCAGGTTGAAGCGGATCCGAAGGGGGCATTGCGTGAAATCGGGATTCCGATACCGGATGATGTGCCTGTCGAGAGTATTCCCTTGCCCCCCAAGCCTGCAGACATTGATGATGAGCAATTGAGTACTGCATTAGCAGAGATGTCGCCTGGAACTGCTTCAAGTGCAGGGACAATCGGTTCAATGAGTTGTCCAAGCTGTTCTGTTGGAACTTCTAGTTCTGCAGCCTGTGGTTAAATCTCAGTTTGGTGGTTGCTTTGTAACGGTTAAAAGAGCTGGGATCGCAAGGAGCAATTTTGTTGCAAAATTCAAATCCACCATAATCCCCTATCAAGTAAGATTTTGGTGTGTTTTTTACACGTAGCAATAGAGTTGATTGTTTTAATCTCAGTTTATTAAGTCGACCTGAGCGGTGCCCAGAACTTTGGTTTTGATGTGGAAAAATCTAGAGTTCTGGGTTTAAACTTGGTCTGGCAACCTTAGAGATGTTGATCGAGATATTGTAGAGAAAGCTCTCAGATCAGTTTGTGTTGGTGCTTACAGTCCAGAGGGAGCAAAATCGTAAGAAGCTTGACTAAGATTTTATGAATATTCCCCAAAGACCCAGATTTAAACCTTGGTTTCATGTAGAAATTGTTGCCCTAGAGGGGGTTTACCTCCTTTCTGAGACCGGAAATGTTGTTTTGGCTGGGGAGCGGAACTGCCGACTTGCGCCTTATCTGAATGGTGCTTATACCATGGAGGCCATTGTTGAGTGTTTGAGGGGGCAAATCTCGGCGGCTGAGGTCTATTTTGCGATCGGCCGGATGGTGGAGAAGGGTTATGTTGAGGAGGCAGAAGGGGCGGGTGAGTCGCCTGACCGCAATTTCTGGCAAGCACTGACCTTTTCCCCAGAATCGACCCTCGATCGCCTCAAAGAGATGACCTTTTCCATCACCTCATTGGGCGGTGTTGAGTCCGCATCATTGGCTCACTCCCTTGAGGAGAACGGCTTAACGCAGGTCGATGAAGGCGCAGTGCGAGTGGTCGTAACAGATGACTATCTACGGCCAGAGTTAGCGGAATTCAATGCTAAGGCGCTGGCTGAGCAGCGCCCTTGGGTTTTGGTTAAATTAATTGGCGTTATCCTCTGGGTTGGCCCCCTCTTTGTGCCCAATCATACGGGGTGCTGGGACTGTCTCGCGCAGCGGCTGCGGATGAACCGCGAGGCGGACTCTTACCTCCAGTACCGGCGTAAAAGTGATAGCCCTTTCCCCACCTCACGGGCATCTCTGCCATCCACCCTGGGTCTAGGGGCTTATTTTGCCGCCACAGAAATCACCAAATGGATCGCACAAGGTGTAGCGGAGTCGGGGGGCAAGATGTTGACGCTCAACACCTTGAACATGTCAATGCTCAGGCATACCCTGGTGCGACGTCCACAGTGCTCCACCTGTGGCGATGACCCGCATCGGTCGGTCGAGCTACTGCAACCTCTTACTTTGCGCAGCCAAAAGAAGCAATTTACCGCTGACGGTGGGCATCGGGTGACCCAGCCGGAGCAGGTGGTTGAGACCTACTCGCACCATATCAGCCCCTTTATTGGGGCGGTTCGTGAACTGGAGCGGGTGCCAATAACTGACCCGGATCTCATGCCGGTTTACGGCGCTGGACATAACTTTGCTCGCAACCTTAATCTCCAGTTCCTGCTCAGAGGCTTGCGCACCAAAGCAGCGGGCAAGGGGGTTACGGCTTCACAGGCTAAGGCGAGTGCGCTGGCTGAAGCGCTAGAACGCTATTCTGGCCTCCATTTTGGTTATGAGTTTCGAGTTAACAAGACGCTAACCGAACTCGGAGACAGTGCGATCCATCCCAACCATTGCATGTTGTATAGCGAACAGCAATATCGCGATCGCGATCGCTGGAACGCGCTCAATTGGCAGTTTGCGGTTGTCCCCACCCGCTTCGATGAAACGGAGTCTTTGGAATGGTCGCCCGTTTGGTCCCTGACCCATGAAAAATACAAATATCTGCCGACAGGATACCTGTATTACAACTATCCATTCAAAGCGGAATTCTCTTTTTGGGCGGACTCGAACGGCAATGCGGCGGGCAGCACCCTAGAAGAGGCGATCGTACAAGGCTTCTTGGAATTGGTGGAGCGAGATGCTGTAGCGATGTGGTGGTACAACCGAGCGAGTCGGCCGAGTGTTGATCTCGATAGCTTTGATGATAATTATGTTGTGTCTCTCCGTGACCAATATGAGAAGCTGGCACGACCCTTTTGGGTATTGGATGTGACAAACGACTTCGGTATTCCTGCTTTTGTGGTTGTTTCTCGGCGCATCGACAAACCAGTTGAAGATATTCTGGTTGCTTGCGGAGCCCACTTTGATCCTAAGTTAGCCCTGCGCCGAGCCCTGACAGAGTTGAATCAGTTTGTCCCAGCGGTATTACCGCTACAACCGGATGGGACGGGTGAATATGCCTATCGAGATGAAGCGACACTCCATTGGTGGACTCACGCCAAACTGGAGAACGAGCCCTATCTGGCCCCCAACTCCCATCTACCCCCGACTAAACAAAGTGATTTCGCTCAAAGTTGGACCGATGACCTCTATGAGGATATTCAAATGTGTCAACATCTGGTGCAGGAGCGCGGTATGGAGATGTTAGTTCTGGATCAGACCCGTCCAGACATTGGTTTACCAACCGTCAAAGTAATCGTACCGGGCATGCGACATTTCTGGGCTCGATATGGTTCTGGACGCTTGTATGACATCCCGGCTCAGCTCGGATGGCTTCCTCAACCGCTGTCTGAAGAGGAGCTGAACCCAACCCCCCTGTTCATATAGCAAGATGGACTCTTAAAGATACCGATGCCTTGGCCAGCGTTACTTTCTCTGCATGAAAATGTCCAACTGGAATCTCAGTCGCCGGATCAACTGATTTTGCACCATCCAAACGGTGCAACTGAATTCTCTAAGTTACCTGCCGCGGTTCACGCTGCGTTATGCCGCTTGGCTGAGGGTGATGTTGCGCTAGAAACACTGGTTGATGAAGTGGCGGCTTCAGCGAATGTTGTTGAAATCGCACGATTGTACTACCACGTAACCCAACTTCGGCCGTTTCTCCTTTACTCTCTCAATTTTGACGGACAACGCCTATTGACCATAGAACCGATGGCTGCCATCGAGGATTTTGCACCCCATCCCGTCAATGAGAACAGCACATTTCAGCTCTCGCGTTTTTCATTGTGTCGGCGTGACGGTGTGCAGTTCATCGCTGAATCCCCTTTGAGCCCCTACCGGGTGCGTATTCACGATCCACTCGTAGTATCCGTCTTGAGCCAACTCACCCATCCCAGTGACTGTGGCGCTTTGGCAGACTCAATCAACGGACTGGGGACAGAGCTTGCCCTGGCAATTGTGAGTTATTTGGTTGCGGCTGAACTGGTCATTGCGTGTGACGCGGCAAATCAACTCCCTGAAGACAAGGGAGTCGCTTTGAGACAATGGGAATTTCATGACCTTCTCTTCCACTCTCGTAGCCGGATTGGACAACATAATTACCCGGTTGGTGCCTCCTTTCGCTTTCGAGAAGAACTGCCACCGTTGCCAGCCCTGAAGTCACCGCCAGCCGGTTCACGCATCCCTCTCCAGAAAGCTAATATTAATGATCTTCGGAAGACCGATCCGTCCCTTTCTGAGGTGCTAGAACAACGGCGCTCCGTTCGTGCTTATGGGGATGATTCCATCACTTTGGAACAACTTGGCTGTTTCCTCTATCGCGTCGCTCGTGTTCGCAGCCTGCAAAATATTGATCCTGACCAGGGAATCTACTATGAGCAAAGTAGCCGTCCGTATCCCTGCGGGGGGGCTGCCTATGAATTGGAATTCTACCTGACATCGAGAACCTGCCAGGGCTTGCCAATGGGAATCTACTACTATGATCCACTCCATCATGAACTGGTGAGGGTGAATGATGAAGTGGCTCAGGTTGAGGCCCTCCTGGAGCACGCTTCTGTAGCCGCTGCGAGGATAATTGTTCCCCAGGTATTGGTGACATTGACGTCGCGATTCCAACGGTTGTCTTGGAAATACAATGCGATCGCCTATGCCGCAACCCTCAAACATGTCGGTGTTCTCTACCAAACCATGTATCTTGTGGCGACAGCAATGGGGCTTGCACCTTGTGCGCTGGGCAGTGGACCCTCCAAGCTTGCGACAGAAGCGATGGGGCTTGATTATGTTGTGGAATCCCCTGTTGGAGAATTTATGCTGGGCAGTCGGCCGCAGTCTGAGGGCGTGATCTGAGGATCCCATGTCTGATAGATAGTGAAAGGGAAGACGCTACTGCTTATTTCTGACTCAAATTGTAGAAACGCTGTTAGACATTATCGGAGAGGTCAATATGTGTACACAGGTTGCTTTAGCGACTAAAGTTCAAGCATTTTTGAATGATCCTGCCCGGCGACAGGATCCCTATCCACTCTTTGCCCAGCTCCTCGCTGAAGCGCCCGTGCTACAGATTGCTCCTGGTGTTTGGATTGTTGTTGGTTATCAGGATGTCAAAGGGCTCTTGCACGATCAGCGCCTGAGTGTCGATTTCAAGAAGTCACTGACAAACTGCTCGAATACGCAGTCAACATCGATCAACTCATATCTAGCTCAGATGATGTCGATGCGAGATCCGCCAGACCACGATCGCCTCGCTCGACTGGTTCGTAGAGGCTTTACACCACGAGCGGTTGACCGGGTGCAATCTGCCATCGATGCGATCGTCGATCGAATGCTGACACCATGGCTCTCAGAGGGAAGGGTGGACTTGATTTCCCACCTTGGCAAGGAACTCCCCGTTAACGTGACCTGCGCTATGCTCGGGGTTCCAGAATCGGATTGGGCGCAGCTACAACAATGGACGCAACTCCTCACCTCCCAATTGAATCGCTTTGGTCAAACACAGAGCGAGTTGTACGCGGCAGAAACAGCGATCGAGGACTTTGCAGCCTATATCCGTGCCTTATGCAATCGTCGGTTACGCTCACCCCTTCAGAAGGATATGCTCACTGAGATTGTGAAGGCGACAGATCAAGGTGAGCAACTCTCTGAACTTGAGATGGTTTCTCTTTGTATGCTGATCTTTATGGGAGGACGCGATACAGTCACGAACATGATCGGTAATAGCGTTCTGACGCTACTTCAACACCCAGACCAGCTTGAGCTTCTGCAAAGTGACGTCAGCTTGATACCGGGTGCGCTTGAAGAATGCCTACGATTTGAGAGTCCGATCCACACTTCTGCCCGTATTGCCTTGGCAGATATTCAGATTGGCGAACAAACGCTGAAGAAAGGAAGTACAGTTCTGCTCATGCTTGCTGCGGCAAATCGTGATCCTCGACAATTTCCCAACCCAGACCAATTCGACATCCGGCGTAGCGACAACGCTCACCTTGCATTTGGTTATGGTATCCATTTTTGCACGGGTCATGCGTTTGCTCGCACCGAAGGTCGGACAGTATTAAGCTGGCTGATTAGAAATTGTCCAGGGTTCAAACTCGGAGCTGCTCCAGAAACACTGACTTGGATGAGTACTTTTCCGTTGCGTGGGCTTGCGAATCTTCCGATTCGGTTCGAGCCGGTTTATAAGAATACTCCGGACAGTTTTTGAGACAAAAGCTAAACCCCGTATTCTATTGTTAGCAACTTAAAACTGTCCGGATTGTTGTCCATCCAACCGTCAATCCGCCGGTTCGTACGGGAGCGATGAATGGTGGACATTGATCAAGAGATTGCCATCAGCACCCCGAATATAGCCAAAGGTGAACTCAACCTTCACTATCTCACCCGTTGTATCCGTGAAAAAGTAGTTAACGTGAGTTTCGGTTAAGCGAAGCGATCGCATTCCTCAAAGCCTTGACAACTCATTGTCAAACCCGGTTGTTAGGGGGCCAGCCCTCGACACCTCCCGCTGAGGGGGAGATTGCCCCCTCAGACTCCGGCAATACCGAAACCAGTATGGTTGACTCTGCTGAGTTTCAGCGTCTTGCGCAGTGTCTGCTTATCCAGGACTCACGTTAAAAAACAGGAAAATGGTTAACCGCTGAGATTCAGCCAAAATTCAGCAGCGGTAAACAGCATGGTATAGCACAGGACGTGCTTTCATGATGGAAGTCTTATAACTCTCTAGATTCGCTTTAGGGTTAGCGGCTTAAAGATGCTTGTCAATGAGTTCTTTGTAAAATTCGTAAGATTGCTTCCCCATCGCTCGCTCAACCACTTCCCCGCCTTTCAAAATCAAGACAGCAGGAATGCTGCGAATTTCATAGCGTTTGGCGATCGCCTGATTAATTTCAACATCCACCTTGGCCACAGCAGCCCGCTTCCAATATTCCTCCGCGAGCCGCTCCATGAT
>JBCDEB010000132.1:0-20250 GCA_039180005.1 Cyanobacteria bacterium P01_G01_bin.54 | reverse complement strand
TTTTTCCATGCTCACCTGGCAGCCTCTCGCCTTTCGGCTCATGGCCTGTAAGCCTCATAAACGTCTCTTTTTTGACCGTGGTCTGATGGCTCTTTCCCTTGTCCGCTCTACTCTTCAGCTTCCTTGTCATCCCTAAAGCTCGTTTACTTGAAGAGATGCTTCAGAAAATTCGGACACTACCTGAAACACAGCAAAATCGTATTGCTCTAGACGTTATTCGTTCTATCGAAAAAATTACTCAGCAGCCAGCGAAAAAGTCCGGAAACTCATTAAGCCAGATGCTGCTGCTGCCAATTTTGGAAGAGGACGAGCTAACGATATTTGAGCGAGGCTAAAGATGCTGGCAGGGAGATTAATTTTCAAACACCACATCCTCATACAACGTTTCAAAACTAATCTTGCAATCAATACTCTTTAAATGAATCTCATCCCCTGGCGTATAAAACTCCAACACCCACAATTTTCCTGACGCATCGCGCCGAAAACAATCCACCCGCTGCTGCGTCTGACTCACGAGCACATATTCCTGAAGGGTTTCGAGCTGTTGATAGTCAAAAAACTTATCGCCTCGATCATTCGCCTCCGTTCCCGGCGAGAGCACTTCCACAATTAGGCAAGGAGACTTTTTAAACTGCTTTAACTCTCTGTCACGCTCATCACAGGTCACCATTACATCCGGGTAGTAGTAGCAATTCGCCGCCTCAATCCGCGCCTTCATATCCGCCATGTAAGCCCGACAACCTGTGCCCCGGACATGATTGCGCAAATGTGCGAAGAGGTTTCCGGCAATCGTCACATGGGCATCACTTGCCCCAGCCATGGAATAAAGCTCATAGACAATACCATCTCGATATTCCCGCTTTACGGGACTCTCTTCTTCCTGGGCGAGATAGGTTTCCGGTGAGAGGTGTTGGGTAGTGGGACTCGCAATCATCATGGGGCAGGGGCGCTTCAATCCTTCCAATTCTAGCGAGAGACACCAGTTCAGGCGATTCACAGCTCCACCCTCTCAACCCTCGTTACTTATTAATCTGAGTTCTGGATCAGTAGACATCACGTCAGACGCTGAAACTTAGCAGAGTTAACGATACTGGCTCCGGTATTGCCGGAGTCTGAGGGGGCAATCTCCCCCTCAGCGGGAGGTGTCGGGGGGCTGGACCCCTGACAACCGGGTTTGGCATCGAGATTTTAAGGTTTTGAGGAATGCGATCGTTTCGCTTAACCGGAACTCAGGTTTGTTACTTGTTACTCGCGGCTCATTACTTCCCTAACCCTAGATGTTCCCTCCCCACACAGTAGCCCGCCGCCGCATTGCTATAGAATGATCTGGATTTCACCCTCGTCAGGATTACCCCTATGCCCCGTCGCGACGACCTCCAAAAAATCTTGCTCCTTGGTGCTGGCCCCATCGTCATTGGTCAAGCCTGTGAATTCGACTATTCCGGTACTCAAGCCTGTAAAGCCCTGCGTCAAGAGGGCTATGAGGTGGTGTTGGTCAACTCCAACCCCGCGACGATCATGACCGACCCCGAGACGGCCGATCGCACCTATATCGAACCCGTCACGCCCGAGGTGGTGGCCAAGGTGATCGAAAAAGAGCGCCCCGACGCCCTGCTGCCGACGATGGGGGGTCAGACAGCGTTGAATGTGGCGGTGGACTTGGCCAAAAACGGCACCCTAGAGAAGTTTAATGTGGAGCTGATTGGGGCGAAACTCGACGCGATCGAAATGGCCGAAGATCGCAAGCTTTTCAAAGAAGCGATGGCGCGGATCGGCGTGGGGGTGTGCCCGTCGGGGATTGTCAGCAATATGACCGAAGCGCGGGAAATTGCCGCCGAGATCGGCTCCTATCCGCTGATTATTCGTCCCGCCTTTACACTGGGGGGCACGGGCGGCGGCATTGCCTACAACCAAGAAGAATATGAAGAGATGGCCCAAGCGGGCATTGATGCCTCTCCGGTTTCGCAGATTCTGGTCGAGAAGTCGCTGCTAGGCTGGAAAGAATATGAGCTAGAGGTGATGCGGGATCTGGCCGACAATGTGGTGATCATCTGTAGCATTGAGAACTTTGACCCCATGGGCGTCCATACCGGGGATTCGATCACCGTTGCACCGGCCCAGACCCTCACGGACAAAGAGTACCAGCGCCTGCGGGATGCCTCCCTTAAGATCATTCGGGAAATTGGCGTCGAGACGGGGGGCTCAAATATCCAGTTTTCGGTGAACCCGGAAAACGGTGAGGTGATTGTCATTGAGATGAACCCGCGCGTCTCCCGCTCCTCGGCGCTGGCCTCGAAGGCCACGGGCTTCCCAATCGCCAAGTTTGCGGCCAAGCTGGCGGTGGGCTACACCCTCAACGAGATCGCCAACGATATTACCAAGAAAACCCCTGCCTCCTTTGAACCCACCATTGACTATGTGGTCACGAAGATCCCGCGTTTTGCCTTTGAGAAGTTCCCCGGTTCCGAGGCGGTTCTGACCACGCAGATGAAGTCCGTGGGCGAGGCAATGGCGATCGGCCGCACCTTCCAAGAATCGTTCCAGAAGGCGCTACGTTCTTTGGAAACCGGACGCTATGGTTTTGGCTGTGATAAACGGGAAACCCTACCGACGCTCTCCCAGGTGGCGGCCAGCCTGCGCACCCCCAACCCCGATCGCGTCTTTAGCATCTACCATGCCCTGAAGCTAGGCATGTCCGTGGAAGAGATTCATAGTTTGACAGCGATCGACATTTGGTTCCTCGATAAACTCGCGGATCTGATGATGACGGAACGCTTCCTCAAGCAAACCGAACTCAACGCCATCACCGCCGACGAGATGCGCCAAATCAAGCAGCAGGGCTTTAGCGACTACCAGATTGCCTTTGCCCTTAAGCTCAGTGAGGACGAGGTCCGCACCTATCGCAAATCTCTCGGCATTGTCCCGGTCTACAAAATGGTGGATACCTGCGCTGCCGAGTTTGAGGCCACCACCCCCTATTACTATTCCACCTACGAACCGGACGAAACGGAAGTCGCCCCCTCAGACAAGCCCAAGGCGATGATTCTCGGCGGTGGGCCCAACCGAATTGGTCAGGGGATTGAGTTTGACTATTGCTGTTGTCATGCCTCGTTTGCTCTGAGCGCCGAGGGCTATGAGACGATCATGGTCAACTCTAACCCGGAGACGGTTTCTACGGACTACGACACGAGCGATCGGCTCTATTTTGAACCGTTGACCAAGGAGGACGTACTCAACATCATTGAAGCCGAGGGACCCGAGGGCATCATTGTTCAGTTTGGCGGGCAAACGCCCTTGAAGTTGGCGGTGCCATTGCAGACATACTTGAACAGTACCGAGACAGAAACCCAAATTTGGGGAACCTCGCCTGATTCCATTGATACCGCCGAAGACCGGGAGCGGTTTGAGAAGATCCTCGAAGAGCTGGAAATCTTGCAGCCACCCAACGGTATTGCCCGCAGTTATGAGGAGTCGCTGGCGATCGCCAACCGGATTTCCTACCCGGTGGTGGTGCGTCCCTCCTATGTGTTGGGCGGTCGGGCGATGGAAATTGTCTATGCCGATAGTGAGCTAGAGCGTTATATGACCTTTGCGGTGCAAGTGGAGCCCGATCACCCGATCCTGATCGATAAGTTCCTAGAAAATGCGGTGGAGGTGGATGTGGATGCGATCGCCGACACCACCGGCCACGTGACGATCGGCGGCATTATGGAGCATATCGAGCAAGCGGGGATTCACTCCGGAGACTCGGCCTGTTCGCTGCCCTACACCTCCCTGAGTGAGACGGCCCTCACTACGATCCGCTCCTGGACGGTGAAACTGGCCAAAGCCCTCAATGTGGTGGGTCTGATGAATATTCAGTTTGCTGTCCAGGGCGATACGGTTTATATCCTCGAAGCCAATCCCCGCGCTTCACGAACCGTACCCTTTGTTTCCAAGGCAACGGGTGTGCCCCTGGCCAAAATGGCCTCGCTGGTAATGTCGGGCAAGAGCCTCCAGGAATTGAAGTTTACCGAGGAAATTATTCCCCAACATATTGCCGTCAAAGAAGCCGTTTTACCCTTCAAGAAGTTCCCCGGCACGGATGTGATTTTGGGGCCAGAAATGCGCTCGACCGGTGAGGTAATGGGCATTGATGCGACCTTTGGACCGGCGTTTTCTAAAGCGGAACTCGGGGCAGGTGAGGTGTTGCCTGCGTCGGGCACGCTGTTTGTTTCGACCAACGATCGTGATAAGCAACTGGTTGTGCCGATCGTCAAAGAATTCATCGAGCTGGGCTTTAAGGTTATTGCCACCGCAGGAACCTATGAGGCGCTGCGGGGTGCCGGTGTTGCTACGGACTTGGTACTTAAGCTCCATGAGGGCCGCCCCCATGTGTTGGATGCGATTAAAAATGAGGATATTCAACTGATTATTAATACGCCATCGGGTCAGGAAGCGCGATCGGATGGCATGTTAATTCGGCGCAGTTGTTTGGCTTATAAAATTCCCTTGATTACTACTTTGGCGGGGGCAAAGGCGACGGCGGCGGCGATTCGGGCGCTGCAAGCGGGGCCGATGCAGGTGAAGGCTCTGCAGGATTATCTTTAGGGACGATCGGCTGGGCATTTGCCACTTTATGATTGAGAGTGTGCCATCGAGAATGGGGCATTGAACCCACCGTGCTATGAGCCAACCTGCTAGCGATCGTGCTCTGCACGCTGCCAAAGGCAATCGCCCCAAAATTCTCAAGGGCGATCGCACCTATACCTTCACCGACTATTTCAGACTCCGCTTTGCCCCGGCTGACATTCTGGCTGAGTTGGGCTTGAGCCTCCAGCGACAACCCTTAAACCTGGGGCAATACGGGGGTGAATTGGCGGCGCTAGCACCCCTCCACCAGCGCATTACCGAAACCCTCCCCCATGTGAGCCTGACCAGCGAAATGGCCCGCCGAGAAATGCTCATTTCACCGATCATTATTGAGCTAATTCGGATTACGGGGGCAGACCTCAATATTGAATATGCGATCGAGGTCAATGACTATCTCAAGGGTGATTTGGACTATTACCTCAGTACGAATCAAGCATTGCTGATTCTGGCAGCGAAACAAGCTGACCTGACACGGGGGTTTACCCAACTCGCTGTTGAATTGCTGGCCTTACATCGTTGGCGGGGGAGCCCAGAAAACCAGATCCTCACCGGGGCAGTGAGTACGGGGGATGTGTGGCAGTTTGGTCAATATGACTCGGGAAGCAATGTGATCACCCAAGACCTCAAACTCTGGCGGGTTCCAGATGATTTGGATGGTTTGTTTCGGATTTTGGTGCAGTTGTTGGTTTGAGGAATATGTTGATAAACGTAAGATCGAGTTTATCCATCACTCTGATTACATATAAAAAGAATACTCAGAACGAATAGTCATTTCCTGACCTACTTCTTTCAGAATATCTCCCACACGCCTTGAAAAAGCTAGGGTAATGGGCTCTCCATCCGAGAAAGCAGCATTATTGACGTTCATCTTAGTGAGAGCAAGTAACTCAGTGACCAGTTCACGCGGCCCACTATCACCATGCCGCTCAATAATTGCCCAGGGTTCAGGAACATGAACACCAGGGTAAGTTTCAAAATATGGTGTAAAACCATGTGTGTAGATGATGGGTAATTCACCCTCGATTAGTGCATACGTCCCTCTAATTGGTGGATACTGGCCTTCTCGTGCAAGGCGAATATCACTCCTATTCAAAGTTAATAGATCAATACTGGCGTCTGGATTGATATTCTCGATACCTTCCATGAAGCCAGAAAGCTCATTATATTCAGTATGTTCTTCACCCCAATATCGTGATGATTTATGGATAACAACTCTTCTCGGTGGTAGTCGTCTAATCCTTTTGTATTCACTGAGGGTGTTTGTAATAAGGTTATATGCATCTTCCTGCTTTAAATGTGGAGTTTTTCCATACTCATTACTATCCCACTCAAATGGATCACCTCGTAGGATGATACCCTGGCCTAAATAATCAAAGGCTTGCGCCACACCACTTCGCAAAATATTTCTACCCTTTTCATCCTCAGTCTTATAGAAAGAGATACCAATGTAGCAGGTGTCTTCCTCAAGACCATGTCCTTTCCAAGGGACGCCACCACACTTGAAATAAAGAGCTGTAGCAAAATTCCACGCACGAGTTGCTTTATCTTGTAAGCTCTTATCTTTACCAATCAAGGTAGGTTCTCGGAAAATCTGAATAGGTACTCCCCACTTCATCGAGCGTGCTTTCAGGATTCTGCGCAAGTTCAAGTAATTACCGTTTGGAAGCTTTGCTGAGGAAGCCACATCAAATAAAACCTTGGGGATTGCAATTATAATAATGTCTGGATGTGGTGATGCTGTAGCAATTTGACTAATATGCTCAGATAAAAGATCTGCAGCTTTTTCGACCCGCTCAATAGCACTCTCTGTTTCAGATATCGCCTTTGCTTCCCTATCTTGAAAAGTTGATATCCAGCGATCACTTTTGATGATTTCAGATGCAAATTTTGTTGTACCACTAATGCCAATGAAATCCGGAGATAATCCCTTTACTAATATATCTCGCTTAGCAATCTCCTCTTGCTCCACACTTTCATCAGAGTCTTCATCTATAACCCAATCTTCCTTCTTTGATCTATCTGTCTCAATGTAATTTTTGCATTCATCCATCCATTGCTGACAAACTTCACATGTTGCACGAGTACCAATAATGCCCACCTTTATCTTTTCTGGATGTAATGCTGGATCAGTTCTACCGAATGGCCCATATTCTGCAATACCAGTTTTTTTGTCTGGATGCAAGAAGGAATTGTTGAACTCTAAATAAGGTTCTGAGATTAGCTCAATATTGACGTTCATTTTACATTAAATCCACTAAATAGTCCGAATCCCAAAATTTGCTGATATACTATCCGGCATTCCTTTGACTCTTAAGATTGTGCGACCATCCAGCTCCATTTTGAAATCAGGATTTCCATCAGATAAAATGAAAGACCAGAAGAGAATGTTATTGAGATAATGATTGTTGTATTCACGGCTTCTATAGCGTGTTGAATAGGATTTGGCTTTTTCAGGCGACCAAACTCTTTTTCCATCGGTTGAGAAATATAATCCTGGACGGAGGATAATGCCCCATGTCTTTCCATATCGCTGGAAACGAGCAGACAGAGATGAATGTCTGAAAAACTTATCCGCGCCATACTCATAGTATTTAGAGACTGTACGGCAAGGAGACCGCTTTGTTCTAGAACTCCTCCAAACTTTCTTTATTGGTTTTTCTCTAGTCAGTCCTTCTGCATAATAGAACCGCTTGTATTTGTAATGATACTCTAACCCCTTGCTCTTTAAGTGGTTGTGGAGTAATTTGTTGAGGATTACCCGTGTTTCATGGTCAGCATCAGGATTTTGCTCAAACCATTCCATGAATGAAATAGATTCAACTTCAGATTCAATTATGTTGGTAAATGCATTCCTTGACTGTGATGGATCTGCAAGAGTAGTTAAAATTCCTTCATGGTAACTGTATGGTGGAATAAAGCCGAAGAGACGCTGTTTGAACTGAGATCTCTTCTCCGGAATAACTATGCTTGTAAAGATGGTTTTTGGTGGTTTTGTGACTTCAAGGAAATTAGGAAAAAGAGATTCTTTGCATAGAGTGTTAACACGTTCAGGAGCAGTCTTGCAAAGCTTGTACAGAGAATCTAGTGCTGTCTCATCAAAACAATCTGTCTCTTTATAGAAGATGATACGGCATGGTTCCTCAAGCGTGCTGGGGTTTTCCTGAAGATATGCATGAATGTCCTTCCAATACAGACGCTCATCTTTTGGGTGATAGACTATATAAACAACTGGGACATTCATGCTGTTCCAGTACACTAAATCTTTCTTGTTGACTGGTGACTCGAAGATTTCCTCCTGATCACCCCTAATATAGTGTTGACCAGATTTTGATTGAACCTTGATAATTTTCCCTGTTCCGGCCGATCCTTTTCCGTCACTTCTGGGAATACAGAGTTCAATCTCCCCATCAATGCCAATATCGTCTTTCTCTTGTTCTCGCCAGATACAACCCATCTTATGAACAATGAGTGATATGCGGTCTAGACCACGCCACTCAGAGACTTTTGATGATGGGACAATCTTGTGGGATGTACTAGATGCCATAGCACAGATGCTGGGTTTGATTTATATTATCCTAGTGCAAATGAATTTATCTTGGATGTCGTGATTCCCGAACATTAGTCACGAGCCGGGAATTGCACACCAAGTCAGAGTCCCATGGGCTGGGAGAAACGCCGATTGAGGAATACCTTTCTCGATCAACTCCTCAATCAAATCTTCAACACCACTCCACTCAACTTAGAGCTGCTCATCAATGATGCGGAAATGAGCCAAGATGCTGTGGATGCGTTGACTGGGTGTCTAGCCCGTCGTGATCAGCCAATAATTATCCGTCTTGGGGTCCCGCGATCGCCCCAGCACTCACAACTCACTCCTCATCCTGACGCCGATTCAGATAACGCAACTCCTCCAGCAAAACATTAAACCGCTCATCGCTCTCCGCCTGACGTGCCTCTAGTTGCGCTTGGCGCTCCTCTATCTCTGTCTGACGCTCCTTCAATGCCTCCATATCTCGCTGACTTTGGGCCGCAACCTGCAACAGTGCTTGGCTCGTCACTCGCAAGCCATCAATACTATCTCTCACCTCGGTGATGCTCTCCCGCATTTCCGTAATGCTCAACTGCATTCCAGTGACAGACGTTGCGAGCTGGTCGAGCATGCTATCAGTCCAGCGTTGAATCGCCATAATTACCGCTTGCTCCAAAGTTGGAGATAAGATCAATTATACGCGAATCGCTAACCCCAATATCACCCCCAAAACCCCCGCAAAAACGACATAATACAGCGTCGGCAACAGTACCCGCCGCATTAGCAAGCCCTCCCGACCCACCAACCCCACCGTTGCCGCTGCCGCCACAATATTCGAGACACAAATGATGTTGCCCGCCGATGCCCCCACGCATTGCAACGCCAGCACCAGAGCAGTCGAGACCTGGATTTGCTCAGCCACGCCAAACTGAAAGAGGGCAAACATCAGGTTACTGACGGTGACGCTACCCGCTACAAAAGAGCCCACCAGACCGATCGCCGGCGCGAAAAACGGCCAGGTTTGACCCGTGAGAGTGGCCATCCCCGCCGCCAGTGTGAGGGGCATACTTTCCAAGCCCACCGTGTTCACACCCGAGTCAATAAAAACCCGTGCCATCAGCACCGCTGCACCGAGGGCAAGGGTGGTTTTTTGCAGGAGGGGGAGCGATCGCCCCACCGCCATTTTTAAAGCAGGCAGCTGCATCCGGTGCAGGAAGAAGGTGAGCGCAACCACCAGTAAAAATAAGGTTGGTGGCAAGTAGAGCGGCGTTGTCGCAAGCGTAACCTCCGTACCCAAAACATTGGGCCAGCTTAGGGTTACAGACTGTAACCAACCCCGAAACGGTAAGAACTCAAGGCGTGAGAGCACCAGAAACAGGCCCAGCAGCACGTAGGGGAACCAGGCAAGACGGGCGGACAGGGTGACGGATGAGTCGGTCGATGGGGGCGCTGAGCCAGACCAATAGTCTGGCCATTCCGCCCGAGCCGGAAAATCCCAAATGTCTTTGGGCATCAGAAAACCCCGTTGCGCCGCCGGAACGACGATCGCCAAACCGATCAGACCCCCTACCATCGTCGGGAACTCCGGGCCGAGGAACTGGGCAATCAGGGTGTAGGGCAGGGTAAAGGCGAGCCCGGCAAAGAGGGCAAATTTCCAAACGGCCAGGCCATCGGTTACGCCATCCTTGACGGTTTGGCGCGGGCCAAAGCCCGTTGTGAGAACAACCACCAACACTAGGGGCAAAAAAGTGCCAATCACACCATGAATCAGACCCGCCCAGCGCCCGATCAGGGCAATATAGTCCGGTTGGTTCAGGCTCAGGGCTTCGATATGCTGTGCCACAGCGGGGACATCGCCGAGGCCGGTATTGATGCCAATCAAGAGCGGTGTGCCCACCGCACCGAAGGTGGAGGGGGTGCTCTGGATAATCAGAGCAGCGATGACGGCGGCCATGGCCGGGAAGCCGATCGCCACCAGCAGCGGCACAGTAATTACGGCGGGGGTACCAAAGCCCGATGCCCCCTCAATAAAGCTGCCAAACAACCAAGCAATGATAATAACCTCAATGCGCCGATCGCGCGAAATGCCCAGCAGGCTCTGACGAATGGCGGCGATCGCGCCCGAAGCTTGCAAGGTGTTGAGCAGCAGGATCGCCCCAAACACGATGTAGAGAATTTCCGCCGCCCCAACCAGTCCTTTGAGACTCGATGCCACCACCTGCACCAGGGGAACTTGCCAGACCAACAGGGCGATCGCTACGGTTACGAAATAGGCGATCGGCATCGCTTGGCCCGCCGGTCGTCGCCCAACAACCAATAAGCCAAACACCGTGATGATGGGCAGCAGCGCGATTAGGGAATAGAGCAAGATTGCCATGGGAACAGAGAGCGGCGATGCCAGTTCAGAATATTCCTCGGCTATATCATAGAAAAAAATCAGTGATGTTAAATGAGACGATTAGAGTGAATCTATAAATAAAACCTTAAACTCAAGGGCAGGGGGTTGCGGGTCGGGAGAGCCAACGGCGTAAGCTTAACGCTGGGAAGCCCGCCCCACCTGAGGCGCATGGAACTTAAGAAAATAAATTCGATAATACGCGATCGCGCTGGAGCACACTGCCAAAGGCAATCGCCAAAACTATCGGCTAGTGGGCAATGCCCACTCTACGCGATTACTAAATCCTTAGCAGGAGGGCAATAATACTGGCTCCGATATTGCCGGAGTCTGAGGGGGCAATCTCCCCCTCAGCGGGCGGTGTCGGAGGGCTGGCCCTCTGACAACCGGGTTTGACATCGAGATTTCAGTGTTTTGAGGAATGCGATAATTTCGCTTAACCGAAACTCACATTAAGCACAAAGTTCCGTGTGTAAAAGGGTTTCAGGGGCGACAAACACCCGACCCACCCCGGTCTGCGCGACGCGCGACCGCCCCTCCCGAGAGGGGATATTCTCCGTTGAAATCGACTTTGTAGACAGGCTGCGAAGATGAATACAATCTGGCCCGCCAACCATCCCGCCTTCCGTTATGTGGGCCGCTTTGCCCATTTAGATCAAACCCTGCCCCACAACCCTGACCCCGTCCGGTTTGCCTGGTCAGCGAGTCAGATTCAATGGCGCTTTACGGGCCAAGCTTGTATGGCGCAGCTCGAAACGGTGGCTCATCCTGAGGGCTGGTGCAACTACTTCGAGGTGCTGCTCGACGATCGCCCACCCACAACGCTTAAACTCGATCCCAGCCAAACCCAATACATTCTTGCCGCTGATCTTGAACCGGGCGAGCATACTCTCACCCTGGTGAAGCGCACGGAGGCGTTTTTCCCAGTCGTGACGTTTCGCCGGCTAGAGCTGGATGCGGGGGCAGAACTGTTGCCGATTCAAGACCGGCCGCCCTACACGCTGGAATTTATTGGTGATTCGATTACCTGTGGCTATGGCAATGAAGCCACCAGCGGCGAGGAACCCTTTAGGGATGCCACAGAGAATGCTTACCAGAGCTGGGCGGCGATCGCCGCCCGAGAACTGAACGCGGATGTGATCACCATCTGCCATTCGGGGTTTGGCCTGCTCCAGAACTACGATCGCACCACGCGTCCCACGATGTTCCATCTCTACGATCGCACCCTCTTGGCCGACCCCACCCCCTGGCATTTTCCAGACCCTAGCCCCGATGCGGTGATCATCAATTTGGGCACCAATGACTTTGCCCATCGACCACCGGATCAAGCGGCCTTTGTATCTGCTTACATCGCGCTGATTCGGAAGGTGCGATCGCATTATCCCCAAACCCAAATTGTGAGCGTCCTCGGGCCCATTTTGGGCGATGACTGGCCCACCAACCCCAAAACCCATCAACCCTTTCCCACCCTCTCCCTGACCCGAGACTCTCTGCAACAGTTGCAGGCTCAGCTTGCCGCAGCGGAGGAAGCGGGCATAGCGATCCTAGAGCTCACCCCCCAAGCCCCCGAGCGCGGCTATGGTGCTGATTTTCATCCCAGCTTGGCCCAACAGCAACTCAATGGGCAAGAGCTGGCGGACTTTTTGCGGCCCCTGTTGCCCGAAAAAAATCTCAGCAACAGTTAAGTTGAGGCCCAGCTTGGGGTGATAGATCATTGGGGTGCAATTCTCCCCCAAATCACCATGGAAACCCCCACCCCCCTGCCCCGTCGTCACGATCGCCTTCCCCTCTGCTTGTTGCTGCTACGCTGGGGGGTGTTTATTGTCATGCTGATGTGGACATTGGATAAATTCCTCTATCCTGAACATGCGGCTGCAGTGTTCAAAGCTTTTTATTTTATCGGTGGCTTGGAGGATAAACTCTGGGTTTTTAATATCATCGGTACCATTCAGCTCGTGATCATCCTGGGATTTCTGGCTGGTGTTTTCAAGATGTTCACCTATGGTGCAGTGCTGTTTTTCCATGCGGTTTCCACATTTTCCTCTTTTGCCCGCTATCTCGACCCCTTTACTGCACCTAACCTGCTCTTTTTTGCCGCGATTCCGATGTTGGCGGCTTGCTTTACCCTCTTTTATATGCGCGATTGCGACATATTACTTACGTTTGGGAAATCAAAGTAAACCCTTACAGACGTTAGCCTCTCTTAAAAAATCTCACTTGTGTTATGGCTCTGCTGTGACACACACAATCTGAGGCTCTGTCGTCTTCTGCATCATTGCGAGTGTTTGAATGACTTTCCTAAAGATTCTAGATTCTAGAGTCTAGAGCCAAGACTTGGATTCTTTCTGGGTAGAGGATTCAGAGGTTTATTTTCCAGACGCTCTGACTCAACTTGATTTAGCCCTATTATATTGGGAGTTGGTTGAGCCAGAGCAGGCTCAACAGCTCTTGGAAATTGCTTTAGGCAGAAGTGTCTTGTTTGGTGTTCACGCAGGCGCACAGGAAAGAGATGAGTTTGTCGATTATCTGATTAAAACAGAACAGTTTGAAGAAGCGATCAGACTGAGCTGGACAATTGAGCGTCCTAGATCTCGGCTTGATTTGTTGATTCGTTTAATTGAAAAAGCCTTGATAGTTGGTGAAGACAAATGGGCAATCAATGCTGCATACAGTATGCAGTATATCCCTGCGTATCACCGCTACCAGATAGACCAGACAGCGCCTCTAGAACAGCATTTGACCGAACTTTCCCAATTTCTTGTTGAGCAGGGACAATATGACCGTGCAGCGCAGCGGGTGGAGCGTTGGCAGGGAGAGCAACAAGAGTGGCAGGAGCGGATCAGCCTGGAGAGTGAGCGTTGGCTGGCGTCTATGGACTGCTTTCAACAAGTGAGCTCTCATTGAGGTTATCGGTGGCAGGGAGGATGTTGTTGGACTCTGCTCAATGAATTTTCTCAGGGAGGTTGACTGGGGGGCGACAGCTATTGCATCCCAGCCGTTGTGAAAGGCAGCACAGGATCGCGGCCAACAAAATTGTGTTTTGTTAACAAATCTATATATACTAAGGGGCTATAACCTCTCCCCCCATCCCCCCTTGTTTCTGTTAGAGAACTACAATCTGGGCGAGCAAGCCCTGAATAAAATTGCCGAGTTGGCCCTGGCCAGCCAGTTTGTCGAATCTGAGAATTTGGTTGTCAAGGTGCTCACCGATCCGGCGCTCCTGGCTCAGGGCAAGCTAGCCTCCCTCTCGATCCAGGGGCGGAGCTTGGTGCTGCGATCGGGCCTACATATGGCGCAGATGCAGCTCAAGATGGGAGAAATTACCGTCAATCCTCTACGTGCATTAATTGGCAATATTGAGCTGGTTGAACCGATTCAGGGGACAGGGCAAATTGTCCTCAGTGAGGAGAACTTTACCCGTGCCCTCTTAAATGAGGCGTTTCGCCACGATCTGCGTACTCTACCGGACTTGGAAATCGATCGCCTCCAGGGTCAGTTTGTTACCCCCCAGCAGGTGGCATTACGGATAAACTATTGGACGCCTCTGGGTGGAAAGCAACAGGCAGTTCTCCAGGCCCAAGTCGATGTCCAAGCCCCGATTACGCTGACCCATCCTCGTTATATCCAGGGTTCAGAGCCGAGTTCCCAATTGACCGAGCGGTTGCTTAAGCAAGTCACTGCCACGCTTAATCTGCAACGCTTTGAACTCAATGGCATGACGCTGCAAGTACAGGGAGTGACGATCGCCAACCATCAGGCTCAAATTCAAACCCAGGCCCAGATGACGAAATTCCCGACGTAATCTGGAGGGTCAATGGCCCAAGGTCTTAGGCCGCGTCATCCATTCATCTCAGACGCCTGATGGGATAAGCAAGAGAGCGCCCGACTCAAAAAACAGGGAAAGGGGCTGTAAGCTAAATACAGCAACCTGAGTTTCGGTTAAACCGAGAGCGCGAAAACTTATAAAACTCTGCAAAATCAACAATACTGGCTCCGATATTGCCGGAGTCTGAGGGGGCAATCTCCCCCTCAGCGAGAGGTGTCGGGGGGCTGGCCCCCTGACAACCGGGTTTGACAAAGAGATTTCAAGGCTTTGAGGACTGCGATCGCTTCGCTTATCTAGAACTCAGGTTATAGCAATGGTTTGTAATCTAAAGGATGACAACCTCTAAATACCGCTGGCGAGCGCTGCTGAGCTTGGCATTGTTGATCCCGTTGGGTTTGGCGGTTCGCTTTTATCCCTTGCCGCCGGGGTCTTGGCTCAACGATCTCCTTGGCAGTGTGGCCTACGAAATTGCCTGGTGTCTTTTAGCCTGGGTCATCTGGCCACGACCGCAAGCCATCTGGCAGATCCCGCTCTGGGTCTTTGGTTGCACCTGCTTAATTGAGGTCTTGCAACTCTGGCATCCGGCTTGGCTGGTGGCCATTCGGGCGACGCTACCGGGACGGTTGATCTTGGGTAATACCTTTGTCTGGCTCGACTTTGTCCATTATGCTTTGGGGGCGATCGCCGGTTGGCTCTGGCTGCAAGCCATCGGGAACGGTTGTGGTGATCCGTCTCCCTAACGGGCAATTTGTCACCTTTCTTCTGCTTTGCCATTCGCCTTGGGCCAACGCATGCCCTGCGAATTACGAATGGGTATAAGTAGATAAGCGCCGTTAGACTAACGAATTGTTAACGTGAACCGCGATCGCCCCTTCGTCTTAACCAATCCTTGGGTTAGTCTAGCGATGGGTTGATGTTATTTCCTCCTCCTCCAACCTGTCGCACTCAAGCCCTTATGAGTAATCACCTGGCCCTTGCCACCATCACCGCGACCTTGCAACGCCTGCTCCAAGCCGCAGTACAAGGCGATGTGAGTGGTGCGCGGGTGACCACCCTACGCCCAGACAGTATTGGCACGGCAACCCCCGCAGCGGGGGTCAACCTCTTTCTCTATCACGTTCCCATGAACTATATCTGGGGCAATGCCGCTGAGATCCAGCGGCGCAACCGTGCGGGAGACAGTGCCAAGCGATCGCGCACCGCCCTAGATTTGCACTATATGATCAGCGTCTATGGCAACGATGCCGAACTCGAACCCCAACGACTGTTGGGCAGTGTGATTCGTATCCTGACCGATCAAGACAGTATCTCCAAGCAAAACATCATCGACACGCTGGATGACTCGAATCTGGCCTATCTCTCCTTCTCCGATTTGCCCGATAAAGTGTCCGAGATCTCCTTCTCCCCTCTCAATCTTTCCTTAGAAGAACTCTCCAAAGTCTGGTCCGTGTTTTTTCAGACGCCCTATTGCCTCTCGATCGCCTATAAAGCCACCGTGGTGATGATCGAAGGAGAGGCGATGAGCAAACAACCCCTACCAGTTGCCCCTCAAGGTCGCCGCATGGGGAATCTTGCGCCGCTGCTCGGTCAGCCGCAAATTAAGGAAGTGACCGCTGAGCAGGGTCGTTTTCACCCCATTGAGGCCCAGACCACCCTGCGCATCCGCGGTCAATCCCTCAAGGGGCCCCAAACCATGGTGCGGATCGGCAGTATTGAAACCGCCCCCAGTCAGATCAGCGATAATGAGCTGCTGCTGCCCCTCGACACCCTCCCGGTCGAACTGCTCCAGGCGGGGGTGCAGAACTTGCAAGTCATCTATCAGCAGACCCAGCCCAGCAAAGGGGCGCAGGGGTCGCTCGTTGAGTCTAACGTGATGCCCTTTGTGCTGCGCCCTACGATTACTCACCTGGAAATGCAAGATCTCCGGGGCAGCAATACCAGTCCACGTCGAGGGACGATCGCCCTCCAGGTCAATCTACCGATTCAGCAGGCTCAGAAGGTGCTGCTCTCGCTGATTGAGTGGTCAGCGGCCGAACCCTCCACCTATGCGTTTGATGTGAAGCTCACGACCCCCCAAACCACAGCAATCAATCTGCCCGTTGAGGGGCTCAAGGCAGGGGAATATCTGGTGCGGCTCTATGTCGATGGGGCAGAGACCAACCTGATCACCGATACGGATACGGCCAGTTCCACCTATGGTTGGTATATCGGGCCCAAGTTGACCATCATCTAAAGCGTTCCCCTTAACCATAGGGAAAAGGGACGTTGAGCCGCAGTCCATTTCGTTGATCCATCACCGCGAAGACATTCTCTTATGGCAGAACAATATCTAATTCAAGTTGTTGGCCTCGGCTATATTCATAAAAACTGGAAAGATGCCGAGCCCCAGTTTGCCGAATCCCGTGCCAAAGCCAAAAGTTGGAAAACGCGCGAAGGTGCCGTTGGGTTTGGGGCCCAGAAGCTCACACCGCGCCTGAGAACGGGCTGGGAACTCTGGCAAGAGATCGAGGGTGAATTGATTCCGATTATGAAGCCGCGTCGGGATATGCCCCGTGTAAAGAAAAATTGAGGCGGGCGATCGCCGCCGAGAAACCTAGATTGAGAAACCATGCCTGAGCCCTTTATCTCCGTGATCATTCCCACCTACGGCCGAGAAGCCTTGCTGGTGGATTCGATCGCTGACACGCTCCTGCAAACCTATCCTCATTTTGAAGTGTTGGTGATCGATCAGACCCCCGAGCATACCCCACCGGTCACGGCCTACCTCCAAAAGCAAGCCGACCAGGGCGAAATCCGCTGGTTTCGCCTGCCCTGGGCTAACTTGCCTGGAGCCCGTAACTTTGGGGTGCGTCAGGCCCGGGGCGAGATTATTGTCTTTATCGATGACGACATTCAAATGCCAGCGGGCTACCTAGCGGCTCATGTGCAAAACTATCAGCGCCCAGAAGTGGGGGTGGTGGCCGGGCGGGTCTTTGACCGGATGAAGCTAGCCGATGCCAAGCCCAATCTCACCATTGACTATTTGCCTCCCGAGGCGCTGGATCCAGGGATTGCCTGGTATCACATCGATCTGGTACATACCACCGAGCCCCAACGGGTGATTTCAGCGCGAGGCTGTAATATGTCCTATCGGCGGGAGATTTTTACCCAGCATGGTGTCTGGTTTGATGAGCGATTTCGGGGCTCGGCGGTGCGGGAAGAATCGGATATTTGCCTGCAGATTCGCGCCACGGGTTTCCAAATTTGGTATGACCCTGCGGCTCATTTGGTGCATCTGGGCGAGATGACGGGGGGCTGCCATGATATCAGCACGCGATCGCTAGTCTATCAAGTCATGTTCTACCATAATCATTTTTTGATGGGTCTCAAGAACCTGACTCTGGGGCAGCAGTTGCGCCTCTACCTCAAGCTGTTTGATTGCCATGTGCTCGGCAATCCGCCCTGCTACAAGAGCGGCTCCCCCCTTAAGGTTGCCAGTCGAGGTTTGTTTTATCTGCTGGGTTGTTTAGATGCCCTCAAAACTCAGGTCGTGGGTTTATGGAATGATGGGCAGGTCTATACACGGTGGAGTAAAACAATCGGGGGGAATTGAAATTCTTGATGGCCTTACGGGAGAATGGAGTGCTATACTGCGCTATCTGATGCGGACTGTGCTGCGTCAGGTGAGACTTAAGGGTTTCGTGCCAGGGCTCTAATCCGATGAGGAGCAATGCCGTTTTTTCTGTTGCAGATTAACTGGGATCTGCTTAAACAGCCCATTTTGAGCCAGGGGGATACCGACATCACCCTGTTGTGGCTGTTGCAACTGACCCTCGCTTTCGTCACTGTCGCTACTGTAGCGCGGTCTCTCAAGATGCTGCTGCGGCACCATATCTTGCCGCGTTTTCGTCTCGACCGCAGCAGCCGAGAGGCGATCGCCACGGTGGTGGGCTACGGCAGCGCTGTCTTGGGCTGGCTCTTGGTCTTACAATGGCTCGGCTTTGACTTCTCCGCCCTGGTTCTGATCGTCGGCAGCCTGGGGGTGGGGATTGGTTTTGGCTTACAAAATATTGTCAATGATATGATTAGTGGTTTTGCCCTGCTCCTCGATCGCAAACTCACCATTGATGACTTTATTGAATTCGATGATATTTCTGGTCATATCACCGGCATTTTTGCACGTTCGACCGTCATTCACACCATCGACGATAAAGATGTCATTGTCCCCAATAGTTATCTGGCTGAGTCGAAGTTGATTAACTGGACCCTGCAAAATTCGGGGGGCTGGCTGACGATCAAAATTGCCGTGGATGAGATGAGTGATCCATTGGTTGTAACCGAGATTTTGCTCAACTGTGCCGCGATGGAATCACGGATCTTAACCAACCCGCAACCCCAAGTTCTATTTAAAGCCATTGAACAGGATGCCTATGTTTTTGAGTTGCGGGCCTGGACGCCCCAAATGGACAAATATTACCTAACCGAAAGTGCGCTCTATTACCTAGCAGAATACCATCTGCGCCAAGCTGGCATTGAATTCCCCCGCCAACGCCTGATTGTCGAGCAGAACAAACCGATTTGGCTCCTCACCGAGCGGGAAGATTGGCAGGCGGAACAGGCTGAGTTGGATCGGCTTCGTGCTGCTTGGACGCCCAGACCGGGTCATTATCTCCATGACTACTTGCGCCAAGTGCCCTATTTTGAGCAGTTCAATGCGATCGAGCTGCGCCAACTGATTGAAAAAGGCTATCGGCAACGCTTTAAGGCGCAGGAAATTCTTTTCCGAGAGGGCGATCCAGGGGAAACCTTTTCAATTATTCTTTCGGGCCGCGTTGAAGTCTTTATCGAACAGCTCAATCGCCCTTTGCAAACCCTTAGCCAGGGGCAATTCTTTGGCGAACTGTCCCTCATGTTGGGTATCCCACGTACCGCGTCAATTCGAGCAATCAATGACACCACTTTATTTACCGTTAATCAAAAGAATTTTCAAAACCTCCTCCAGCTTCATCCCTCCCTCGGCAATCGCATCTTGGAGGAATTTAAACGCCATCAATCGGAGTTAGAAGCCCGTCAGCAATACCTCCAGGAGTTAGGATTGATGACAGCGAATGATCAGGGCAATGTGATGCTCTGGGTGACCCAGCGCTTGAGCCAGTTGTTTAATATTTGATTCAGAGATTATATACCGATGCCTCTGCCTTTCATTGTAGGTTTTTTGTTCTAGTGTTGGCGTATGCATACCAGTTCTTGGCGATCGAGATCGTCTCGGGCGTAGGCAAAACCTCAAGTATCAATATCACGAATTTAATTGTCAGCCACATAACTTATTCCTAAAAAGTTTTAGGTCGTTTCTGAGCACAGAAACTGTCGGTCGTAATACTGAGGATTTTTCGCGGTCATATTGGCATTTGTTTCCCTAATTAAGATCGAGAATATGCATAAAAAACGAGACGCAGTTCAGCATTCCTAATGCAGCTTCATGGTATGTGTCAGCCCAAAAATAATGGGTATTCGGTTAAATACACCCGCTACACTACTCTGAAACCCGATTTCTGAAATTACGATTCTAAGTTTTTTTTACACGAAAATCTTCACAAGTCTGAGGCTGGACGTGCTACCATTCCCAAGAAATCAAGGACTGTGTCGATCATCACCTTGTTTCAGTATGTAAATTGTTGTAGGGGTGGGATGATTTGATCTCATAGTTGGGGTGTTTTTACAGACCCACAGCGACTGTCCTTTGGGACTTAATTTAAGAAACTTGCTCGTACTGTCGACTTGACAAATCATGGATCAGCCCGGCTCACCCCTGCCCCTCGAATCCTCAGCGCTACTGCTAGAGGAGGAGCAACCCCTCCAGCTCCCCGAACCCGTTGAAACTGCTGGAAC
>JBCDEB010000131.1:0-20276 GCA_039180005.1 Cyanobacteria bacterium P01_G01_bin.54 | reverse complement strand
CTCACTGACCACCTGCGCTACGGGTTTCTGCGCTCAATAGCCTGTAGCGCGGGTGGTTGCTGAGCGGAGTCGAAGTACATCTTGCCCGCCACCCGGATCAGCCTTCGCTTTCTGTGTTCATACAATCCGGATTCAGTATGAGTTCTGGATAAGCGAAACTCACGTTAACTATCTCCGTGGGTTCGATAATGCTGTTCTGGAAAGTCAGGTAAATGCACCAAATAGCAATCATTTTCCTGTGACCAGACGATGACCATTTGATATTCCAGTGGTTTCATTGTTCCTCTCCCTGCTGCTGAATCCTTCGGATTGCTTGGCGATCGCCCCTGCCCCAAACACCCATCAAGCCAACAGATCCCTGACCAAAATTTGCAGATCAGGAAACGCCAGCGGACTGACTTGCCCCGAATGATATCGCTGAATAGACGTATAGTTTTGCCCTTGAGGATGGCGCAGCACAATCAGCTCCGATGTGTTGATGTCTACGACCCAATAGTCTTGAATTCCGGCCGCTGCATAAATTTCAGCCTTCAGTGTCAGATCTTGTTCAAGACGGGTATTGGCAATCTCAATCAACCAATAAATATCCGCCGGGCCAGGATGCCAATTCTAGTAAACTTTGCCCAGAGGCTTGACGATCGCCAGATCTGGAATCGGCTCAGAATTATTCGGTAACGTAATTGGATGAGCTTCCCGAACCTTGGCCCGCTTACCCAACAAATCCCGTAATAAATCATCAATTTCACTACTACCGTAGGCATGGGGTTCACCTTCAGGGGGCATAACAATCAGTTCACCTCGCAATAATTCAATCGACTCATCCAGAAACAGCCCCGCATTAATTGCTTGGTGATAGCGCTCAACAGTCCAGGTATAGGGGAGGGTTGCAGTCATGACGATACTTTGTAGCTACCTAAAACTTTAACGCAATGACATAGACACGGTTTAAGTCTCCTCTCGCTCCGCATCCCGCTCCGTCCTGACCCATTGGGCTTCTGGCTTGCGCAGAAACTTGAAATAGAGGGGAATTTTCCAAAGAATGTAGAGGGGAATACTCAAGAGGGTTTGCAAAGGTAAATCTTCACGGCCAAACTTGAGCCAAGCCCCCAGGATACTGGTGAGCAAGAAAAAACCGGCGATCGCCATCCCTATCAACGGCCAAATATAAACCCAACCCAGCAGCGTTACGGCCACCGTCACGACTGTTAAACCCACCCAGAGCATGACCAGCAGCGAGAGGGGGGGGATCGCCAGTTCGAGGGCGATCGCCAGCAGATCCAACCGCAACTGCTTCAGGCTCGCGCCGAGCAACGGCGGCACATAGCGCTGCAACATCTGCAAATGGCCATGCTCCCAGCGCGTCCGCTGACTGGTTGCCGCTGCCTCCCCCGTTGGTAGCCGTCCCAGCACCAACCCTGCTCCACAGAACTGGGGCGACGTACCGGCGATCGCCAGATCCAGCCCCAGCTTCATATCTTCGACAATCTCACCACTGGCTAGATCCACACCCTGCAACACCGACCAGGGAAACGCCATACCTGTCCCGGTGAGCAAACAGGGTTGGCCCCATTGCCGCAGCCCGAGGGGGCGCACGAGATTCTTGACCGTAAAAGCAAACGCTGAAACCGCATCCTTGGCTTGGGGTTGGGGCGGCTGTTCCATTAAATACAGGGATTGCACGGGGCAGCCCGTCCGCGCTGCCTGGTGGGCAATCTGGTCGATTGTGCCCGGCGTCAGGTCACAGTCGGCGTCTACCATCACGACAATCTCGGGGGGATGCTGGGCGAGGTGCTGGAGTCCGTGATCAAGGGCAAAGCCCTTGCCGCGATCGTGCTCGTTAAAGCGCTCTAAAACCGTTACGCCGAGAGAACGGGCGATCGCTGCTGTCTCATCCTGGCAATTGTCCGCAATCACAACCACTTGCGCGGGTCGCTCCACCTGCAAGACTAGCTGTTCTAGGGTGCGTTGGATGCCGAGCGCCTCGTTGTGGGCGGGAACCAAGACGGCCAAGGACGGGGGGGTCTCGGGCAAGGCGGGGGGGCGATCGCCCGCTAGCAGCGCCGCCATACATTCGAGCCACAGTGTCTTGCACAGTAACAACACCCCTGCTACTGGCAGCGCTAAAACAATTGTCAGAATCAGCACCAAACCCGCCCCACGAATAATTTCAATGCAATCCTAACCTGCATTGCCCCAAGCAGCCATACACCGCTACTCACTCTAAAGACCCTGAATAAACTCACGCACTCGGGCGATCGCCTCCACCGGAATCTGATGTCCCATCGTCAACTCGTGATAGGTCACGGTGCTACCGGCTTGTTCTAGCTCCTGCTTTGCTTGCCGGGCTTGACTCAGAGGTACGATCGCATCCTCACTACCATGGATCATCAGCACCGGCGGTGGTGTTTTGACATCCACCTGCAACGGCGAATGGGGATAACCACTCAGACAGCAGAGACCCTTCAAGGGCAGTTGATTGCCCACATCCAGCGTCATTGCACCCCCTTGGGAAAAGCCCAGCAAAATCATTTCGGTCAAGGGGACACTAGTGTCAGCCGCCAGACCCAGCAGCAATTCCCGCAACCATTGGCGACTTTGGGCCAAACCCTCTGGATCGGAACGCTCCAGGGCATACCAGGCACGGCCATTGGGAATCTGAGGATGAGCAAAGGGCGCATTGGGAAAAATAAACTGTGTGTCCGGTCGGTCGAGAAGCTGCGAAAAGATGGTGAGATCGGTCTGGTTGGCGCCCCAGCCGTGGAGGGCGATTAGCAACTGTTGGGGCGGTTGGCCGTTGGCTGGTGGGTGGCTGATAAAGTCGAGGGTCATGGGCAAAAATAAACCATCTATTCAAAATCCAGGGAATGCCTATCTTACAAGTCCTTTGAACTTTGAACCTTGCACTTTGAACTCCGCCTCGCGGTACTAAGCTGTTGCCGCCCCGGCCTCTTTGGGAAACATAAAGCGGTTGGCGACGGTTTCTGGCTGAATGGCGGAGAGAACCACATGCTGAGAGTCGGTGATGATCACCGCACGAGTGCGGCGGCCATAGGTGGCATCAACGAGGCAGCCGCGATCGCGGGCTTCGGTAATGATTCGTTTAATCGGGGCGGATTCGGGGCTGACGATCGCAACGACACGATTGGCCGAGACAATATTGCCAAACCCAATGTTGATCAGTTTGATATCCATAAATGTGGGGCAGGAGTCGAGGTGTTTGGCGTCGGGGCTAACACAGTCCCCAGCCTATGGTATCCCTTAAAAAGGCTTTACAATTCTAACTGCCCTCCAGCTTGGCTTTTTGTTTCGTGCGATGCAGTCTGTTGATTACACTACTTTGGTTGCGGTTTGTACCGAACTCCAACAGACCTGCGTTCCGGCACGGGTTGAACAGGTCTATCAGCGCGATCGCTACACGCTCTTTTTGTCCCTGCGCACCCTCAAGGGGCGAGACTGGCTGAGTCTTTGCTGGCATCCCCAGGCGGCACGGCTGAATTTGAGTGCGCCGCCCCCCCGTACCCCCGACACCTTCACCCTCAGTGACCAATTGCGTCATCAACTCAAGGGCTTGGCCTTGAGCCAAATTGCCCTGACGCAACCCTGGGAGCGCGTGGTGGATCTGCAATTTGCCAAGCGTCCGAGTGAAGCGCCCTGTTGGCATCTCTATGTGGAGATTATGGGCAAATACAGCAACGTGATCCTCACTGATGCTGCGGGGCAGATTGTTACCACAGCCCACCAAGTGCGTACCCACCAGTCCAGCGTCCGCACGATCGAAACCGGCCAGCCCTACCAACCGCCGCCGCCGCCCCAAGGCTATATCCCCCGCCGAGAGGAAGCGTTTGCCGACTGGCGCGATCGCCTCGCCTTACTGCCCAAAGCCCTGGAGCAGCAACTGTTTAAAACCTATCGCGGTGTCAGCCCGATGCTAGCCCGGCAGTTGATCCACCTCGCTGATTTGCAACCCAAACAAACCACTGACACCCTAGATAAGGCTGCCTGGCAGGGCCTTTGGGAACAGTGGCAGGGATGGTTGCAATGTCTGGCGGCGCGATCATTTGCGCCAGTTCGACTCCCCTCCGGTTATGGTGTACTACCGGGAATGACCGGAGACGCCACCACTTCTTTACAAAAGCTGTTGGAGACTTACTACACTGAGCAATGGAACCAACAACAGTTTGACCAACTCCACCACCAACTTAGTCAACAGGTGCGCAACCAGCTCCAGAAACTCCGGCAAAAGGCTCAGGGGTTTCGCGATCGCCTCGCCCAGTCCGAAGCAGCCGATATGTCCCGCGAGCAAGCCGATCTGCTGATGGCCTATCTCCACGAATGGCAGCCGGGTATGAGCAAGATCATCCTGACGGACTTTACCACCAGCCAACCCCGCACCATTCCCCTCAACCCGGAAAAAAATGCGGTGCAGAATGCTCAAGCCTTCTATAAACAGCACCAAAAACTAAAGCGATCACGAGCAGCTATTACACCCCTCCTCACGGCCACCCAAGTTGAAGTTAATTATCTTGAGCAAGTCGAGTCGGATCTCACGCAACTCGATCGCTATCAACAGCCAGAAGATTGGGTGACGCTCGAAGAAATTCGCGACGAGCTGATCCAACAGGGCTACAGCAAAGGGAATACCGCATCTCGCCCCCAGCGCCCCAACCCCAAGACGCCCACGCCTCCTCGCTGCTACCAAACCCCCTCCGGCTTCGAGCTCTGGGTCGGGCGCAACAATCGCCAAAATGATCAACTCACCTTCCGCACCGCTGGAGAATATGACCTCTGGTTCCATACCCAGGAAATTGCCGGGTCCCATGTGTTGCTGCGTCTGGAGCCCGGGGCAGTTCCCGATCAGCAAGACCTCCAGTTTGCCGCCAATGTGGCGGCCTACTATAGCCGTGGCCGCCAGAGCGACCAAGTGCCGGTGGTCTACACCCGCCCCAAGTTTGTCTATAAACCCAAAGGGGCCAAGCCAGGAGTGGCGATCTATAAGCGGGAGCAGATCATTTGGGGGCGATCGCAGCAGGCAGCAGACGACTTACAACGACAGAGGTAAGGCGAGATCCACACTCCACCCGCCCCAATCTTGAATCAGTGGAAGAAGTTCGGTAAGGTTTGATACAATTAAGTTAGATTAAGAAATATTGCAGGGCAACGTCTTGGTGGCGATTGGCTTGGCTGTTTTCTTGAACTACGACAAACTACGAACTTCCCACTGCCCAGAGCTCCGGCTACTGGGTATTTTTTTGACCGCTTGGGCTCCCAAAATCGGATTGCTGCGATCGCAAAGTTTTGTTATGCTGGGATACGTGCTTGAAATTGAGTGTGCTCAAGAGTAGAGGATTGAAAGTTTTCGTGTCGATTGACATCACCAAGCCAGGATAGCTCAGTTGGTAGAGCAGAGGACTGAAAATCCTCGTGTCGGCGGTTCAATTCCGCCTCCCGGCATACCTTAAACCTATAACCCGTGAGCGTTGCAGCGATTTGCACTCACGGGTTCATTTTAGCAATTTTGACGACGATTGACGACGGTTTGACGACGGTTTGACGACGATTCGCCCTTTTGGTCGATATCAGAACTCCGGAACCGTGAGCGCCGTCGTCAACCCGGCGTAGTGGTTCCAAATCGTCTGGGGACTATTGCCCACCAACTCGGCCACCTGTTTAACGCTCATGCCCTTCTCCAAACAGAGGGTTATAAACGTGTGACGAGTGTTGTAAGCGGGTCGGTAGCGAATGTGAGAGAGCGACCCTAGAACCCTCTTCCAAGCCCGGTTGAGGAAGTTGTGGGAGTCGATATAGCCTCCCTGTTTCGCTCGGAAGATGACCCCCTCGTTTTTATGGGACTCTCGAATGGGCAGGAGGAGCTGACGGAGCTGCTCATTGACCGGGAACCGACGTGTCTTATGGGTTTTCGTACCTTTGCGGCGCTTGAGCACATAGGCTTCTGAGAAGGTAATCACGGAGAGGTCGGGGCTAACGTTGCCCCAGAGCAAACCGATGATTTCGGATTGTCTGCCCCCAATCCAGAAGCAAGCCTTAACAAAGTTGGTGTAATAGCTGTAGTGGGGGTTCTCTGCAAAGGCCGCGATGATTTGGTCGCGCTCATCGGCGGTGAAGGGGTCGATATCTTCGGCGGTCGCTTTGGCCTGTACCCGGAGAAACTGAAACGGGTTGGCTGAGATAATTTCCTCATCGAATGCCCAGGCGCAGCAGGACTTGATGTAGTTAAAGGCTTTCTTGGCGGCGTGGGGTGTTAGGGTATCCCGGAGGTGTTTACGAATCAGCTTCGCTTGGGCCAGTTGTTGCGTGGGCAGGCTGCGAATGTGGGTCTCTACGGTGCGATAGGTCGTTTCGATAGTGGTGCTCTCGATAGTAGCTTTCTTGAACTCGGTAAACTTCTCCCAGAGTTCGAGCAGCGGCGGTTCATCATTGGCTACTGCATACTTAGAGCGGTATTGCTTGAGGGTGTAATCAAACTGTTCTAGAACAATATCTGACTCAATACGCTTGACTTTAGCTTCTGCGATCTCACGGTTGGCAGGAGTATCAGCTAAACCTAACGTGATGTGCTTCTGAGCACCACCAAAGACGTGACGGGGCAACCGAAGTCGGAGGCGTCCGTCACGTACTTCTATGGTCACAGTGCCCTTGGATTTACGAGACATTATTACGATAAAAACTCGTCTTACATTTCTTGCACTTAAACCGCTGCTGCCCCTTGTAGGAACCATTGCGGCTGATGTCCTGTGATGGGCACCTGGGACACTGCAAGGGGGTATCGCTGTGCTGTGACACAGCCTGTGATAGTTCATCACAGGGTTTGCTGTGACAGCGTTTCAGGAATTCAAGCACATCCTGTGATACCTGTGATGTATCACAGCGCTGTGATACTCCTGTGACGACCATCCCCGGCAACTCGTGCTGAATCGGCGGGCTATCCAGAGGTAGCAGACCCGTCGGAACTGCTCCCTTTACCACCTGTTGGTGATGCCCAAGATTGGGATGTAAATGGGCTCTGTCGTGGTCAATGAGCATCGGGTATGCTATGTCCTTGAGCCACTGATAGAGGTCACGATCTTCATGGTTTTTTGCGTATTTAACCGCTACCTTTCCTAATCGAATTAGAGCGAAATTCTCCAGGAAGTCCCCCCGCCCTTCAAGTCCTAAAGCCTTCACATTTCCGCTCTGAGAACAGAAGATAGGCAGCTTATTAAACTTCCGAGCCTCTGAGCCATATTGAACGATAAACCTATCAGCAACAAGGCTGTTCTGAGCTTGGGCATAGGCGCGAATCTTGGGGAACTCATCAGCGATGATGGTAAGCGGTCGTTTGTCTTTCTGGTCGAGAGAATCCAGAAGATATTCCATACACTTGAGGATGGTGGGTAAGTCATGAATTACTACCAAATCACCCCAAGGGTATTTATGGGGGTCGTAGGAATCACCATGGGGGTCAAGGACTAGGATGGGCGCATTTGTGCCTTGGGCGAGGGCGTTAGCGAGGCAGGTTTTACCGCTGCCACTGTTGCCCAGGATGGCGATTCCAGTGGCTTCTTGTAGGATTTCTTCCCGGTCAAAGGGTTGAGGTTGAAACCCGTTTGTTTCGGGAACCAAGCCCTGCATTCCCTTCAGGATTTGGGTGATTTGTTGGGCGTTGAGGGCTTGGGTTGCCTTCACTCGGTCGTGCTCTCTCTGTTGATAGATTTGGGCGAGTTTGACGTGTTCACGGTTGCGAAGTAAGCCGTAGGTGGCGAGTCCAGTTCCGGCAAATGTGCCCATTACACGAAGCAGTCGATGTGACCAGGAATCCCAAGGGGTGGCGGTGTTGGCGAGGACGATAAGTGTTAGGGCTCCGGCGTAGAGGCTCCCCACTTCAAACCAGGCCCGCCAATCGGGGTCGGTCTGGAGCAGGGGCTTATTGATGAGTCGGGTTAGATCCATGCCAACATCCCCCCTAGCGATAGCAGACCAACGGCGACCCGCGCATTGTTTGGGCCGCCGTAGAAGTAGCCCACCCCGGCGCAGCAGAGCAGGAGGAGGTGGGCATATTTGGCAACGGGCTCTAGCCAGGGACAGAGCCAGCGGAATACAAAATGTAAAAGGATGACGACCCCTAAAGAGAGAATCGCCATCCCGGCGTATTGGAGTTTGTCCATCGGTCAATCTCCCTGTGTTACGGCGAGCGCTATGGGCAAGGAGAAGCAGAGCGCCAGCACCAAAAACACAAAGACATTGGAGTTGTCGAGATGACTGCCTGATGGTTGAGGCTTGGGGTCAGGTGAGGCTTGGACAATATTGACGATGACAGGTTGTGAGTCTGACATAGGTTCCTGTGATTGAGGGGTTTACGGAGATCCAGGAACCGGGGCGTAGAATGAAGTTAGCTTATGTGGCTCTCCGGTTCCTGCTGGGGGGTCTTTTTTTGTTGGTGGGGGTCGGGCTAGATGCATGGTTGGTTTATCCGTGAAAACCCTTAATTTGTAAGGCGTTCCGGGTTTTATATGAAAAGTCGAGAAGAGGGCCACTTATCGGTTTATCCCTAGAATTTAGATCTTTCTCTCAACATCTCCACAATGATGTTATCGTGAAATCAGTATCTTTGGGGTAATCTTGCAAATCATGTAGAAGATCTGCGGACTTCCTCACAAAGATGTTGGTATTCTGAAGTGTGAACATCTATGACACATACCGATGGCAGAGAAAATCAAGCACGATCGCTACGTGGAGAACAAGGTGAATGCGGGATACGCTTTGACTCCAACAGCCAAGAGGATGCTCAAGGACGTGGCCAGCAAGCACGGGGTCAGCGTCTCGGAGCTGATCGAGCGCATCGCCAGGGGCGAGTTACAGGTGGGGAGGATCGCGTTTCAAACCGAGAAAGAATTCTTGGGGGAATCGCTCGCCGGGTCGCCGATTTAGAGGATCAGCACCTGGCGTACGTCAAATCCCATCAGGGACGACTGGAGCAAAGACTAAAGGAGAGCAAAGAACACGAACGAGAAGTTCAAGGCATCGTCGCAGAGCTTAAAGAGCAACTAGAGATACTCACCACCGAACTCCAGAAATCCGAAGAGCATTAGCCCCCCATGGACGCAAACCCGCGTCCATGGGGATTTTTCTTTGCAGTTTAACTAATAGGCAGTCTCAAAGATAGCCCACTTGTCTTGATAGCTATCTCACTAAAAATCAATATTCGCTAACAGGTAAATCCGAAGATAGCCCGTTTTTACTAATACCCAATTCATCCACAAAAGCGCAGTTTCTGTCAGTCAACGCAGAATATTGCGGCTTTTACTAATAGGAACTCCACAATGACAGCCCCAGACCCCCGCATTGAAGCCATCGACCGAATCAGCCCCAACGAAGACTTCACCCCCGGACTCTCCCAAATGCTGCCCCCCCAGAACCTCGAAGCCGAGGAACTCATTCTGGGGGGAATCCTAGGAGAGGGCGGACGAAGTGGGCAGAACTTCGCCTACGAACGAGTGAAAGACATCCTTACCTGCCATTGCTTCTACGACACCAACCACCGCCATATTTACCGAGCCATAGAGCAACTGGCAGCCAAGGGAGACATTCCCGACCTGATGACCGTCACCTCTCAATTGATGGACAAAGGCAAGCTCGACACCATCGGGGGCACCGCCCGACTTGCCCAACTGGCTGAACGCGCTGTCTCCACGGTAAACATCGACCGCCATGCCGAACTGGTCAAAGAAAAGTATCTGCGGCGCGACATGATTGCCTTGAGCTATGAAATGGCCCAACGGGCCTACACCCAGTCCATCCCCCTAGAACGTGCCCACCTTTACAGCAAGGCCCGTTTAGAGGAGTTAGCAATCCAACTCTCAGACGAAGACCCTGATAACGCAAGGTGCGATCGCCTAGTCGCCCAAACCCGAGAGCTACTCCTAGACCCCAAACTCTCCCCCCAGCACCGCAAATATAAGCTCTCCAAACTCTCCAAGAGCAGTGGTTATAGCATCGGTGAATTGAAGGACTTCTATCACTCCAGTCTCATCGAAGACGACGAGGAACCGATGACCCTGGCCCAGTTGCGCGAGAAATACGGCAGTGAATACAACGATTGGGTCCTGCCCGGTTGGCTGGCGCGGGGGAGTACCACCCTCGTTCATGCCGAAGGCGGCACAGGGAAAACCCTTTGGGCCTATGATCTCGCCTACTCCATCTCCAACGGTCTCGACTGGTCAGGCTTCCCCGTCCTCAAAAAACAGAAAGTCCTGATCATTCAAAAAGATGAACCCGTGCCCACCATGCTCTCCAACCTTGACCTGCGCGGGTTCAACTTCGACAGCCCTAACCTGATGGTCAAAACAAAATGGAACGTTGAATATTTGCCCCGGCTCTATGAACTCTGCAAGACCTGGAAGCCTGACCTGGTGCTGATTGACTCATTGCAGGCGATCAACGCCAACCAGTGCATCTCAGAGAATGAACAAGACTATGCCCGCCCCGTGCTGATGATGGCTGACATTGCCCAAGAATGCGGTTGTCACCTCATGCTCATCCACCACAGCTCCCACCAGGGCAAGTCACGGGGCTCGACCGCTATCCCCGCCGCTGTCTCTCAGGTCATCAAAGTTGAGCGCATGAATGATGATCCCGACGATGTAGAGCGGAAGCTTATCGTCACCAAGAGCCGTTCGGGGGGGTGTATTGGCTCTCACCTCATCACCCTTGACCCTGAAAACAAGTCTTGGACGTATGAAGGTCGGCTCAAAGGGCGTGTCCTGGTGGATGACCCGGACGCACCGGCCAAAGAGCGAGTGATTGACTTCCTCAAGCAACGCCAGGGAGTCGCGCACAAACCTAGTGACATAAGAGACCAGCTCTTGATCGCTCTCAGCACCGCCCGAAACCTTATGAAGGAGCTTTACGACCGCCGCATTATTCAGCGGGCAAAACTCAAGGGACGGGGGTATGTTTATTGGTTGGGAGACCGCCCCAAAGACCTGGACGATTGTAACGAGAAATTAAGTCAGCAGCTCATCAGCAGTTCATCAGCAGTTCCTTCAGCAGTTCAGGAACCTGACAACCATGCGGGTTTAGACCCTAACTGCTCAACTGCTGAACAAAATGCCGAAAAAGAAACACCTTCTGAGAGTGTGTCAAAAACCGAAAAAACGTCAGCAGTTCAGCAGTTAGGCCCCAATCCCAGTCAGGGAGAGGATTTGCCAACTGCTGAACCAACTGCTGAACAACTGCTGAACCCCCAGAATGTGTCAGCAGTTTGCGAAAGTGGCGATAATCCGCAACATTCCGCAACAATCATCGAGGGCGAGTTGTACCACTGGCGTGACCCACTCAATATGCTCTACCTTGTCGATCCCCCTTTCCCGATGCCAATAGTGCAGGTCAGCAAGATCGACGAGGAGGGAGCCCATTGTCTAGGAGATGAGTGGGATAATTTGAGGGTTATTCCTTTGGAAGAGTTGGAGGAAATCAAATAGCTGCAATGAAATCGCTCTTGTTTCCATCTAAGGAGTCTTGGAAGAAAGCTGTATTGATTTGGCTCGCTTGCTTAATCAATGGGCGAATTATGGAATCCGTTTTTAGTAGTCTTTTCCCTGAACCCACTCCCATCGCTGTAATCATTGTTATTGGTGGCGGTATTTATGGACTGTATTATCTTTTAGCACTGGAAATGCAGTTTCTTTCTTGGTTTTCTGGGAGTAGGAATAAAGGCTTTTCTTTTACAATATCGCCACAATATCGAAAGGAATCTATCTGTGGATTACTCTACCTTCTGGTGTCTAGTCTAATACTTTCTGCATTCCTATCCAAGACGCCTATCGTGAGTTTACTTGTTCCTGTACTAAGTGCCTATTTACACCAATGGAAGCGGCCAAAAACTAACCCGTAACCCGCTCCAACCAATCCCGCAACAACCCCTCAACCCGCGAACCAATCTCACAACAATTACACGACCCATCCGGGTTAAACAACCCCTCGCAAGGGTCATCAAACGGTGAACAGTCCCCCGTCCAATAGAGACGTGAAGAAGTCCACTCCACAAGAGTCACCTTGACCCCTCCCACAACTGGTCTCTCATACCGTTCTGAGCCAGACTCAGTGACAATTCCGCTGTAAGGTTCTCCTGTCGATGGGTTTATGGTTAATCCCCGGCGAAGCCCTATTGCATAATCGGAGGAGCGAAAGAGCTTTTCTGAGAAACTGGATTCTCTTTCAGAACTCTCTCTCCTCACACGCCCCCTAATTCTAGTGAGTTCATTACCGGGGTTCTCCCAACTTTCAAACGTAGTAACAGTAGCTGTAACATCAGGATAAGAGCCAGACAAAGTAACCGTGGTTACGTCAGAAAGGATATAGTCGTTTCCCCAAGGATTATCAGCCCTTTGCAAGAAAGAACCGCCAAAACCGATGCTAAATGGGGGGAAACCCTTTAAAGCCTGCATTCAACACCCCTCTCTGGGTGGCTTCAGGCAACGCTTACCCACTAGCTCCTGCTCTTCGTCGTAGAACAGCACCGAAGCCCGCACCACTTGGGCCGTGATTTCCTCTCTGGGCTTCTTCAGGTTGACCCCGGTCGATATCCGGGGCTGAATATTCGTGTCTTGGCTCAGCTCGATCAATTGCCCCATGAGCGTTCTGGCTGCGTCTTCACTGGCGAAATGTCCGGAGGTCATACCACCGAAGCCACTTCCCCATTTAGCCATGCCATAGGCTCTACCGCCCCGCTGCCACCGCAGGGGCGCAATATCCCGACACCAATCGAGCTCTTTGGGATTGGGGATGTATTGTCGCCAATAGGTGCCACCGCGTTTGTATTTTTCGCCTTCTTTGACCCAAATGAGCTGAAGTTGGCTCATCAGCTTGATACGGTCGTGCTCATCTACGGGGTGAATGATATGGAAGTCGTCTGGGGGGATATCACAGATTCGTTGTTCAATCTGGTTCAGGTGACGGTGAATTGAGGCGTTTTGGTCAACGAGCCCCAGTAGTCCTCGACCCGCCCAGTTATACTTCTGTGGCTCTCCCTCATCGTCCTCACACTTCAAGCCTTCAAAGCTACCGGGGAGTTCGGGAAATTTAGCGTCAATATGGGGTGGAATGCCACAGATGCGCTGTTCAACCTGATTGAGGTGACGGTGAACCGAGCTGATTTGGTCAACCACTCCCAAGAGCCCTCGACCGGCCCAGCTATACCGCTGTGCCTCAGACTCATCGTCTTCGCACCTCAACCCTTGAAAGCTACCGGGTAAGTCAGGGAAGTTCTCCAATATCCTGTTTTTGGTCTCTTGGTGCTCACCTTGAACCACGTTAATCAGCCTTTCATCAATGTCCCGTAAAACCAGACAAAGGTGTTCCATTAAACGATTTTGAGACGCCATCATCGCCTGTAGCATCTCTTCGACTGCAAAGAAGCCGGATGCGTTGTAAGGTGTTGCCAGCGTTCCCCCAAAGCCGCAAATATCATCAGCCCTCATTAATCCAGATAGCTGAGGAAATTTAGAGTTAATCAATTGCGTGAGACTATCCCGCACATTATCCCCTTTTGTATTGCTGTGAATACAGAGATTCTGTTGAATGCTGTCGATTTGCTGTCCCAAAGCATCGAGCTGATTGCTAAGTCCCGGAAGACCCCAGCCAACGAAGGGGATTGAGCCTGCAAAGCCTCGTTCACAAGCCCTAGAGTAAGGAATTGTCCCGACGATTTCCGGGCAGACTCGATTCTCAATCGCATTAAGTTGGCTTTGAACGGCTTTGATTTGGTCGTTAATTCCTTCAAACCCTGTTCCTTTCCAGGAATAGCCAGGCAGCTCTGAGGTTGCACCGCATCGTGCACCAATGTGCTGACCACCTACATCAGGGAATTTTGTATCGATGTGGTTTTTGATGGCATCAATAACCCGGTCATAGTCGAATTCTGGTAAATCTAGATTCTCAAGATTTTCGGCTATATCTTCCAGAGCATCTACGATGGGTTGACAGTCCTCTTGCTCTGGCGGGCTTTCGGCTTTGCAGTCATAGCCCATCAGACGGAAGGTATCAAGTGCCGTTATGGGTGTTCCAATTGCTAGTAACTGGTTATACTCCCGTCTCAATTCAGCATGAGTTGCCAAGGAAATCCAAATCGAGCCAAATAAGGGGATCGAGCCAAGTATAGGATTAACTCGAACATCATCAGTGTTATCAAGTTCGCGTCTCCCCCAATACGGACCCCAAGTGTCCCAAGTCGCAGCCAGTGCAGCCGTAGCAGAAGCCACTGCAACATTTTCTATGAGTGACTGTATCTCCGCTTCCGAGAAGCAGATATACGAATCGTCAAGCTCTTCAGTACAACTTACCCCCTCCCTTAGGTTTCCTTCAATATTGCTAAGTAAATCCGCGATAGACTTCAACTTTTGTGGTGAATCATAGTCTTGTTGAGAAAGGTCTATTTCGCGGTTATACCACTCATTGGGGATAAGCCCAAATACATAGAATTGCGCATCAGCCCACTCTAAAAAATCCTGAAGGAAACCTGACCCTAGAGGAACAAGTATCCCCATTTTTAGGTAAGAGTTACGTCCCTCAGCGGTGGGATATATAAATCGTCCCCACTCAATATTCTCTAAGAACCCAGAAGCTGTATCAGCATCAGCTTGAATAGCATTAACCGTTGCAATATCAAAAGCCACACAACTCAAGGCACACCCCCAACCCAATCAGGATTCTTCCCCACAAACATCAACCACCGCCCCTGGCGACTCCCCACCAGATAGCCCACCCGCAACAACCGCAGACATTCATCCAACGAATAATTATTCTCCTGCGCCCACTGACGGATCGGCACCATCAACCCCTCCCCGCAACAGTAGCGAGTCCCTCGATACCGGCCGTAACTCTCCATGTCATCGCTCCGGCGTCGGACTTTAACTCCGACGACCGGAAAAAAACTCAACAATCCCCATTCTACCGTGATCACAGGCTATGTTGTGAGAGATACACGATCCGTTGATTAGAAAAACAGGAACTCCTATGAAACCCCTTCCCGGTGAACTCATCCCTGGCTATGCCCTTCTCGCCGCTGCCGAAGCGGCCCCCGAACAGGGCATCTTTATTCCCCTCTCCAGCCTCCCCACCCTCACCGCCGCTGAAGCTGCGACCGCTGATGGTGATGGACGGGAAGTGGTGCGAGCGGTGATAGAAGCTGCTTATCAGTCTTCTGCCGTCATCCCCGACGCTGACAAAGCTATCAACTTGACCCTTACCAAGTCCCAACCCCAAGGCATTGGCCCTGACGAATACCGCGAGACGATTACCGTTACCGCTCGGCTCAAGAAGAACCCCACTACCCAACTGGTGGACATCGTCGCTGAGCCCGCTGCCTAATGCCCACCGTGCCCCGTCTGGCACACCCCACCAACCCTAGAGACCCATGCCTGAAACTGTTAGACTCTCGTTCACGAGCGGGAACAACAACCCTTATACCACCGATGTCGGCTCGCCTAAACAGGTCGTTATCAACCTTCACCAGCCTGAAGGCGTCCCCGATGCCCAAATGACCAACATCATTACTGCGGTTGGCGCAACCGTTGAACCTGACCCCGTCCCCTGTTTAAATGATGACGATTTTAACTACCGATATCTAAAATTCATTCGCCGGGGTGGGGGCACAACCAAGATTCCGGTGCGCACCAGCAACCAGGTGATTGCGGTTGCCACTGCGGTGCGTGCCATCTTTGATGGCATCGGTGGGGCGCATACCGTCGTCTGTATTGAACTCGTCGGTGAGCATTTCCCTAACGCGATTGATTCGTTTCAACTGCGACCCGCCCCAGTCACCTTCGCCCGAATTGCGCCGCTCAATCCCCCTGCGGGTGAAGGCAAGTCCTCGATCTACTGGACAGGGGTGATGAGTACTTACCAGACCGACGCTTCCGACCCAGCAGGCGCAGTGGTGAACGCCCCTATGCGGATTCTCACCAACCAGGTCGGCAACCGAGCAACAACCTTTGCTGAGATTGATGACTGTGTGGATGCGCCTAATGTCATTGAGGGCGTTAGCTGTGGGACGGGGAATAACCGCCGCACCCGGCGCTATAAGGTGGATTTCGGAACCATTGATGGAGGGGGTAATGAGGGAACCCAATCGATCTCCGTGCCTGTGTCCTCCACAGACCCAGCCGATATCCTCGATTGCGGTGCTAATCTGGCGCAAAATCAGGCGGTTATCTGTATGTGCTATGAGGGGGAGTCTTATAGCAAAGTCATTGATCTCCTGCCGTAATCATGCCTTCGGTCTTGCTGTTCGATGGTGTGGCGGAAACGCCCCAAGCCAATGGCTCTACTTTGTTTGAGTCAAAGGGGTTTCTCTATTTTGAAACCCCGCTCGTTAATCCGGCGATTCTCTTTGTTGACCTTAAGGTGTTGTTGCCGAGTGGAGAGCCCCGCAATGTGCCGATTCGCATTCCCTCGAAGCATGGCGGCGGCTGCCAGACCCATCGCATCTTTCGGACGGATGAGATTATTCCGCTGCTCAATGAGTTTGGGAATTACTCGCTGGATTGGCAGGTGTTTGTGGGGTCGCCGAATTCGATTCCGATTCAGGTCTACCAATACTACGAGGAGAGTGAGTTGGATGAGGTTAACCGCAAGCTGGATCAGGTTATTGCCACTCAAATCATCGGCAGTGCCCTTGACCTAGCGGTGGGGTTGCTTTCGGGGGGGGCGGTTGATCTCATCATCCCGGCGTTGACTGGGGGGGCGTTGCGTTCGGGGTTGGAGATTCTCAATCCTTCGACGGAGCCTGTCTTGATTGGCTTTGATAATACCCTGAGTCCAGCCGATTTTGAGAAGGTGCTGGCACCGGGTGAGACGCTCAGCTTGGGGGCTTGGCAAACAGATGTCTATGCAATGGCTCCGAGTGGGGGCGATGTCCAGCTTGATGTAACGGAGTATCGCGCTCCTTAAGGTGATGCCTGATATTTACGGTGGGAAGGAGGCTAGGTCGAAAGTGGTTAATCCGGTGCTTCAGACGGTTGTGGCGGATGAGCCTGTGGTGATTGTGCCAGCGAATGCTGGGCGTCTGTCTTGTGTGGTTGCGATGGCGACTCAGGGGGAGTTTTTGCTGTTGAGTTATGGCGATACGATCTTGACGGTCAATACGTTTTCGGTGCTGTTGCAGTTTGGGCAGTCTTATTTTGATGATCTGTTTCTGGGTCAAATCAGGGCGCTGTCTTGGTCGGGGAATCCGATTGTTGTCAATGTTGTGGAGTTCAAACGATGAACCAGTGTATTTCCAAACTCACACCGACTCGGTTTCGGTTGTGGTGGCAGGGTGTTTTTAGTTCGGCGATGACGATTGATTTTGAGCCGTTGATTGAACACTTCCAACTGAAGGGGGATTTTAAGTTGGTGCATTGGCAGGCGAAGCCGTTTGGTCTGCGGCGCTGGGGGGTGTATGACGGGTTGACTGGGACGTATACCAGCAGCTTGTGGGTTGAGTTTGACCCGGCTTATCGATGGGAGGGTCGGCAGGTGGATGAGCGGGTGGTTTCGACGAAGCCGACGGCGATTGTAGTTGGGAGGCGGGTTGAGGATGACTGAGAGTGATGATTCTATGTTGGAGCTGATCCGGGAGATTAGCGGTGATGTGAAGGGGAATAGTACTGCCATTAAGACGATTGATGGACGACTCAGAAAGTTAGAGGACAGATCATTGGCTTTTACCAGCCGATGGGAGTTTTTAACGGCTGTGCTGGGGGGTGGCTATGTTGTGTTTGATGTTGTCCATAAGGTTCTGGAGTATCTGAGGTGATGCAGCAGGTTTTGGGGGCTCCGGTTCCGGTCGCCGGGGGTGGTGATGGGGGGGGTGTTCCAGCGGGGACGCTGATTTGGTTTTGTGGGCCGGAGCCGCCTGCTGGCTATTTGCTCTGTGATGGGCGGGCAGTTTCACGGGTTGAGTATGGGGCTTTGTTTGCGGCGATTGGCACGCTTTATGGTGAGGGGGATGGGGTAAGTACGTTTAATCTGCCGGAGCTGCGGGGGGAGTTTGTTCGGGGGGCGGATTTGGATAGGGGGGTGGATACTGGGAGGGTGTTGGGGTCATTTCAAGAGGATGAATTCAGGCGCCACACCCACACAGAAAAATATTACTCTGCCACTGGTGGGGGAAATGGACTGTTGAGCGGAGCCACCAACAATTGGAACGCATCACAGCAAACTGGAGCCACGGGGGGCTCTGAAACTCGCCCTAGAAATGTAGCCTTGCTTCCTTACATCAAAGCTCTTTGAATGAGAATTCTGAAAATCCTCGTGTCGGCGGTTCAATTCCGCCTCCCGGCATACCTCAAAGCCTCGATATAGCGTTAATCTTTCAAAACCTTCTCCTGGCGGTTCAGGAACAATCCTGACTAGAATGGACTGGATCTGGTGAAGATTTGGTGAAGGAATATGGAAGATATTCGGAAGCGGCTACAGAGTATCAACGCCGCTCTGGACGGGATTTCTTTGGTGCAGCGTGGCAACAAGCTCTACATGCGGGCCATGCTCCCCCATAAAGATGGCAGCAACAGCCATAAACGCTACGAACTCAAGATCGGCTGCCCCGCCACACGGGATGGTCTCAAGATTGCCGCCAAGAAGGCAGGAGATTTATCAAGCTTGTTGCTCTCCGGGCTCTTCACCTGGCAAACCTGGGAGACGGGGAAATCCAAAGACCGATTGACGACAGGCGAGTGGATTGACCTGTTTGAAACGGCTCACTGGAAAAAGGTGCAGAAGACGCCCAACCGTGAGCGCAACTGGGCAGTGGACTATACCGCCTTTTTCCATCTGCTCCTCACATCGGAGCCCCTAACCTTGGACATGCTGCGTAAGGTGGCCATGGACTACAGCAACCCCACGACAAGAAAACGCCAAAAGATCTGTAACGCCTACAATGCCTTGGCTCGGTTTGCAGGAATTGAAGGAAGTCTGTCAGATTTGGCCAAAGGTTATAAACCCAAAGTTGAGCGCATATTACCCACAGTGGGGCAGATTGAAGCGTATAGGGGAAAATTTTCCGACCCGTTTTGGCGCTGGGGCTTTAGCATGATCGCTTGCTTTGGGCTGCGACCCCATGAAATTTTCCACGTCAATCTCTCAAGACTGCCAGAGGAAACCCCGATCCTTGAAGTGACTGGCGGAAAAACTGGAGCCCGGCAAGTATTGCCAATGCCCAGAGATTGTAGACGATGGGTGGTGGAATGGGCATTGTGGGAACAACCTCAACCGAGCCGAAAAATCAATACGGATCGCCCTAATAGTGATTTGGGACACCGGGTTAGCCAATCGTTCCGACGAAGTGGGATTGGCATTACCCCTTATTACCTGAGAGATTGGTGGGCAGTGCAATGCGCCGTTGAAGGGATAGATGTCAGCATTGCTGCTCGAATGATGGGGCACAGCTTGAAGGTACATTACGACCACTATCAAAGCCATATCGATGAGCGACATTATGTGTCGGTGTTTAAACAGCATGAGGATTCTGCTGAGACCATGGCCAATCTGCCTGGGTGTTAATGAGGTAGTGCGTACCCTCCACAATGTCGGGATTGTGGGCGATCGCCTTGCGAATTGAATCAGAAGAAACCTCAAAGTATAGAGCAGCCTTGGTGGTGGGTTGCCAGGGGGTTGTGCCAAAGACATGATTACGAAGTGCAATGAGTTGGTTTTGCATATCTACAAGTTGTTGTTTTAGCTCTTTAATTTCCTGAGCGTGGCTTTTCATATCCTTCTGGCCGCTTTAAGTTCGGGGTTGCTGGTGAAAATTGGTAGAGGCTTTATCTCTAAGCAGAAAACGTATAAATTGCTTTACTCCGATTATCGGCATTTGCCCTGCTCGAACGAGTCGATTTAAGAAAAAAGTTTTGGGTCACCGATTTTGTATCTCCTGCTTGGGTTGGATAGCATCGAGAGAGCGTTCTACACCCTGAAGGGCAAGAACACGAATTGCCTCTATTGAGATGTTCCCCATTGCGTCAGATTGGACTAATCGTTCGGGTCAGGCAGTTAAGGAAATTTTTTCTATGGAATGGCTTAAGTCCTTGCTAGACAATGGTTTCTGGCAAATATGAAGTTTTGTATATTTTTATTCAGGAGTCCTACATCGTCCAGATTTGGACGTAGCCTAACCTTGGGCGTGTTATCGCTTGTCCCCTCAAAAACTCTATGGGACAAGCGATAACACGCCTAGCCAAACAAAAACGAGCTAGGGGAAGAATAACTTTTTCTCGTATTGCACCATTTTAGCTGTGTCGATG